>CAMBEO010000106.1 GCA_945865725.1 Thermoflexus hugenholtzii JAD2 | reverse complement strand
TGGCACCAGAACGTCCATGTCCGGTCGAACGCCGCGTACGCTCTGGAAGGAATGACGACGCTTGACGGGAGAGGGGCCGGGGGTGGGAGCTGTCAGGCACCGCCGAGGTGGCTGGCTCCCCGATCGGCGTACGTCCATGTCCCGTTCTGCCTCACGGTCTGCGCGTACTGCGACTTCGCGGTCGTCGCAGGGCAGCGTGACCGCATGCCGGCCTACGTCGACGCGATCGTCGCCGAGATCCGGGAAACCGCGGCGAGTGCGACGACCGTCCCGCTCGAGACCGCCTACCTCGGGGGTGGGACGCCCTCGCTCCTGGCGCCTGCGGACATCGCACGGATCCTTCGTACCCTGGTCACGGAACATGGGGGCCTCGGCTCCGGGTCGGAGGTGACCCTGGAGGCGAATCCCGGCACGTTCGGTGCGATCGAGGCGGCATCGTGGCTTGAAGCCGGGGTCACGCGCGTCAGCCTCGGGGTGCAAAGCCTCGACGACACGACGCTCCTCCGCCTCGGGCGGACCCACGACGCGGCGACGGCCACGCAGTCCGTGCGCACCGCGCGTGACGCTGGCGTCGCCTCCCTGAACCTCGATCTCATCTACGGGCTGCCGTGGCAGGACCTGCCGACCTGGCGTGACCACTTGCGGCGTGCGCTCGACCTTGCTCCTGACCACTTGAGCCTGTACGCGCTGGCGATCGAGGAAGGCACCGCCCTGGCGAGGCACGTCGCCGCCGGGCGGTGGACCGTGCCTGACGACGACCTGGTTGCTGACATGTACGAGGCGGCCCTCCCGATCGTGCGGGAAGCGGGCCTGGTGCACGATGAGGTGTCCAACTGGGCCCGCCCGGGCCACGCCTCCCGGCACAACCGGACGTACTGGCGCAACGAGTCGTACCTTGGCTTCGGCATGGCGGCCCACCGGTACGTCGGTGGACGGCGCGCGTGGAACGTCCGGGACCTGCGCGAGTACCTCCGACGCGCCGCTGGGGGGGAATCGCCGGAGGCTGGCTCAGAGTTCCTCGATGAGGTCGCGGCGATGGGCGAGACCGGGATTCTCGGGTTGCGCATCCGCCACGAGGGCATCGGGTTCGCGACGTTTCGCGACCGGTTCGGCGTCGACCCGCGTGATCGCTGGCCCGTCACGTTGCGCGAGTGCGCCGGACTTGGCCTCCTGGAGGTGGACGACGAGCGCGCCTGCCTGACGGATGCCGGCCTTCTCGTCAGCAACGAGGTTGGCCGGCGCCTGCTTGCCGAAGGGAAGGGGTGACGGGAGGGACGGCCCCCTTCCATTGGCCGCAAGCGCCCCGCGCTGCGGCGGGAGAGGGAAGCGGGAAGCACCCCCACTGTCAGTCCCTCCCCCGCTGCGGCGGGAGAGGGAAGCACCACCGCCCCTCCCCCGGGGGACGCGGTTGCCCGCGGACCAACGGGAGAGGGAAGGACGCCGGGATCAATGCGATCCGAGGACGGCGTCTCGCGACCGGAGGTAGACCGGTTCCTCCTTGGTAATCGCCTCGATCAGGGCGGGGCGTCCCCCTCGTGAGACGGCAACGGCGCGCGAGATCGCGGCGGCGAGGTCGTCGGGACGCTCGACCCGTTCCGCGTGCGCCCCGAGGCCACGTGCCACGGCGGTGTAATCGCCGCTCAGGCGATTGCTCCGGAACACCTCCGCGGCCGTGGGCATGTACGAGACGTACCCGCCCATCACCGAGTTGTTCAGCAAGATGGTGATCGTGCCGATCTTTTCGCGGACCGCGGTCTCGAGTTCCATGGCCGCGGTGCCGAAGGCGAGGTCGCCCATGAAGTTGATCGAGATCCGGTCGGGATGCGCCAGTTTCGCGCCAATCGCGATGCCCAGGCCGGTGCCAAGCTGCGTCGATTTTCCCCATCCAAGGTAGCCCCGCGGTCGCGTCGCCACGTAGTTCGGGAGGACCTGGTCGCGCGGGTTCCCCGAGTCATGGGTAACCATCGCCGTGTCAGGGTCAATCGCGCGCATGACCTCGTCGATCACCCGGTAGGGGTTGATTGGCTGGGTCGCGGCCGTCCGCTGCGCGTGGCGCTCGGTGCGCTGCGCCTCCCGTGCCTGCGCGATGCCTTCGAGGTAGCTGGCGTCCCGCGCGATCGGCTGCCCCGAGGCTTTCAGGTCCCGCACCGCGGCCACCAGCTGCTCCAGGACGAGCCGGGCATCACCGACGATCGCGTGGTCCGCCCGGACATGCCGGTCGAGGTCGTGAGGATCGTTGGTCGCGTGGATGACCACCTTGCCGGGCGGAATGGGGGGCGAGAATGACCCCTGCGAAAAGCTGCAGCCGATGCCGAGGACGACGTCGCACTCGCGAAGCGCATAGGCCGCCGAGTGGGCGATCGAGAGCCCGCCCGCACCGGCAGAGAGGCGATGGCCCTCCGGGAATCCACTTTTGCCCGAGAGCGTGGTGATGACCGGCGCGCCAAGGATCTCGGCGAGGTCGACGAGCGCGTCGGTCGCCTCCGCCCAGAGGACACCTTGGCCGGCGTGGATGAGCAGGCGGGGCGAACCCATGGCCAGGCGCGCCACCGAGGCGATCACCTCCGGGTCGCCGGCGCTGCGCACGTGGCGTGGCGGGACGTGCGTCGGCAGGTGATCGACCGTGGCGCCCATCACGTCGCGCGGCAACTCGAGGAGGACCGGGCCGGGGCGACCGCTGCGCATCTGCGCGAAGGCGTGTCGGAGCATTGCCGGGAGTCGCTCGGCGGATGGCACGCGCGCGGCCCACTTTGTGACGTGCCGGAAGCTCGGGAGCGGGTCGAACTCTCCCCCGAGACCGTGGGCCCGAACCTCGCCCCCGCCTGGAAGTACGAGCATCGGCGTGCCATCAGCGAACGCCTGGGCGACGCCCCCGAACGCGTTCTCGATCCCAGGCCCGCCCTGCACGCACACGACGGCCGCGCGTCGACCATTCGTCGCCATCGCGTAGCCGTCGGCAATGTTGATGAGGCTCTTCTCGGTGCGAGCGATGATCGGCCGGATGCCCGCGATGGCGGCAGCCTCGATGAGGGCGTGCATCGGGTACCCGAAGAGGTACTCCACC
>CAMBEO010000105.1 GCA_945865725.1 Thermoflexus hugenholtzii JAD2 | reverse complement strand
CTCCTCGACCTCGTGCAGGAGGGGAACATCGGCCTGGACCGCGCGGTGAGCAAGTACGACCCGCGGACGGGGTACCGGTTCTCGACGTACGCCTACTGGTGGATCCGGCAGGCCGTGAGCCGCGCCCTCGCCGACCAGGGGCGCGTCATCCGCCTGCCCGTGCATGTCGTCGAGCGGCTCACCGCGATCGCCCGCGTGTCGCGACAGCTCGAGCAATCGCTCGGCCGGCGCCCGAACGCCGAGGAGGTCGCGGCCGAACTGAAAATCCCGGTCTTGCAGGTCGAGGAGGCGCAGCGGGCGTCGCGGGCGACGCTGTCGCTGGAGAAGCCGCTGGGCATCGACGGCGACTCCGATGACTTGACGCTGGGCGACGCCCTTGCCGACGACTTGAGCCTTGGACCGGAGGCGCTGGCCTCCCGTCGCCTTCTCGTTGACGAGTTGGAACGGGTACTGCAGACGCTCACGCCGCGCGAGCAGACGGTGCTCAAGCTCCGGTTCGGCCTCGGCAAGGGTGAAGCGGACAAGGAGACCGGCCCGATGTCGACGCTGGCCGAGATCGGCGACGAGCTGAACATGTCGCGCGAGCGCGTGCGCCAGATCGAGGCGGAAGCGCTGGCCAAGCTACGCCTCTCGCCGGAACTCCGCAAGCTGCAGTCGTTCCTCGAGTAGCAATCCACGCGGCCGGGAATCGAGAGGGCCGTCCCCCACCGGGGGACGGCCCTCTCGGCGTTTTCGCCGACATCGACGACCCGGCGTGCGATCGTCGCCGGAAACGGGACGGCTTCGCCTTGCGGGTCGCGCCCAGCGGCTACGGGAGTTTGGGCATCTGCTTCAGGGCGGTGAACGCCGGCCGGGGCGACCCGTCCTTCCGGACGATCCCGAACGGCCACTTCTCGTCCGTGTCGGGCACGATCATCTGGAAGTTGAGGTTCCATACGAACATCGCGCTGACCCAACCGGTCTCGCGACCGATCTGGTACGCGCGAACGAGGTTCTTCGCCTGGTCGGCCTCTGAGATGTCGGCCCCGTACTCGTATCCACGGGCCTTGTTGAGCGTGCTCCACCCAAACTCGGTAAGCCACATGCCCTTCTCGGAGTCGCCCGAAAGGATCATGATCTCGCGCAGGCCATCGATCCGCCGGAAGTAGAAGCTCGGGTGCCCCTTGAAGGTGGTCGAGGGCACGCTCTTCTTCTGTGGCGTGTCGTCCGGCGGGTTGTTGAAGCCCCCGGCGTGGGCACCGATGGCGTCGCAGATGGACCTGAGCATACCGTCCTTGTACGCGTACATCTGCTGGAGATACAACACGTCATCGACGGCGATAGCCAAGTCGTTGTAGCCGGTCGGGGTCAGGGCGCCCGCGATCACCACGACGTTCGGGTCGACGGCCTTCAGGGCGGCGTGCCCCACGGCGAGGAGTTCGATGTATTGCCCTGCGTTGATCTTGCCCCCGCCCCACTCGCGACTGAAGTTCTGCTCGTTCCACACCTCGTAGGCGTGGACCTTCCCGAGGTACCGGGACGCGAGTGCGGTCAGGAACGTCCCAAAGGTGGCGTAGTCGTCGGGCGGGCCATCGACATGACCGTCGGCACGCGACCACGCGGGCGCGGTGACGACGCTGAAGAGGATCTTGAGGTTGGCCTTCGACGCGCCGTCGACGATGAGGTCGATCTGCGACCAGTCGGGCGCCCCCTTCTTGGGTTCCACATCGCTCCACCGGACTTGCTGCTTGATCCAGCCGAACCCGGCATCGGTGACGAGCCGCGAGACCTTCGGCACGTCCTGGTAGTAGAGGTGGGCCTGCATGCCGTAGCCGAAGCCCGCGAACGGCTCGACCCCGACCGGACCGACGGGCATCTCGACCGGGGCCATTTCCGGCGGGACGGCGTCAGGATCCGGTTCGGCTGGCGGCTCCTCGGCAGGCGCGCCTTCCTGAGCGAAGGCGACCCGGGTCGAGAAGGCGGTGGCACCGGCCACGGCGGCGACATGGGCGAGGGCGGCGCGGCGAGGCGCGCGTGTCAAGGGCTGAGGCACGGGCGCGTCGGCGTCGGCAAATGGAATGGGGTGTTCGGGTCGCAAGCGAAGGTCTCCCGTCTTGGGACGCGCGTCGCGCGCGGTCCCTCTGGGCGTCAACGCGCCACTACTGGTCCGGTCGCGCGGGCGGTGGATCACGTGTCAGTGGAGATGCCGCGCGCCGGCGCATCTGGCACGGCCCGCGGCAGGTAGTCCGTGCGTGTCCCGATGGCGCCGGTATCGCGGCGCCAATCGATCGAGTGTCTCGAAATGATGCGAGCGTTGTGCACGACGGCGACGAGGCTGACGGGGTCGCGAGGTGGGCGCGAGGGCACGGTGGCGCCCGGCAAGGGCATCGCACTACAGTAGCGCGACTCGCACGCGGGAGGCAGGCAACCGTCGCGTCCCCGCGGTGCTGAAGGCTCGTGCGTGTCGCGCTCGGCATGGCTGGGGATGCGCCCCCGCGGGAGATCGGACGTGGACGGGTGGTCGGGGGCGGGAACGCGCATCACGCGGCTTGCCGTTGCGGATGCCCAGCCGCACTTTCGGGTTGGGGTGCAGTTGGCCGCGCGGGGGACCGGGCGCCTGGAACCGGTCGCGGAAGCCGCTGACGTGGAGACGTTGCTTGGGGTCGTCAACACCACCCGGGCGTCGGTCGTCGTCGTCGGAACGAACGTGCCGGTCGCGCCGGGCGCGGCGCGATCGCACGGGCTTGGCGCGGCCGTGGCGGTGCGCAGGCGGTTCCCATCAGCAGCGGTCGTCGTGGTTTCTGAGACCCCCCGGGAGGCCGAGCTGTTCGACGCGCTCCGGTTCGGGACCGCGGCGTACGTCGGGCGAGCGATGGAGGCGCCGGATCTCGGCGCGATCCTGGTCCAGGTGGCTGACGGCAGGTACGTGTTCGACGCGGCCGTCCTCGGCAGGCGCCCGACCGAGGCGGCACCAGTAGCCCCGCCCCGGGTCCCCGTGGGTCGCGAACGCGACGCCGACGACGGCCTGGGCGCACGTGACCTCGAGGTGCTCTCGTTGGTCGCCCGGGGGCGGAGCAATCGCGCGATCGGCGAGGCGCTCGAGGTGAGCGGCCAGAC
>CAMBEO010000104.1 GCA_945865725.1 Thermoflexus hugenholtzii JAD2 | reverse complement strand
ATCTTCGTGCAACGGGTCCTGCACGGACGCCAACCGATCGTGTTCGAGGATGGCGGCCAGTTGCGGGACTTCGTCACGGTCTGGGACGTGGCACGAGCCAACCTCATCGCCCTCGATGACCCGCGCACCGACTTCCAGGCGCTCAACGTCGGTGGCGGACGGGCGATCACTGTCCTCGACTACGCCCAGGTCGTCGGTCGTGCGCTAGGCATTCCTGTCATTCCGGAGGTGCCGGGACGGTTCCGCGTCGGCGACACGCGCCACATCCAGTCGGACATCTCGGGCCTCGCGGCGCTCGGATGGCGCGCCGAACGGTCGCTCGAGGAGGCCGCGCGCGCGTATGCCGATTGGGCGCAAGTCCAACCGGACTTCAGGGACTACACCGAGAGCGGCCTGAAGGTCATGACGGAGCAAGGCGTGGTGCGCGCGGCGAACTGACGCGCCGATGCCCACGTCCTGATGCCTACGCCTCCGGGGACGCGGGCGGGACGAACACCCGGCCGACGGCGCGCGCCAGGAGTTGCAGTCGCCGGGTTATGAGCCTGGGACCGGCAAGTCTGTTCGCCGAGCCTTGGCGACGCAGCGCCGCGAGCGTCTGCTCCGGTGTCCTTCCGGCCGTGCGCATGCCGTCAACAAAGTTCCAGAGCCACCCGGCGTCGAACCACGTCGTGCGTTCGATCTCGCGCACCACGGTCGCGATGGCCACCGTGTCGGGGTCTTGTCGGCCTTCGAACCCGGGACGGGCACTCGCCCCTCTGGTCGCGAACCGCACCCCGCCGACGATGCTGACCGCCGCCACGATGCCAGCGAAGGCCAGCGACGCGGCGACCGACTCCGCCGCCGGCGTCCCGCAACACGCGCCGAAGAGCACCGCGTACGCGCCCTCGCGCACACCCAGGCCCCCGACGGACACCGGCAGCAGCTGCACCGCCGAGATGACCGGGATGAGGGCGATCACCGCATCCACCGGCACGTCCGCACCTACGGCACGGAAGCCGCTCCACGCGACGACGATCACGAGTGCCTGGAAGACGAGCGACCACGCGAACACCGTCGCGACCACCGATGGTCGACCGAGGCTTGCCCCCAGTCCGATCACCGCGCGGGCGACGGCGCCGCGCTTGCCGTCCGGTCCAAGCCACGCCACGACCCTCGCGCGCGGCCCGGGCATGGCGCATCCGAGGGTCAGCGCGACGAACGCCAGTCCGATAGCGCCGACGGCGTCGCCGACGATTCCCGCCAGCCACGGTGACACCGCAAGCGCCCCGACCGCGGTCGCCACCAGGGCGAGGCCGGCCAGCAACCGCTCGCCGATGATCGAGCCGGCGACGATCGCGGACGAGCCCGTCGACTTTCCGACGATGCGCGCGCGGGCCACGTCCCCGCCCACGTTCGACGGCAGGAAGTTGTTGAAGAACAGCCCGACGACGTACGCCTCGAACAGCAGGCCATACCCGGCCCGGACCCCGGCGGCGCGCAATAGCACCTGCCACTTCAGTGCGCTCACGGCGAGCGCCGCGACCGTTCCCGCCGCTCCCACGGCGAGCCACCCGGGATCCGCCGAGCGGAGCGCGTCGCCGACCTGGCCCGTTCCGAGTTGCCATGCGAGCAGGCCCATCAGCGCGAGGCTCGCACCAAGCCGGAACCGCACGGTCCGCACCACCGCAAGTCCACGTCGCACGACTGATGCCCGAACTTGGGCCGTAGCGCGTGTCCACGCTTCGACGAGCGAGACGACCGCAACCGCGATGCCGATCGCGCCCGCCGCCCACGCGATGGTCGACGCGTCGCCAAGCAGGCTCGCACCAAGGGCGGCGTATGCGACGGTGGCCGGCGCCTGCCCGACGCCGGTCGCAATGAGGAAGGATGGCAACCCGATCGGCAGGAGGCCAGCCGCAAGGCTCGTCGCCCGGTAGCTGACCGGCGGGATTAGGCGCGCGACGAGCACCGCACGGAAAGAGCCGCTCCCCGACCACCGGTCGACGGCGTCGAGCGCCCGCGCCCCCCCGAGGCGGGAGACGATCGGCCTCCCAAGCCATCGGCCGAGCGCGAACGACACCGCCGCCGCGACCATCGCGCCCGACCACGCGAGGAGGCTGCCCCAGGCCGTCCCGTAGAGGAGGCCCGCCGCCAGCGTGATCGCGACGGTCGGCACGGGTGTCGGGACGGCCTGCGCGACCATCAGGACGAACAGGATCGCCGGGCCCCATGCGCCCGCCTCGCGCGCCGCCGCCTCGACAGCCCCACGCACGCCGAGGTTGCCAAGCGCATGTGCGCCGAGCGCGCCGGTGGCCACGACGAGAATCAATGTGCCAAACGTCGCACCGGCCACGAGCAAACGTCGGCCGGGTCGCGCTCCCCACGCTGCGAGGGCGGCGGGTAGGAACGCCAAGAACGGCGCGCGGCTCACCCAGGCGTACGTCGTGTAGTCGACCGCCGGGTGCCCGCGGACCGGTTCGATAAGCGCGAACCAGCCCGCGAACGGCCGGTACAGGCCGGCCGCGCTAGCGTAGTACCAGTCCGGGAACGACGGCAACCAGATGACGCCGGTGGCATTGCCGGTGGCGTTCAGTACCACCACGAGGCTAGTAACCGTGTAGCAGAGGACCAAGACCAACGTGGCCGCTCCGGCGGCCCACCTCACGGCGACTGGAACGGCTAGCGTCCCGCCCGCGCGGTCTGGCACCCGGGGCGAGCGGAACGAGGTTGCCCCGTCCGCTCCCGCGCCCCTGACCGACTGGCCCCGTGACTCACCAAGTTCCGCCGTCGACATCGCCGAATCGTGCCTGACGCTAGGCCCCTTGTGCCTTCTGCGTCACCTCGTCATTGCCCCACTCCACCCAAGAGCCGGCGTAGTTGCCGACCTTCTGGTAGCCAAGGAGGCGCAACACGAGGTACGAGACCGATGACCTCTGGCCGGTCTGGCAATGCGCGATGACTTCCTTCTCGGGGGTCACGCCCTTCGACTCGTACATCGAGCGCAGCGCCTCGGGCTCCTTGAGCAGGGTTGCGCCACCGTAGTTCTCGACCCAGTCGACGTTGACCGCCCCCGGGATGTGCCCGCCGAACTTCGTGCGCACGTCCTCGCCCCGGAACTC
>CAMBEO010000103.1 GCA_945865725.1 Thermoflexus hugenholtzii JAD2 | reverse complement strand
GTCGACGTCGGGGCGATCCGCCGGGACGACTCCAGGATCGTCCCGGACCCGTCAACCATGATCACCAGGCTTCCCGGACCGAGCAACTCGACGATCAGGGTGATCCGGCGCGGCACCTCGTCCACGCGGGCGTCGAGGTCAATGCGCAGGATTCGCTCAAGCGCCGGCGCCGAGATCCCGGCAACGACCGCGCCGTCGACGAACTTGCGCAGGCGCAGCATGAGGGGCGTCACCTCGTCGGAAGGCCGGGGCGGTCGGACCTCGGCGATAAACGCCGCCGGATGCGCCGGATGCGTGCAGGCGACAAGCCAGGACCGGCGACCGCTGCCGTAGCACTCGAGCGCGAGGGCGTCCTGCCCCGTGTGATGCACGTGCTGGACCCGGTGCCCGAGCAGGCGGTCATGCATTTCGCGCGCGAGGCACGCCACCGCAAGTCCGTCCAGCGTCATTTCGCCAGGCCCCTGGTGCCGCGCCGGCCGGCGACATGCCTCGCCAGGACGCTCTCGTGGGCACGCCACTCCACCTCGTCGTCGAGCGGTTCGAGCGCGGTCGCCCCGCTCCGGTCGAGGGCCATCGCAATGAGGCGGTCGGCAAGGTGCGGGTTCTTCGGCAGCAGCGACCCATGAAGGTAGGTGCCGATCGCATTGGCCACGACGATCCCCTCGGTACGGTCCTCGCCGTTGTTGCCGTGGCCGGTGATGATGCGTGCGAGCGGCGTCGCGCCCGGACCGAGCCAGGTGCGCCCGCCATGGTTCTCGAACCCGACGAGCGTACGCGGCGCCCCCTCTGGCGCACCCGGCCACTCGGCGACGACGTTCCCGATGCACCGGCGCGCGACGGGTCCGGGATGCACCGTATGCACGTCGAAGATGCCCAGGCCCGCGAGCCGGGGCCCGCTTGCCGGGTCGTAGTGGTGCCCGAGCAACTGGTACGACCCGCACACCGCGAGCAGGGGCACCCCATCCGCGACGGCGCCACGCAGCCCATCGGCCTTCATGCGGAAGAGGTCGTCGGCAAGGAAGGCCTGGTCGCCGTCCTGGCCGCCGCCCATGAAGAGCAGGTCGTACATGTCCGGCGCGACCCGGTCGCCGATCCCCAGGGCAACGACGTCGAAATCAATGCCCCGCCACTCGCACCGTCGACGCAAGGTGACCACGTTCCCGCGGTCCGCGTACAGGTTGAGCAAGTCGGCGTAAAGGTGTCCAACCCGGACGCGCCGCGCGCCAGTGGGGGGTGGTGCTTCCCTCTCCCGCCGCAGCGGGGGAGGGATTGAGGGTGGGGGTTGGTCCCCCGCCGGGGTGGCCCGGGCGGGGCTTGGTCCGCGGGCATCCCTGCCCGCCGGGGTGGAGGGCGGTTGGTCCGCGGGCGACCTTGACCCGCCCGCATCCTCCCAGAACGGGAGCGCCAGCCCCCGCGCGACGAGAACCGCGCGCAACGCAAGCATCGCCGTGTACGTGGTGACCGCGGCGACCGTGCCGCCGGGACGCGCACCCGCGAGCGCGTGGTCAAGGGCGGCACCGAGCTCCTCGACAACCACTCGCGTCGTGCCCGGGTCGCCCGGTGCGCCGATCCCGGCATACGACAGGCGCAGCGCGAGGTCGGGCGCGCGCCGACCCGACACGGTCACCCGGCGAGCATGCGGCGCGATGACCTCGAAGTCGGCATCCCACACCCAGCTGACGTCCCGCCCGTCCGCATCGAGGTCGTTCAGGGCGAGCAGGAGGTCGCTTGCACCTGCATCCTGCGAGACCGCACGCAGCGCCTCGTTCATCCCGACCGGATTCTTGGCGAGGACGAGCAGGACCACCCGGTCTCCGACGGCGACGCGTTCGAAGCGGCCGAAGGTGCCGCGGAAGGATCCGAGCGCGTCGCTGATCGTCGCCAGGGGGATACCGAGGGACAGGCCCGCGCCGGCGGCGGCGATCGCGTTGTAGGCGTTGTAGGTGCCAGGCACTTGCAGGTGGACCGGCACGGACCCGTCGGGTGTTGCCAGGGTGAACGAGATGCGGGCGGCGCCGCCCGTGACCTCCCGTGCCGCGACCGCAAGCGGCGGACGCCGATGGCCTGCCGGGCACCGCCAGTCACCGAGGTGCCCGTAGGTCACCCAGGCATGGTCGAGGCGGCCACCGCACTCCGGGCACGTGCGCGCGTCCGCCGCGTGGTCAGGAAGTGCCCGCCCGATCTTCGGGTCATCGACGCCGAACGCGACCGTGCCCGCCGGGCCAGCAACCCGCGCCAAGCCCGCCACGCCCGGGTCGTCGACGTTCAAGACCAGGGTTGGGCGTCGTCCAGGCGGCAGCGCCTCGAGCGCCGCGCGCCACCGGTCGCGCACCGCGTCAACCTCGCCGTACCGGTCGAGCTGGTCACGGAACAGGTTCGTCACGACGAGCACGCTCGCACCGGTCGCGGCCAGCACCGCCGGCACCGCCGCCTCGTCCACCTCCAGGACGGCGATCGTGCCCGGCGCGACGCGCAACGCGCCGGTCACCGCGGCCCTCGCCAGGAGCGTCGCAAGGATCCCGCGCGGCAGGTTCGAGCCGGAGGCGTTGTGGATCACCGGCCATCCCGCGGCCGACAACAGCGCATGCACCATGTGGCTGGTGGTCGTCTTGCCGTTCGTGCCCGTGACCATCACGACGCCCCGTGGGACTTGCGCCGCGAGGTGCGCGAGCGCGTGCGGGGCGACGCGTTCCGCGATGAGCCCCGGAAGCGCCGTGCCCCCGCGCCCCGCAAGCCGCGACGCGACCGCGGCAATGCGCCCAAGGAGGATCGCGGCGCCAACCCAGGGCGAGTGGCGACGGCGACCGGGGCGCACGTCGTGGATGGTCACTCGCGCGGTCCGCCAGGGGGCGATACCGTGGTCCCGTGGACTATGGCGCCGGACCGCAGCGCCGCTCGACCAGGACGGCTAGCGTCGCACCGGCCCGCGCGAGCGAGGAAACCCCCGCGACACCGGATCCGGCGCAAGGCAAATACGTCGCGATCAGGGACTTGCCGCCCTCCGAACGTCCTCGCGAGCGACTCGCGGCGCTTGGGCCGGAGGCGTTGAGCCTCGCCGAACTGGTCGCCATCCTCTGGCGCACCGGCACCTCCGGCACCCATCCCGAGAGCGCCCTGGCCTTGGCGACACGCGCGCTGGCCACGCACGACGGCCTGGCCGGCCTCGCCAGCGCAAGCCTGGCCGACCTCGTGCGGATGCGGGGCGTCGGCCCGGTCAAGGCGATCGAGCTCAAGGCCGCCTTCGAACTGGCCCGTCGCCTCAGCCTCGCGACGCCCGACGCGCGACGCGTGATCCGCACCCCTCGCGACATCGTCGACATGCTCGG
>CAMBEO010000102.1 GCA_945865725.1 Thermoflexus hugenholtzii JAD2 | reverse complement strand
GCGGTTCATCACCGCGCAGGCGGTGCCGGTGCCCGCCAGGAGCGTGCGCACCCACCGGGTCACCGCGACGGCGAGGGGCGGGGACCCCGTACCGGCGGAGGGAAGGACCGACGGCATGGGCGACGCGGACAAGTCCGGCAGGCCGGGGTCGAGCAGCGCCCGGATGGCGTGCTGTCGGCGCTGCTCTTCCTGCGCGCCGTTCGGAACGCGACACCGGAGGCGACGACGGCGGCAGCGACGGGCATGCGTGCGTTGGCGGTGGCATGATCTTCTCCGGCCGTGCCCGGCAGGGGAGACAGATCTGACGGGCGCGGCCGCCCCATTCATGCCACATCGCGGGCCCCGCCGCATCTGGACAACTCCGTGTCGCTACCTATGCCTTCCGGGAGAGGGGCTGGGGGTGAGGGCATCCTGCCCGCTCCGCCGGGGCGCGGAAGGGGCGGTCTGGTCCGCGGGCATCCTTGCCCGCTCCGCCGCGGCGCGGGGCGCTTGCGGCCAATGAAAGGTGGGGGCGCTACGTGGGGGCAGGGGCCGTCCTTCCCTCTCCCGCCGCAGCGGGGGAGGGATTGAGGGTGGGGGCCCGTGAAGAGTTCGGGGGGGGGTCGCGTCGCGCCTGGACCCAATATCGTTCGGCCATCCTCGGCATTGCCGTCAGTGTCGTCTGCGTCGTCGCGCTCCTTCAAACGGTCGACCTCGGCCAAGTTACCCGGGCGCTCGCTGGCGCCACCATCTGGCCGCTCGCGATCTCCATCGCGCTGACCTTCATCACGGTGGCATGTCGCGCGTGGCGGTGGCAGGCGCTCCTCCTTCCGGACGCGCGGGCACGGTTCTGGCCTGCCGTGGAGGCCACCCTTGTCGGCTACCTGATCATCGCGGTGCTTCCGGGTCGCGTCGGCGAGCTGTCCCGCGCCGCGCTCCTCGGCCGGACGGAACGGACGAGCACCGCACGCGCGCTTGGATCGATCGCGATCGAAAAGCTGTATGACGTGGGCGCGCTTTTCGTCATCCTCGGGACGCTATCCGTCTTGATCGAGGTCCCCGGCTGGGCGCGCGCGGCGGCGCTGGCCGTGGGAGCCGCATTCACTGCTTTTATCGTGGCGTTCGGTCTGGCGGTCGCATCGCGCGCGCGCCTCGTCCAATGGTTCGAAGCCAGGGTTGACCCGCTGAGCGTCTTCCGCGGTCGGCGGCCGTCGAGGATCGCCGAGGGACTTCTCGGGGCCGGATCGTCGTTCCGCTCGCCTCGCCTCATCGCGGTCCACGTCATTGCTACGACGGTGCTGTGGTCCATCGCGATCGGCCAGACGTACCTGGGCACGCTGGCGTTCCATCTCGGCACGGGATGGGAGGCGGCCGCGTTCTTGCTCGTCGCGACGAACCTTGGCATGACCGTGCCTTCCGCACCGGCGTCCCTCGGCGTGTACCACGGGATCACGGTGCTGTCGCTCGAAGCGTTCGGCACGGACCGAGAGGTTGCGCTCGCGCTCGCGATTGGCCTGCATGCCTTGGGGTTCGGCACACTTGCCGTGGCCGGGGGGGCCTGCCTCGCTTTCGGCATCGGTCGTCACCGGTTCGGGTTGGCCGACCTCTGGCGCTGGCGCACGTGACGACCGGATTGCCGACAATGAACGCCTCCGGTAACGAACCGCTTCGCGCGCCCGTCCTGTTCGACGTCGATAAGGATGGCCGGGTCCGGGCGACCCGTCAGCTCCTTGACCGGGCGCCCGCGATCGTCCGTCACCACCTGAGCACGTTGCCGGTCCACCGGGCGATGATCCGGGTGGTCGAGAGCCTCCTTGTCGGTGCCGAGCCACTCGATGGCCCGGTCCTTGACGTCGGATGCGGCGACGGCCATTTTGCTCGTAACTGTCTCGCGGCGGGATATGGCGGTGCCGTGGACGTCGGCTTCGACCCTTGGCTGCCGTCCGTCCGCGAGGCACGTGCATCCGGGGCGTACCGGCTAGCGCTCGCTTGCGGTGGCGAGGCTATACCGTTCCGCGACGGGGCGTTCCGCACCGTCGTGAGCAATTGCGTGCTCGAGCACATCCCGCCGCTTGACGCGACGTTGGCGGAAATCGCGCGTGTCCTCGCGCCCGGGGGGACGCTCATCATTACCGTCCCGAGCGACCGGTTCGCCCCGTCACTCTTTTGGCCGCGAGCGCTCTCCAGCGTCGGTCTCCCGGCGCTTGGGGCGGCGTACGGCACCTGGTTCAACAAGATCTCCCGGCATTACCACACGTACGACCGTGAAGGATGGACCGCGAAGCTGCGAGACGCTGGCTTGGATGTCGTCCGTTGGTCGTCCTACCTCCTTCCGGACGCCATGGGCGTGTTCGACCTCTCCCACTACTACGGTGTACCGACCCTCGTGACCAAGCGACTCACCGGCCGGTGGATCGCGTGGCCAGGGAAGTGGCAGTACCTGCCGTGGGAGAGGGCGATCGAGCGTCAGCTCGCCACCTGGTGCGAGCAAGTCGGGGTCGACAATGGCGCCTACCTGTTCTTCGTGGCAAGGAAGCCCGGGCATGACGAGTGACCCGCGCCCGGATGCCGCTCCCCTGCGGGATGGTCCTGACTTCCCTGCCAGCAATCCCGAGGTCCCACGTCCGGCCGGTCCTGACACGACGGTGGGATTGAAGGACGCCGAAGAGCACCTTCCCCCTCCCGACCCGGTGGATCGCCCTGATGGCGATTCAGATCGAAGAGAGGGCGCTCCCGCGATGGAGGCGCCGACGGTCCACCCGGGAATAGATGCCGACCTGCGCCACTCCAGACGTGTCGTCGCTCGCCCCGGGGTGCGCCGTTCAAGGCTCGAACTGGTCGCGTTTGGGATCGTGCTGACGCTCGCCGCGGTGCTCCGCTTCACCGGCGTCAACTGGGATAACGGGCACCAGCTGCATCCCGACGAGCGGTTCCTCTTCATGGTGGAAGGCGCGATCCGTACGGGACTGGTCACGCCAAACACGGGGGGCGCCGGCGACACGACGCGCGATGCGCCGATCTGGCGGTCGTACTTCGATACCGCGCGCTCAGGGTTGAACCCGCACAACGTCGGCTACGGGTTCTTCGTGTACGGGACGTTCCCGCTCTTCGTCACCAAGGCGGTCCTGTCGGCCTTGCAGGGGTTCGGCATCGACCGCATACACATCGTTGGCCGTTCGCTCTCCGCCGCGTCCGACGTCCTCTCGGTGTGCCTAGTCGTGGCGATCGCGCGGCGACTGTTCGGCACTCGGGTCGCGCTCCTCGCGGCGATCCTCGTCGCTACTTGCGTCCTTCACATCCAGCAATCCCACTTCTTCGTGTTCGAGAGCTTTCTCGTGACCCTCGTCCTTGCGACGTTCTGGCAGTGCCTCGACATCGTCGCGCATGCCCGCTGGCGAGATTTCGCGGCCGTCGGCGTGCTCGTCGGCTTGACGCTCGCAACGAAGCTGTCGATGGTGGTATTCATGCCAGTCATCGCCTTGGCCGGCCTGATCCACTTGCTCGCGACGCCCCCCGTCGACCTGGCCGGTGGGACGCAGGCGCTTGGAAGCGCGGCGGATGGGATGGCAGCTCGAGGGGCAAGCGGTGGGATCGATGCCGCGATCGAGCGCCTCGCGGGAGCATGGCGGGACGGGCGGCTCGCGACGATCATCGCTGGCGGCATCCTCGTCGCGATCGTGGCGCTCGTGACCTTTCGCGTCGCGCAGCCGTACGCGTTCGCCGGTCCAGGCCCCCTCGACGTCCGCCTGAACCCGCG
>CAMBEO010000101.1 GCA_945865725.1 Thermoflexus hugenholtzii JAD2 | reverse complement strand
CGCCTCGCGGGAGCATGGCGGGACGGGCGGCTCGCGACGATCATCGCTGGCGGCATCCTCGTCGCGATCGTGGCGCTCGTGACCTTTCGCGTCGCGCAGCCGTACGCGTTCGCCGGTCCAGGCCCCCTCGACGTCCGCCTGAACCCGCGTTGGCTCGACAACATCGACTATCAGGCGAAGTCGCAGTCGGGCGAAGTCGACCTGCCACCGAGTATCCAGTGGGCCAACACCACGCCGGTGATCTTCCCCCTGCGGCACATGGTGGTGTGGGGCCTTGGCATCCCTCTTGGGGTAGTGTCGCTCGGGGCCATCGGGGTCGCGGCTTGGCTGGCGCTGGCGAGGGGGAGGTGGCCCCTCGGGCTGGTGGCGTTCTGGGCGGCGTTGTGCCTGCTGTACTTCTCGTCGGTACTGAACAAGACGATGAGGTACCTGCTGCCCGCGTACCCGTTCCTGATCATCCTCGGGGCGTGGGCGATCGTGGCGGCCATCGACGCGTCGACACGTGCTTGGCGGTCGCGGTCAGGCGGCCTCGCCAGTGCAGGATCGAGCACCGCCTCGGGGCGGGCGGGAGGTGGAATCCTCTCCCGCCCGGAGATCGCAGGGGTGGCCATTGGCGCGTCGTGGGCGACTGCGCTCATCGTTATCGCGTGGTCCGCCGGGTGGGCGTTCGCGTTCACGCGGATTTACACCCGCCCGGTAAGCCGGGGCACGGCATCGGCGTGGATCTACGCGAATGTCGTGCCGCCGGTCCCCTTGGCGAACGAGCACTGGGACGACCCGCTCCCGCTCCCCATGCCCGGCCGTGACCATTCCCGATACGCCGGTCCGCAACTCCCGCTCTACGACCCGGACGAACCCCGAAAAATCGACACGCTGGTCCAGATGCTCTCGCAGTCGGCATACCTGAACATGACAAGCAATCGCTTGTACGGGTCGATCCCTCGAATGCCGGAGCGGTACCCGATGTCAACGGAGTACTACCGGCGGCTATTCGCGGGCGAGCTCGGGTTCACCCACGTGGCGACGATCGCGAGCTACCCGACGCTCGGGCCGTGGACCATCGTCGACGACACGGCCGAGGAAGCCTTTACGGTCTATGACCATCCAAAGGTATTGATCTTCAAGCGGGATGCGGATTTCTCTGCCGCTCGGGTACGGGAAGTTCTTTCGGCCGTCCCCCTCGAAGGCATCCGGAACATCCCGCCGATCATGGCCGGCCGACCGACGCTATCGCTTGATCAGACGGCGAGGGAGGGGATCACGGACGGCGGCACGTGGCGGGACGCCTTCGACCCGTCCGGGTTCGAACAGGCCGTCGCGCCACTCCTCTGGTACCTCGTGATCTCGGTCATGGGGCTCGTCGCCGCTCCCGTGCTCTGGGCGAGCCTGCCATCGCTTCCCGAACGCGGGTACTCGATCGCCCGCACGATCGGGCTGCTCGCCGTCTCATGGGTCGGCTGGTGGTTTTCTTCGACCGGCGCGATGCCATGGACGCGGCTAACGCTCGTCCTGGCGTTCGCGGCGTGCGCGGTGGTGACCGCACTGGCCGTCCGGCGACACGGTCGGGCTTGGCTAGGTTGGCTCGGAGCGAACTGGCGCCTCGTCGTCACGTCGGAACTCGTGTTCGGCCTCGCGTTCGCTGGGTTCTGCGTGATCCGGGCGTACAACCCGGACTTGTGGCATCCGGCACGCGGGGGCGAGAAGCCCATGGAGTTCGCGTACCTCAACGCGGTCATCCGCACGGCCTCGTTCCCGCCGTATGACCCGTGGTATGCGGGCGGGTACCTCAACTACTACTACTTCGGCTACGTCCTGGTCGCGGCGGTGACCAAACTCACGGGCATCGTGCCATCCATCGCATTCAACCTCGCGGTGCCGACGGTGTTCGCGCTCACCGCGGCCGGGGCGTTCAGTGCGGCGTCCAACCTTGCAATGCTCGGCGCCTCGGGAGCGGGTCGCACGCCGACGTGGCGCCTCGGGATCGCCGGCGGGATTTTCGGCGTCGCCTTCGCGGTCGTCGCCGGGAACCTCGACGCGTTCGGGCAACTCGTGTCCAGGCTCGCGTCGGCGGCCTCGAGTGCCGGCGCACCAGGGCTGGCGAACGTTCCCGCACTTCTCGCCGGGTTGCCGTCCGTACTCGTCGCTGGGGTGTCGCTCGAGGGCTTCGACTTCTGGCGCTCGTCGCGCGTGATCCCGAACAACGTGATCAACGAGTTCCCGTTCTGGACATTCCTTTTCTCGGACTTGCACGCCCACATGATCTCGCTCGCGTTCCAGGTCGCGACCCTTGTCGTGCTCGTCGCCGTGGCTTCGGGGCGCGCGTCGGTCGTAGAGGCCGGAACTGGTTCGCTCGTCACTCGATTTCGCGGGGTGATCGGGGTCGAAACCATCGGTACCGGCCTCGCGCTCGGCTGGCTGGTCGGCGCGCTCAACGTGATCAACACGTGGGAATACCCGACGTACCTTGGCCTCGCCGCGATTGCCGTCGGGATACGGCAGGTCGCACCTACCGGCGCGCTCACTCCCCCCGGTGTGGCGCGTGTCGTCGCGACCCTAGGCACCATGATCGCGAGCGCGTCGCTCTGGTACCGGCCATTCTGGTCGCACAACCTGACGGTCTACAGCTCGGTGAGCCCTTGGACGACCGACAAGTCATCGCTCGCGGACTACCTCGTGATCCACGGGGCCATGGTGTTTCAGCTGGTCGCGTTCATCGCGCTCTTCGGATGGAGCGCCTGGCGGCGCACGGTGCGCGTGCGTTGGCTCCTCCTCCGGGTCCGCCGGTCTGACGCATGGGTACGCCTGGACCGACTTGAGGCGGCCCTGGGGCGCGCAGACGCCAGCGGGTGGGGCGTGTCAGCGATCGTCACGGCAATCGCCGGGACGCTGGCGGCGTTCGCGTGGATTGGCGGGCTTGGCCTCGTCGGCGTGCTCGTCTTGCTTGCCGGCGCGATGGTGTCGACCTCATGGGAGCGCCGGGCGAATCCGGCCGTCGCATTCGCCGGCGCGCTCGGGGCGACCGGCGCGGTGATCGGCACGTTTGTCGAGTTCTTCGCGATCTCCGGTGACATCGGCCGAATGAATACCGTCTTCAAGTTCTACTTGCAAGTCTGGGTAATGTGGTCCGTCTTGGCCGGAGCCACCGGGGCTTGGGTCGGTGCGCGCATGTTCTCGTCCACTCGCTTCGCGCCGATCCGCTGGTGGGAGTGGGCGTGGGCGACCGGGGGCACCGCACTTGGGCTGGCCATCCTCGCGTACCCGCTTGGCGCGATCCCCGCACGCCTCTCCGACCGCTTCGCGCCCCTCCCGCCGACGCTCGACGGCATGGCGTACATGCGCACCGCGACCGTTCACGACGCAAGTAGCGAGGTCACGCCCGCCAACCCGAACGGGGCCACGATCCGGGCGTTTGCGGACCGTGCGGCGATCGACTGGCTTCTTGCGAACGTGGAAGGCACGCCCGTCGTGCTCGAGGCGTCGGTACCCGAGTACCGGTGGGGGAGCCGGATATCGAAGTACACCGGCTTGCCGTCCGTCCTCGGGTGGCGGTGGCACCAAGCCCAACAGCGCGGGCCGTATGCGCCCCAGGTCGATGCCCGGTTGCGAGACGTCCAGTTGATGTTTAATGCTCCGCAGGCGACGGCGGTGACGACGCTGCTCGATCGCTATCAGGTGCGGTACGTCTACTTGGGCGACCTTGAGCGGGCGTACTACACCGCCCCAGGCATCGCCAAGTTCGGTACCGCACCGGAGCTCTTCCGCCGGGTGTACGAGGCGGACGGCGTGGAAGTTTTCGAGTATCTACCGGTCGCACGGGCGGTAGCGCGGCGCAAGGGCGAGGGTGGCC
>CAMBEO010000100.1 GCA_945865725.1 Thermoflexus hugenholtzii JAD2 | reverse complement strand
CGTAGCCGTCGGTGAGCTCCTTGCCAAGGTGGACCTGGAACGAGTCCGGCGGGTTGCCCGCGTTCATGCGGGTCGCCAGGACGGCCTTCATGTCGCCGCCCGCGCCGGCACCGCCCGCGATCGCCGCGTTGGTGACCTTGACGTCCGGGGCTTCCTTGGCGAGGATCTTGAACATCGCGTCCAAGCCCTCAACCTCGCCCGGGTTGGTCCACCACGAGAAGATCTCGAGCTTGCCGCCTGCCTTCGCCGCCGCTGGCGCCGCTGCCGGGGCCGGGGCCTTGGTCGGCTCGGGCGCCTTGGTGGGCGCAGCTGCCGCCGGGGCCGCCGCCGCCGGGGCCTTGGTCGGGTCGGGCTTCGCGGCCGGAGCCGCCTCGCCACCGCAGGCCGCCAACGCCACCGCGCCGGTCATGCCCGCGAGGCTGCCCAGCAGGATTCGCCGGTTCTTCAGTTCCACTCGAACGATCCCCGAGGGTTGCGGTGCTGGTAACGTCTGGTCCCGGCCGCGCCGGAATCCCTGCAGACGAACCCCGCCAACCCACACTGTTGCCATGACCGTACACCTGAGCGAGACCAAAGCGCAACCGCCCAGGTGACGCGCACCGGTAGCCCACGGCGCGAGCGGACGCTGGTGGCACGCGCAGGCCGCCTGCCGGGCGAGACCGTGACCATCCCTGCAGCCATGACCATCCCGTCGCGCCCGATGAACTTCAACCCCGGCCCGGCGGCGTTGCCCCGCGCCGTCCTCGAACGCTGCCGCGACGAGTTGCTCGACTTCGGGGGCACCGGGCTGTCGGTGATGGAGCACAGCCACCGGGGGGCCGCGTACGAACGGGCCCACCACGCCACGACCGCCCGCCTGCGCGCGCTCCTCGACATCCCGGACGGCCATGGCGACGCGGGCTACGACATCCTGTACGTGCAGGGCGGCGCCTCGCAGCAGTTCGCCGTCGTGCCCCTGAACCTCCTGCCCCCCGGCGGGCGCGCCTCCCATGTCGTCACCGGCGCGTGGGGCGAACGGGCCATCGCCGAGGCCCGCGCCGTCGCCGCCACGGCCGGCGGGGGCGCCCCGCGCGTCGTCGCCTCGACCGTCCCTGCCCCCGGGGACGAGCGCACCTTGCGCCGACTGCCCCGTCCTGGCGAGGCACGGTCGGAGGGCGGCGACGCCTACCTGCACCTGACCACGAACGAGACGATCGACGGCGTGCAGTTCGCGACGGCGCCGGGCGCGACGATGCCCGACCTTGGCCCCGCACCGGTCGTCGCCGACATGTCGAGCGACATCGCCTGGCGCCGCGTCGACCTGCGCCAGTTCGGCCTCATCTACGCCGGCGCCCAGAAGAACCTCGGGCCGAGCGGCGTGACCGTCGTCATCATCCGGCGTGACCTCGTCGAGGCCGGCCGGTCCGACATCCCCACGATCTTCCAGTACCGCACCTTCGCGCGCCACGACTCCCTCTACAACACGCCCCCGACCTTCGCGATCTACCTGATGGGCCTGGTCCTCGAGTGGATCGAGGAACTTGGTGGCCTCGATGCGATCGAGGCGCGCAACCGGGCGAAGGCCGGCGCCATCTACGGCGTGATCGATGCCTTCCCGGGCTTCTACCGGTGCCCCGTCGAGTCCGGGAGCCGGTCGCTGATGAACGTCACGTTCCGCCTGCCGACGCCCGGGGCCGAGGCGCGCTTCCTCGACGAGGCGATGGCGCATGGCATGACCGGCCTGCAGGGGCACCGCAGCGTTGGGGGCGTCCGGGCAAGCCTCTACAACGCCGTCGAACCGGCCTGGGCCGACGCCCTCGCGGCCCTGATGCGCGACCACGCGGCGAAGCACGGTTAGCCTCCTGTCTGACATCTCGGCAGTCGGCGGGAAAGCTTCGCGGGCATCTCGGAAGCGCACACTGGTAACGGTGGCTTGGGGGCGGCATCGCTACTCGTGGGGCGGGGCCTGGTCCGCGGGCATCCCTGCCCGCCGGGGAGGAATGGGGGGTTCCTCGCCACCGCACCGGCCGTCGCCCGGGTCAGGCCTCGGCCTGCAATACGCCAAGCAGGTCGTAGTCGAGGCGATACCCGTTCCGGAACCGGTCAAGCGCCGCGAACGGCCCGCGCGTGCAGACGATCCCGAAGCGCGCGTCGTGGTAGGCCGCATAGGCCCACCCGGCATGGGAGTCGTGGCAGAGGCGCAAGACGGTGCGAAGCCAGGTGAGTTGCGCGCCGCGCGGTGCCCCGGCACTGGCGGCGAGGCCGGTGCAATAGAGGGGCGCGCGGTACGTCTCGCGGAAGCGCACGGCCGGGGCAAGCCACGCCTCGAGGCGAGCGCGATCCCACCGTTCGCCTTCGATAATGCCGGGGTACGCCACCGGCGGGTCCGGCATGGCGTGCGCCGCGGCAGGCACGTCGTCG
The DNA here is from genome assembly GCA_945865725.1 of Thermoflexus hugenholtzii JAD2. Lineage (GTDB taxonomy): Bacteria > Chloroflexota > UBA11872 > UBA12225 > UBA12225 > CAILQO01. The sequence continues at coordinate 1,780 of CAMBEO010000100.1, read as the reverse complement.
CCCGGGGCAAGCCCCTGCCTCGCGAACGCCTCCGGCGCGAAGGCGCGGAAGCCGTAGGCGACGCGATTGTCGGCGACCGGGCGCAGGTGCTCGAATGCCTCCGGCGCCCCGCGGGGTGCGGAGACGACGACCGCCTGGGCCGCACCGGCCTCGCGGACGGTCGAGACGAGGCGCGCGGCGAGGCCGGCCCACGCGCGTCCGGCGACGGACCCCGGCACGGGCGCGCGACGCGACGCCGCCGGCGAGAGGCGCACGCCGCCGAGGGCCGCCACCTCCCCGGGCGACAGGCCGTCGGGCGGGTCCGGGTCGTCGAGGAGGTCAAGCGCGAGGCAGGCCGGGTGGTCACGCAGCGCCGCGCCCAACGTCGCCCATGTCCCGACGAGGGCGGCGGTCGCCGTCGCGTCGACCCACGTGGCGTCGTGCGCGGTCGCCTCGAGGTGCAACGTGACGACCGCCGCGAGGCGGTGGCGCGCCAGCAGGTCGAGGGCGCCGGTCACCCGGGCCAGGCCCCCGGGCGCCGCGATGATCCCGGCGCCCACCGGCAGGCGCACGTGGGTGAAGCGCCAGTTCGCGAGGCGCTCGATGTCGTCCGGGCCGATCGCGTCGCCCTCATGCGCGACGGCGCGGGGTCGAAGCCACCCGTCGAGGGTGATCCCCTGCGTGGGCAGGCCCCAGTCGGTCACCGCCGCACGTGGGGAAGCAAGGCTCATGGGTCGGTCCCGGCGGCGAGGCGTGTCGGCGACGGGGGTCGCGAGGCGTGCCAGAAGGCCCGGCTTGACGGCGGCGTACCCTACCATCCCCGGCGGCCGGGCCTCCCGGCACGGAGGACAGCGACGATGGTGGGCGAAGCGGGCGCGGGCTACGACCTGGTGGCGTTCGGCGAGGCGATGGTGCGCCTCTGCCCGCCGGGCTTCGGGCGTGTCGAGGCCGCGACGATGCTCGAGATGCTGCCGGGCGGCGCCGAGTTGAACACGGCGGTCGGCGTCGCCCGCTTCGATGCCACCGCGACGAGTGGGCACCCGCGGCGCACTGGCCGACCGACGGCGACGTGGGTCTCGCGCCTGCCCGCCAACCCCCTCGGGCGCTACCTCGAGAACAAGGCGCGCGAACACGGCGTCGATACCAGCCACGTCGTCTGGGACGACCGGCCCGACGCGCGGTGCGGCACGTACTTCCTGGAGGAGGGGGCGGCGCCGCGGGCGTCGTCAGTGATCTACGACCGCGCGAACTCGGCGTGCGCGCGCCTGCAGGCGGGCGAGATTGACTGGGCGCCGATCGTGCGGGGGGCACGCTACTTCCTGGTGACCGGCATCACGTCGGCGCTGTCGGAGGGGTGCCTGGCGGCGACGCGCGAGGGGATGGTCGCCGCCCGCGCCGCCGGGGCGCAGGTCGTCTTCGACCCCAACTTCCGCAGCAAGCTGTGGACCTTCGCGCAGGCGCGCGAGGCCTACCTGTCGCTGGCGCCCCTCGTCGACATCATGTCGTGTTCGATCGAGGGCTTGCACGGCTTCTACGGCCTCGCGGGCGAGACGCCGCTTGAGGCGGCGCGCGACGGGCACGACCGCTTCGGGTGGCGTGCGGTCGTGATGACGACGCGCGTCGACCAGGGGATGTGGCGCAATCGCGTCGGCGCGACGGTCGTGGCGTTCGACGGTGACGGCGCCGCGCACGCCTGGACCGACCGGGAGCGCGACGTCGAGATCGTCGATCGCCTGGGGGCGGGAGACGCATTCCTCGCCGGGTTCCTGCACGTCCTCCTGCACGGGGATCCCTCGCGCCC
>CAMBEO010000099.1 GCA_945865725.1 Thermoflexus hugenholtzii JAD2 | reverse complement strand
CAAGTCGCCACCGAAAGAGCGGTCGTGATTGCCTGCGTCAGGGCGAAACCCTCGGAGTCGGTGGCGAGGAGGCGGTCCGCAAGGGCTTCAAGTTGGCCTGCCGTTCCTAGCAACAGGACGTCCGTCGCCGCCGGACCGCCGTCAACGCGGTAGGCGCTCGGGCCGGCGTAGCCGACGCCCCCCATCCCTTGAAAGGCATGCACCAACGCGGCCCCGATACCCGGGTCGAGGGCGTCGAGGCGAAGGACCCTGCCGCTTCCCCGGCGCACGGCAGTTATCGCGTCGTCCCTGCCCGCTCCCAGGGCAACAAAGTCGGCGACCGATGCGCGTTCGTCGTGCGGTTGCAGGACCCGGGCCGAGTACGGTGGCAGTACGCTCACGGGTAATCGATTCGGGGCACTCGTTCGATCTCGACGGACGCCCAGTCGAAAACGCTCCCCTTGACTGGCGCGCCCGGCTTGCGAATTCGCACGCGGACCAAGTCGATCTCCGGGTACGCTTGGCCGACGGCCTCGGCGATGCCCTCTGCGACACGTTCGAGCAAGTCGCGGCTCGGCCCCTCGACGACCGATCGAGTCAGCTTGAACAGCGTGGCATAGCTAATGGTGTCCGACACGTCGTCGGTCCTCCCTGGCCGGCGGAGGTCGCGTACCACCGTCAGGTCGACCGTGAAGCGCTGCCCGAGCGACTTCTCCGCCGGGTCGACCCCATGGAACCCATAGAACTGCATGCCTTCAAGGTGGATCTTGTCACTTCCCACGACATGCCCTTCCATTGCGCACGGTTCGCGTCCAGTCCGGGTTGCCGGGAGAACCTGCCCGCACGACGCGGGCCGACAGGATGAGCCTAGACCCCTCCGGGTGTCACGACCGCGGTTGGTATACCCCCCTGGCGATGACCGGAACGCCGGTCCCGACACGGAGGCATGACTGGATGACGGTGGACGGCGGGCGCGACTACGATGTCGTGATCGTGGGTGCGGGGCCAGCGGGCCTGTGCGCGGGCTTGTACGCCGCTCGTGCGCGCCTGAAGACGATCGTCCTCGAAAAGGGCGTCCCGGGCGGGCAGATTGTCAACACGCACCTCGTCGAGGACTACCCTGGCTTCCTTTCCGTTGAGGGGGGCGAACTCGCGCGCCTCATGCAGGAGCACGCCGAACACTTCGGCGCCGAAGTCGTGATGGCTGAAGTTTCCGCCGTTCGTTCCGAGGGGCCTAACGGTGTCGTCAAGGTGGTCGAGACCACTGACACGACCTACCGGGCGAAGGCCGTGATCCTGACGGCGGGTGGCTCACCCATCAAGCTGGGCGTCCCCGGCGAGGAACGCTTGAACGCGCGAGGCGTGTCGTACTGCGCCGTGTGCGACGGCCCGTTCTTCGGCGGGCGGGTCCTCGTGGTCGTCGGCGGGGGCGACGCGGCGGTCGAGGAAGCGACGTACTTGACCAAGTACGCATCGAGGGTCATCCTCGTCCATCGACGGGACCAGTTGCGCGCCCAGAAGATCCTCCAAGACCGGTTCTTCGCAAATCCGAAGGCGGAGGTCCGCTGGAACTCCGTCGTCGAGGAGATTGTCGGCGAGCGATCAGTCTCCGGCGTCCGGATCAGGAATGTCGTTTCCGGTGAGACGTCGCACCTAGACGTCGGGGGCGTGTTCGTCTTCATCGGATTCCGGCCGAACGGGGACATCCTCGCTGACACGGGCGTGACGATGGACCATGGAGGTCACGTGATCACGAACGCCCTGATGGAAACCGGTGTCGCGGGGATCTACGCCGCGGGCGACGTCCGTGCCCAGCTCGCCCGGCAAGTCACCACGGCCGTCGGTGACGCGACCACGGCGGCCATCGCCGCCGAGAAGTACATCGAGAGCCTCGGAGCGCACTGATTTGGGCGGGAGAGGTACCGCATGGTCCCCCTCCCGCCTTCAGATCGACGTGCCGACGTCATGGCTGGATTTGCGTCGGCGGATGATCCGCCTAGCCAGATCCGGGCGCGCTCCGATAGGCACGTAGTGGCGCGGCGGCGTCCGCATGCCCCGGTACGCGGTACTGCCCACTGCGAACCAGCGATGCAAGCGCCGCGACCCGTGCTGCTTGCACCGGTCCGGCAATCGGTCGCGCCGACCGCGCGCCGCTGGATCGCGGCGATCCTGGTGGTCCAGCACCTGCATGCAGGGTCCGCGTTGCGACCCTGGAAACCTCGACCATGTTGCCCTCCTTGGCGTCCGGCGATCAAGCCGGGCGAGAATCCAGTGCCGAGACCCACCACCAGCGTGGTTGGGAATCCCTCTCGGGCACACTCCCGCGATTCCATAATCGTGCGCGGCGGGATTCCCTGAACCCCCGGCCGTTCGACATGACGATGCGATCCACTGCCGCTGAAGCCTCGCCGTCGATCTCGCACGTTGTCCCGGGATCGCCCTACCCGGCTGGCGCGTCCGTCCTGTTCGACCGGGACGGCGTCGTGAACTTCCAGCGCACTGGCCGGTACGTCCATTCGTGGCCTGATTTCGAGTTTCTTCCCCGGGCCTTGGACGCGTTCAGGGCGCTTGCTCATGCCGGCGTCTCGACGTACGTCGCGACCAATCAGGGTGGTGTTGGGCGAGGACACCTGACTGCCGGCGCACTGGCCGATGTCCACGACCGGATGGCGGAAGCGATCCGCGATGCTGGCGGACGCCTCGATGCCATCGCTCACTGCCCGCATGCCCCGGATGACGGATGTCGTTGCCGGAAGCCCCGCCCGGGCATGCTTTTCGGCCTTGCCTCCCGCTTTGGCATCGACCTGTCGGCATCGTTTTTCATCGGGGACAACGTGACCGACCTCGAGGCCGGGGTGGCGGCCGGGTGCCGGACAATCTTGGTCGGCACAGGAGAAGGGGTGCGCAGTGCGGGGCGACTTGGGATCAACGAGCCCTTCACTGGCTTCACTGGTTTGGAACCGCCCCCCATCGGTGGCCTCGTCGGCGTCGCCGGCGACATCCTGGATGCCGTCCACGCCGCCATCGCGCGTCGCGCGGCTGGGTAGACACCCTAGCGTCCTGCCAATCTCCTCACGCCTTCGAGCACGTCGGCGAACCGGAGCGCGACAACGTCGGGGGACGCCCCCGGGAAGTCCTTGGTGCCGAACCGCGTCGGCGTAAAGATCGTCCGAAAACCAAGCTGCGCGGCCCCGAAAATGTCGCGATGAGCATCGTTTCCGACGAAGATCGATCGATCAGCCGTCGTCCCGATGGCGTCGAGAGCCGCTTGGAAGATGCGCGGGTCAGGCTTCCGATACCCGACCTCACCAGACACGATGACGGTGTCGAAGTAGGACGTCAGGCCGCACTCGTCGAGTTCCGACCGTGCGTATTCGCTTTGTGCGTCCGAGACGATGGCCAACTTGAAGTTCGGGCGCAATGCTCCAAGCACTTCCGCGACTTCCGGGTACGGGCGCAACCGTCGACGGGAAAGCGCTCGCTGCAAATGGGCCAACACGAGCGGCAGGTCCGGATCCTCGAGAAGCAAGGATGACCCGTCGTGGGATATCCGGAGGGAACGACCTTCTCTGGGAGGCCTGCCTCCAAGCGTGTCGAGCGTCGAACGCCAGAGCGCGACGGCGTCGAACTCCGGGAATCTTTCGGGACTTGCCTGGATCTGCCGATGGAGGAGTTCGCGCACGAGTTCGGCGAGTTCTGAAGGGCGGGTCCCGATACCGTGGTACGACAGGTACTGGCTGACCTGACCGATGGTGACGCCGCCCCAGTCCTCGGTCTCGATGTCGATGATCGTGCCGTTGATGTCGAACAGCACGGCCTCGACCGGGCGCGCTTCACGTGCGCCGAGGCTTGTCATCGGCACGATCCAACTTGATTGGGTCGCAGCTCGTCGGGATGTCGGGCCATCGGACCAAGAACGATGGCGACGACCGAGGCGCGCCACAACTCACATGACGCTACAGCCCGCTCGCCGATATCGCGTCCCTCGCCGCGAGTACGAGATGCGCGCGGTACTCGCGTTGTATCCACGGGTGCCTAGCGATTCGCAGCAAGGTCGTCGCCATGTGGAACGGGACTCGCTTGCAAATGTGGTGGAATGCGGCATGCCGGTCGGGGAAGTGGCAGGCGTATTCCCAGAGAAAATGCCCGATAAATGGCTCGGCCGCCTGACGGCTTCCACGGGAAAGCAGGAACTGGTGTTGCAGTTCGCCCGCCACCCGGCCGACATCAAAGACCCGATCTCCATAGTGGCTCCGTTC
>CAMBEO010000098.1 GCA_945865725.1 Thermoflexus hugenholtzii JAD2 | reverse complement strand
AGGCGTGGGCTGAGCAGCACCCGCTCGGCGCCGAGGCGCCCGAGGAAATAGTCGAACGCGGCCCCCCCGGCCATGCCAGCGGCACCAAACACGAAGAGCAGCACCACCGACGCATCCGCTTCGCGCCCGGCAGCCGAGGCGACGGCCACCGCAACCCCGCCCGGGAGGATGAAGCCGAGGATGACGGTGTTCTCGAGGAAGGATCCTAGGAACACGAGGAGGTACGCGTGCTGGCCGATGGCGTGCAACGACCCGTGCAACCACGCCTCCCAAGTGCCGGGAAGCGGTGTCGGGGCCTGAAACAGGTCCGCGACGACGGTTGCGACCGCGTCGGTCCCGGAGGGATCGTCATTCATCAGATGGGTCGCGACGCGGTGCGGCGGGCACTATACCGGCTTGCCGCGAAGGTGGCACGGCGCGAGAGCGCATCATTCGCCAGCGTCATCGCAACCGCGAGCACAAGTCCGTCACTCGTCGCGGTGCAGGTGCCCTTGCAGGTTTCGTACGGGCCAGTCAAGGCAGCGTTCACGTGCGCGCGCGCTGCGAAGTCCATGTCCAGGGGGACGGGCTCGGACACGACGAACGGGTGTATGACCTCGGGAATGGTCGCGACGGTCATGAGCAACGCGGCGGGTCCTCGCACGAAACGTAACGCACCTCATGGGGCGCTTCCACGCCTTCGGGGGCGCGTGCCGGTGACGGCCTGGTTGCACCCGCGACGAACGGGCGTTCACGCACGCCCGGCGGGCGGGGCGGTCCCCCGCCATCGTCGCCTTCGGGACCGCGGGCGTCTCGCCCGCTCCGCCGCCTTGGTGTCGCACCTACCGCCGTGCCCCGGGACCGCGGGCGTGCGGTCGGGGCGCCCGCGAAGGCCGTCGTCTCCCCCCATTCGCTGGTGCGCGCGGAGAGAGGGCACACCCGCCGAGACCAACGCGGTTACGTCTGGCCGGCGATCACCACCATGCCGGGTTGCACGCCACCGAGGACCTCGGTCTCGGCTTCGGTCACAATGCCTAGCTCGACGTTGCGCGACCGCCGGATGGGTCCATCCATGTACTCGACGAACTTGCGCTTGCCAACGACCTTGACCGCGGCATTCGGGACGAGGAGGACGTCCGGCTTGCGCAAGAGCGTGATCTGGACCCTAGCGAGCATCCCGAGTTCCGGGCGCGCGGGTGACGCCCCTGCCGGCCAGTCGACGGCGATGCGGGTCGACCGGTCGGGTGCGGCGCCAACCCGTTCCGTCGTGACCACCGGAAGCGATGCGATTCGGCCCGTCACCACCTGACCGGGAAAAATGTCCAGCTGCAGGTCCACCGGCATGCCAGCCGCCAGCCGTGGCAGGTCGGCCTCGGAGATGTCGGCCTTGACGACCAGGCCCTCGAGGCTCGAGAGGTTCATCAGGGGCATGAAGGCGTTCACGGTGTCGCCGGGACGCGCGGCGAGGCGCGTGATGCGCCCGGAGAACGGTGCGACGATGCGGACGTCTCCGGTCTGGTCCTCAAAGTTGTCCACGTCCAATCGCGCCTGAGCGAGGGCGCGGCGGAGCGTCTCCTCGTCGAAGGCGGCAATCGCCCGGGACTGGTCGGCGGCGAGGCGGTTCGTGCGAGCGCGTTCGCGTGAGGACGCCAGTTGCACCTCGCCGGCCGCGACCCGCGCCGCGGCTTCTCGCTGGTCGAAGTCGTCCGGCCCGCGCGAGACGAGGTCCAGGCGCGCCTGCGCGGCGACGAGGTTCGCACCGGCGACGACCACCGCCCCCTGCAAGCTTTCGCGACCGAGGGAGAGTGCCTCGAGTTGCGCGCGGACGGGGGCGCGATCGCCGTCCGACACGGGTGTCTCAACCTGAACGAGCCGTACTTCCGCGCTCCTGATGGCAGAGCGCGCGACGTCGGCATCGAACGACAGGGGGGTCTTCAGGCGGACGATCGCGGTCTCGGCGATGGCCAAGGCGGTGCGTTGGGTCGCGACGTCAGCCTCGGTCGGACCGCCGGAGAGGAGTCGGGCGAGGACGTTGCGCGCCGCCGCCGCGCCATTGTGCGCCGTCTCGAGGGTCGCCTTGCGCGTCGACTCCCTTGGAAAGGCATTCGCGTCGACGTCGGCAACGACCTTGTCGAGGACAGCCTCGGCGCGGCGGACATCCAGACGGGCCGCCTCGACGTCCTCCTGGCGCGCGCGCGGGCCATCAACGAGGCGGTCGAGGCGCGTACGCTCCTGGTCGCGCGCGATTTCAGCGGCGCGGATGTCTTCCGGGACCGGCCCGAAGGACGCTTGGGAGAAGCGGACGCGCGCCGCATCCACGTCAAGCCGCGCACGGGCGACATCGGTCGCATCCGGCGCCCGCTCCTTCAAGGCAAGTTCGGCGCGCTTGGCCGCGATCTCGGCGTCGCGTGCGCGCACCGCGTGCCGGGCGGCATCGACGGACGCCTGCGCCTGCGCCACCCGTGCTCTCGCGTCGCTGAGGTCAGCCTCCGGCACCGGCGCGTCAAGCCGGGCAACCGCGATCCGCGTGCCCTCGAGCTGCGCGGCCTGCTGGTCGATGACGAGGGAGTCAACCGGGGAGGTGTCCGCGACGACCCGTGACGATGCCGCCGCGAGGCGCACGTCCGCTTGCGTGACCGCAAGTTGCGCGCGGGCGAGTTGCCATGGCAGGTCCCGCTGGTCAAGTTCCGCCAGGACCTGCCCCGCCTGCACGAGGTCGCCCGGCTGCACGAAGACGTCGCGGATCCGCCCCGCGTTGCGGAACGACAGGTCGGACTCCTCGGCGGCGACCACCCGGCCAAGCGTCTTGACGGCGTCGATGATCGTGCCGACGCGGACGGTGGCATACGCACGGTTGGGGGTCGCGGTGGGGCGGACCGTCGGGGTCGGCAAGGGGCCCGGCCCGTCCTCGAGGGGGCTACAAGCGACGCCAGCGACGGCGAGGGCGACCGCGATCGCAATGGAGGCTGACTTCCCTCCCAGCGAAAACGCTCGCGCTCCTGCCCTCGATGCCATGCGTTGGACGCCCTTCTTCGGACGCCAGCGTGCGACGCGCCCGGAGGCGAGTATATCTGGGAGCGAGACCGTTTTCCGGGCCGGGAGGGTCGCTGTCCCTCCCAGTCGATGGCCCAGCCGGAGGGCGACACGGGAGTCGCGGGAGTTTATGATCCCTCACACCCTCCCCGAGTGGAGACGCCCCCTCCATCTGCCGCAAGCGCCCCACGCTGCGGCGGGAGAGGGAAGCACCCCCCCGCGGCCCCAACTGAAAGCTCCCACGCTGGCGCGGGAGAGGGGGTCGGTCGGGACCTGCACGGAAGGACCATGCGATGTTGACCGGACTGCACCACGTGGGCTACGTCGTGCCCGACCTCGACACGGCGATCGCGTTCTATCGGGACGTCCTCAAGATGACGCTCGAACGACGGGGCGACGCCGGTCCAGGCTTCAACTTCGAGGTAGCCGTCTTCCGCCTCGGCGACGGATCGACGGGCATCGAGCTGATGCGGCCGACGACCGATACCGGGCCGTTTGCCGACTTCCTCCGGGCGAACCCGACGGGTGCCCTGCACCACGTGGCGTATGCGACCTCCACGCACCTGACCGACGCCGTGGGGCCGGCCCAGGCGTGCGGGCTCACCCTTGCGCGATCGACGGCGAACGGTCCGATCGACACCGCGGCCGGGTGGCGGATCCTGAACATCGACCCGGCTAACACCCACGGGTTGCTGACCCAGTTCGGGGAGCAGTAGCAACGCGTCGGTCGGTCTCGCGGTCCGCGCGTCAGTCGACGTACGGCCCGCGCCACCGCGGGGCCTCCCCGATCGGCAACGCGGCGCCAAGCATGAAGCGCACGCCGCCCGGCCCGGCGCACGCGCGAAATGCCCCGGTCGTGCCGAGGACGCCGATGCAGGACGGGCCGAGGACCGTGCCGTCGACGCCGAACTGGCCGCCACCGTCGATCACGTAGGCGAACCCTTGCCACCCGTCGGGGATCGCGATCGTCGCCTCGGCGTCCGCATCCACGCTCACGTCGCGGTACATCGCCGGGCGCACGAACGTGACCGCGCCGCCCTCGCCGGCAAGGCGTCGCACCGTCGCCGCGCCCTCACGCGCCTCCGGCACTCCAGGCCCGTCGATCAAGGCATACGCGGGGTCGCGCACCTTGTCGGCACGCGGGAGGTTGATCCACATCTGGATCCCCCGCATCGGCCCAGCAGACGGGTCGACTTCCTCGCCATGCCACATGCCACGGCCCGCCAGGATGTGCTGCAAGCCACCGGGGCCAACGGTCGCCTTGTTCCCCTCACTGTCGGCGTGGGACATCCCTCCCGAAACCAGGTACGTCAGGATCTCG
>CAMBEO010000097.1 GCA_945865725.1 Thermoflexus hugenholtzii JAD2 | reverse complement strand
GGCGTCACCGCCGGCTCGTCGGCCGCGATCCCGAGGTGCGCGGCCACCGGAGCGAAGTCGGCGAGGGCGCGGTTGGCGCCCTGCGTGAACCACGCGTAGGCGAACTCGCCGACGGTACCCGGATCCGGATCGTGTGGGGGAGGCCCTTGGAGGGGCGCGAGGGCATTGATGGCGTCGGAGAGGCGGCGCACTCCGGCCGCGGTCACGGCCGGCAAGTCCGCGCGACCACGTGAAGGCTTCGAATCGGTCATTGGGCGGTACCCCCAAGATACTGCTTCAGGGAGCGGATCGCGAGAGAGACGATCTTCCGGGCGTTCACCTCGGACGTTCGGAGCGACGCCGCGATCTCGACATACTCCTGGTCGCGGACGAAGCGCAGGACCACGGCGCGGTAGCCGCGCGGGTTCGCCGCCTCGAGGGCGCCGAGTGCTTCCTCGATCCTGTCGCTGAGCTCGCCGGGGACATTGTCGACGAGGGAGGAGGTGCCACCCACGGCGCCCCGGTCGCTACGGTGGATCTGGTCCAGTACGTTCACATCGCTTTGCAGTCGCCGGCGCTGCCGGTAGCGCATCTCAGGCCGCCGCGCATTGAGGTAGAGGCCGAAGACGTAGCCCCTGAACGTCGCCCGCCCACGGGCGAGGTCGAAGCCGATCGGGGCGCGCCCGAGCGCCGCGTCGATGGCGCCACGCGGCGTGACCAGCTTGTCCACCACGTCCTGGGCGATGTCATCCGCCTCTTCGGCGAAGCCATGCCTGCGCGCCCACCGGATGACCCACTGGCGGACCGCCTCCAAGGCGTCCTTGTCCTTCGGGTTGCGTCCGAGGCGGTCGTAGATCGTGGAGAACTCGAGGACCGCCCCCACAGGACCCTCGTCGTCTCCCGGGAGGTCCACGAGGGCGAGCTCCCCGTCAAAGTCCTCGTCAGGTACCTCGTCCACATGATCCTCGTCCACGTCACCATCCTCCTCCGGCGCACGCGCTGACGATCGCGAGACGGGTCCCGGGTACCCGAGCCCCTTGCGGCTCGCGTCGAAGGGATCGTCGTCGTCCAAGACGGGTCCGTGTAGCGGGATCTCTGGCATTAGCGTCAGGTGCTCCCTTTCTTGCAGGCGCAGGGCGCGACGGGCGTCGGATCGGGGCACCGACTTCGCATGAGGGACGCGAGGTCCGGTGCCTGATGGGTGCATCGACCACGGGGCAGGCAAGGCTTCGTGCCCATCACGAGCCGACGCGACTGATCGTGAGCGACCCGGGAAGCGTTCGCGACGGGGTCAGCGCAATCGACGACCGAAAGGTTTCGCGGGCAAGTTCCGCCCGGCGTGTCACAAGGCACCGGCGCCGATCACCAATGAGGGTGGACGGCCATCGCAACGGTGCGGTGACTGCAGGAGGAACGGGCGATGCCCAAGAAGACCCCCGCAACCGGCACAGTATATGGCACTAGCGGGTCTGCCCGCAATCTGCTCGCACAACGCCTCGCGAGTTTGCACGTTGGTACGGCAGTGTCATGGCATGGACTCACGCTGATCCCCGTCTTTCCAGGGCAAGCTTCTGACCCGGTCGACTACGAGACGCTCGCGAACGCGCTTTCGGGTGGCCGGGCGCGTGTCACGGAGGTCAGGGGCGGGTCGGTACCGGAACTGGGCGTCAAGCAGGCCGGACCGCTACCGGTCCTGCTCCTTGATGGCGACCAGCTGGTCGGCGGGCGCCAGAACCGGGTGTTGAACACCACGATCCTCGTTCCGGTCGGCATCGACTTCGTCCTGCCGGTCAGTTGCGTGGAACAGGGCCGGTGGCACGCGACCCGTGCGGACTTCGGGTCGGGCGAGATCGTGCCGCCGTCGTTGCGGAACCTGAAGGGGAGGAGCGTCAGCGACTCGTACCGCCAAGGGTTGCAGGCGCGGGCGAGCCAGGGCGAGGTGTGGGCGTCGGTCGCCGAGACGCTCCACCTGTCGGCGTCGTACTCGCCGACCTCGGACCTGTACGAGGCGTACCGGTCGATGGATGCCAGGATCGAGGAGGCGCGCGAGCGACTGGGCGCACCGGTCGCCGGGGCCATCGGGGTCGTCGCGGTATTCGGCGGCGAGGCGCGCGCCGCCGACCTGTTCGACAAGCCGGAGACGCTCGCCGAGTTCTGGCCTCGCCTGGTCCGCAGCTACGCGCTCGAGGCCGAGGCCGCCGTGCCGACCGATCCAGCGATCTCGGTCGCGGCGGCCCACTCGCTCCTCGTGGCGGGCGAGCGGGCGGCGCGCACGACGGCGACCGCCTTCCCGTCGCACGGCCTCGGCGAGGACGTCCGCATCACCGCCCCGGAGGTCACGGGGGCGGCGCTCGTGCATGCGGGCGTCGCCATCCACGCGGTCCTCTTCGGGACGGGCGCAACGGCGCCGCGCCTGCCGGGTGGAAGCGCGACGACCAACGTGCCGTCCGGGACGGCGACGGGCACGGGCACGGGCGGGGCCTCTCCCGGTCCCACCGGGACGTCGGGGCTGTTCCAGTCGGTCTTCGGTACGGCGGCTGCCGGTGGCGGCGCCAGAGGGGGGCAGGCGGGTCGCCAGGGTTCCCCGGGCACGACGACCCCGCCCTCACCCCGCGTCGTGTTCGAGACGACCGTCGGCGCGACGCTCTTGTCGCTTGTGCATGGCGACCTGCTCCGGGCCGAATGCGCCGCGCTCATCGTCGGCGCGAACAAGCGCCTGTCGGGGTCGAGCGGCCTGCCGGGCGCGATCGAACGGGCGGCGGGGCGGGCATTCATTGCGGAACGCGACCGTCGCATCCTCGCGTCCTCGCCGACCGGGTTCTATCGCGGCAGCGCCGTGGTCACCGGGGCAGGCGACTTGCGCGACGGTCCGGCGCGGCGCGCCGTCGTCCACGCCATCGTGACGAAGTTCGAGCACGGGAGCCGCGTGCCGACGACACCGGACATCGTCTACGCCGCGTTCCGCCAGGCGCTCGAACTGGCGGAGTCCTATGGTTTCGAGTCGGTCGCGACCCACCCGGTGGCGACCCGCGTGACGCCCCCCGGCACGACGCCCCTTGCGACGGCAACGGCGACCGTGATGGCGCGCGCCCTCTGGGATGCGATCGTCGATCACGCGGCGGTGTCGCGCCATGTCAGGCACGTGCAAGTGTACGAGCGAGACGCGGTCCGCCTCGACGACCTCGTGCACGCCCTCCGAGAGGCATCCGCCGACGCGTAGCCTCTGGCTGGGGCCCCGGGCAAGGGTTCCCCCCTTCCCGGGGCCGGGGCTTCCCGGTCTGGAGTTCGTCAGCGCGCCGATCACCCGTGGGCGTAGCATCAGGCTGGTCGCGGCAAGCCAGGGCGCGGCGTACCGCGCGACCAGGGGCGGGCATGGCGTTCACCCGGAGGGTCGCGGCACTTGCCGGGGCCGGTGTCACGGTCGCCGTGGCCCTCGGCTTCTGGGCGACAGGCACCGAGCCAGAGACCTCAGGCGTTGGCGCCGAGGGGACGCGCGCGACCGTGGTGCGCGTCGTCGATGGCGACACCGTCGACATGCGCCTCGCGTCGGGCGCCGTCGAACGCGTGCGCATCCTCGGCATCGACACGCCGGAAGTGGTCGACCCGCGGCGACCCGCCCAGTGCTTCGGCGCCGAGGCGTCGGCCCGCTTGAAATCGTTGTTGCCTCCCGGGCGTTCGACCCGCCTCGTGGGTGACCCAACGCAGGACGCGCGCGACCAGTACGGCAGGCGGTTGGCCCACGTGTTCCTCGATGGCGCGACGGGAACGGTCGAGGATGGGACCAACGTGGGGCGTGCCCTGATCGAGGGCGGCTTTGCGCGGCACTACGTGTACCAGCGAACGCCGACGGTGCACGGCCGGGAGTACGCGTCGGCGCAGGCGACGGCCCGGGCCGGCGGCGCGGGATTGTGGTCGGCGGCGACATGCGATGGCCGGACGACGCCCGTGCGGTGAGCAACCGCAGCGCGTGTGCCCGCGTCGCGCAAATCGGACCACGGCCTGGCGGCACGTGACGTGGTTGTGGCGCTAGACTGCCCGCCGGGGTCATGGGGCACGCGCGCGTCGTGTCCTTGAAATGTTCCGCACTGCCGGATGGTCGTGGCTCCGAGGAGATCACCATGTCCCGAACCAGACGATCCTCGCTATTCCGCGCTGCCGCTACGCTCGCTGGAGGACTTGCCCTTGCCGGCTGCGGTGGCACGGAGCCACCGGCGCCCGCGCCACCGACCAAAGCCCCGGCGGCGGCACCGACGACCGTAACCGTTCACGGGGTCAGTTGGGAACGCGCAACTGGTGACTGGTCCTGCCACGCCCGGTGCAGCCTGAAGGCCGCCTGGGATCAGGCGGAGGCGGGGAGGAGCTGGGGGACGGCATGGCCGGCCATGCTCGCGGTGCAGACCTCG
>CAMBEO010000096.1 GCA_945865725.1 Thermoflexus hugenholtzii JAD2 | reverse complement strand
GAGCGCGCGCACGGCCACGCCTCCCCTGCAGTGGGACCTCCCCAACTGGGACGCCCCATGCTGGTCCGACCAGTGCCTCGCCACCGTCGGCGCATCACCCTGATCTGGACACATGTGGGTAGCCGCCCATGCCCGCGCCGGGAAGGGGGTTGGGGGGTTAGGCCGGTAAATGGGGGTTGGGGGGGTAGGCCGTGGGCGCCGGCACGCCCAGCAGTCGTGCGTAGCCGTCGAGCTGCCGGTGGAGGGTGAACTCCCGAAGCCCTCGCGCGCGCCCCGCCGTGCCCATCGCCCGGCCCATGCCCGGGCCCTCCAGGATGTCCGCGATCGCGTTCCCGAACGCCCCGGCGTCCCAGGGGTCGGCAATGCGCCCGGTCACGCCGTCCACCACCAGTTCCGGCGTCGCCCCGTGGCAGGTGCCGACCACGGGCTTGCCGTGAAGCATCGCCCGGAGGGTCATTAGATTAAACGGGTCCGGGTAGACGCTCGGGATCGCGCACGCCGCCGCCGCGCCGTGCGCCTCGCGGAGCGCCTCGGCGTCAAGCCACCCGCCGTCATGGACCACCCCGGCGGGCAACCCCACCTCGTCCGCGATGCGACGGACGACCGCGAAATACTCCGGACGGTCGCCGAGGACGACCAGTTGCGCCGGCACGCGGCGCGTCACGTGCGCCATGGCACGGACCAGCTGGTCGCCGCCTTTCGCCCCGGAGGCCCGCCCGCCATACAGGATGATCGGGCGATCGTCTAGGCCCAGTCGCGCGCGGAACGCCGCCCCGTCGCCCGGGCGCGTCTCGCACGTCGTGGCGTCGAGACCGTTGTAGACGACCTCGTGCGCAACGTCCGCGAACCCGTTGGCACCCAGCGCCCGTGACTGTGCGTGCGAGATGCAGGCGACCGTCGACACGTGGCGCCGCACGATCGCGTGCACGATCGCGTTCCGCCCGGGCACGCGCCGGATCGACGCGCAGTGCGTGCATCGCGTGGGCGTCGCCTGGAAACCCGCGTCACCGCGCGAGCAGAGGAACTTCGTCAGGCAGAACAGCAAGTAGTCATGGGCGGTCAGGACGACCGGCACACGGTCGCGGGGTGCCCCCCCACGCGCGACGGCGAGCGCCGCGAACGACAGCCGCTCATGCACGTTGTGGGCATGCACCGCGTCGGGCCGGAAGGCACGCGCGAGGCGCCACACCTCCGCCACCGCGACCGGGTTGGCCAGGCTCAGGTGGCGCCTCGCGACCGACCAGGTCGGCGCGGCGACGCGGGCGACCGCGACCCCCGGGCGTCCGGGAGGCGACCCGGTCCGGCCCGCAGGTGAGCCGGGCGCCGTGCCCGCGATGACCAGCAGCTCGTGCCCGCGCGCGGCGAGGCCGTCGGCGACCAGCGACGCCACCTCGCCCGCGCCGCCCCGGTTTGCGGGCGGGTACGTGTCGGACAGGACGAGGATCCTCACCAGTGCGTCCGGGGCAGGCGCATGCCGACACCCAGCCCCACCCCGGGGCGGGCAAGGATGCCCGCGGACCAGGCCACCACCTCAGTCATCTTCGCGCCGGTACGCCTCGATGCAGCGCCGCGCCACCGCCGCCCAGGTGAACTTGTCGAGGACACGCGCATGCCCCGCCCGGCCCATCTCGCGCGCCAAGTCCTCGTCGTCCAGGATCCTTTCGACCGCCGCGCCGACCGCCTCGGTGTCGCCCGCGGGGACCCCAAGCCCGGTCTCGCCATCGACCACGAGTTCCATCATGCCCCCGATCCTCGAGGCGACTACCGGCGTCCCGCACGCCATCGCCTCGAGCAGCACCAGCCCGAGGATCTCGCTCTTCGGGTAATGCTTCCCGTACAGGTCCGTCTCCACCGATGGCAGGACGCTGACCGACGCCGTGTTGTAGGCGCGCACCAGGTCGTCCCCCATCAGCGCGCCGACGAAGCTCACGTTCCTTCCGGTCGACACCTCGTCGAGGTGCTGGCGGTACTCGTCGTGGTAGGTCGCCCCGGCGACGACAATCCCGGTCTCCGGGCGTGTCCCCTCGATGAGGTGGTGGATGCCCTTGTAGGGGATGATGCGACCGGCGTACAGGGCGCGGCGCACGCGGTGCACTCCCGGCAACTGCCGGAAGCGTGCCGGGTCCACCCCCCCATGGATGACCGTCACCTTGTCCCGCCACTTGGCGTAGCCCCGCGCATTGAAGTCGCTGACCAGCAGCAACCCGGTCGCGTGATCGACCGTCCCGAGGCGCCGGTTGAAGTGGCGGTCACCTCCGGCGTGGTCGGTCAGGAACACCCGCTTGCCGAAGAGCCGCGCCAGGAGGACGCACTGGTCGGCAAGAAACGTCTCGACCTGGTGGACGTGGACGACGTCGGCGGCGGCGATCTCCGCGATCAGCCCCGGCGCGACCGGGCCCAGGCGCTTGCGTCCGACGTACCCGAACGGCCGGTAGACCGCGACGCGCAACTGGTCATCGCGGCGCGACAGGGGCGCGCCGAACGACACGAGGCGCGTCGGCGTCTGTTGCGACATCGCCCGTGCCAGCTCGTACGCGTAGCGCTCGCCGCCGCCGACGACGCCGTCCGGCCCGAACATGAGCGGCGTGACGTGCACGACCCGGCGCCAGCGGCTACGGCGCACCGGACGCTCACCCGACATGGGCAGGGCCCTCCCCTTTCCCGTTGGTCCGCGAGCAATCGCGTCCCCCCGGGGGAGGGGCGGTAGTGGTGCTCCCCTCTCCCGCCGCGGCGCGGGGCGCTTGCGGCCAATGAAAAGGGGCGTCCCTGCCGGGAACGCCGACACCCCTCCAGAACCACGGGGTCAGAATCAGGCCGAGATACATCACGTCTCCTGCAACGTACAGGAGCAACTGGTACGTCGCCGCGCCAGTCGCCCCCCAGGCGCCAACAAGGGTCGAACCTAGCGGGTAGGCAATCGCGAGCAGCGGCAACTTGAGCAGCGCATTCGCCGCCACGCGCCCGGCGATCAAGTAGATCGAGCCAAGGGCGATTGTCAACCCTTGCTTCGCCTGCAGCACCCCGAGGACGGCCACCAGCGCCACCGAGGGCAGGTACTCCTCCCCGTAGACCCACCGGAAGACCGGCAGCGCCGCCAGCAAGGCCAGTGCCGCGACGGCCGACGCGGCGCCCCACGCCAGCGACGCCTTCCAGAACAGGCGCCTCACCGGCGCCACGCCGCCCGTCGCCATCTCCTGCGACAGCCGTACCGACACCGCTCGACTGACCCCGCCATGCAAGGCCGCCAGCAACGTGAATACCTTCCCGGCAATGCCGAAGTACGCCGCCGCCTCCGGCGATGCGAACCGACCGAGGAACAGCATCGGCGTCTGCCCGATCAGTTGCGCCACGTTCTTGTCGACCGACGCGATCGCACTGAACCGGAAGTACGCGCGCCACGGAACCGTGACGGCCTCGCGTGCCAGCGGAAGCAGCCCCGGAAACCCGTCCTGCGCCACTGCGACGCGCCGGTACCACCACGCGGCGTGCACCGCCGACAGCGTGGCCCCCGTCACGGAGCCCCAAAGGACCGCCGGCACGCCGCCCCCCGCGACCCCCCCCAGGACAAACGCGACGGAAAAGGTTCTCCCGGCCAGCAGGTCAAAGACCTCGACCGCCGCCAGGTCGGGCATGCGCCGCCCGGCTTGCAGGGCCGTCACGCATGTCGTGTACGCCACCGTTGGCAGGATCCCGGCGGCGACCAGCTGTGTCATGGCCCCGAGGTCGGGCCGGTGCATGACCAAGTCGCCCGCCCATTCGCCCACAACAAGGATCAGTGCCAGCACGGCGAGGCCGAGCGCCACGCCGAACTTGAGGACGTATCCGGCCCCGCGAGCGATCGCCTGCCGGTCCCGCGTCGCCACCGATTGCGCCAGCGGCACGACCAGGAACTGCCCGACCCCCATGTTCCCCACGAGATTGAGCGTCGCGTAGAGCGACAGCACCAGCAGGTACTCGCCGTACCCGGTGACGCCGAGCATGCGCGCGATCGCGACGCTGAACCCGAAGCCGAGGGCCCGCTGCAGGGCGTTGCTCGCCTGCAGGACGGCGACGTCGCGCACCAGCCGCCGCCGGCGCACCTCGGCAAGCACGGCGGCCGGTGGCCAGAAGGGGATTCCCCGGATCGATCGCACGCGCGCGCTGGACGCGTCGCCGGTCACGTCGCCGCCCCGTCCGCGTCACCCGCCTTGTCGTGGCCTGGTCCGCGGGCATCAGTCCTTCCCTCTCCCGCCGCAGCGGGGGAGGGATTGAGGGTGGGGGCGTCGAATGGTCCGCGGGCATCAGTCCTTCCCTCTCCCGCCGCAGCGGGGGAGGGATTGAGGGTGGGGGCGTCGAATGGTCCGCGGGCATCAGTCCTTCCCTCTCCCGCCGCAGCGGGGGAGGGATTGAGGG
>CAMBEO010000095.1 GCA_945865725.1 Thermoflexus hugenholtzii JAD2 | reverse complement strand
CGGCGATGGCGTCCGCCCGGCGACCGCTGACCGGATGGTGCGCGCGCGCGGTCTCGCGACGACGGCGTGGGGAACGGCCGCGGTCGTGGAAACGCCGTGGGGGCGCGGTCACCTCGAGGTCCGGCTCCCTGGCGAGTTCAACGTGCTGAACGCGCTCGCCGCCCTCGCGGCGACGGCGCCCCTTGGTGTCCCGCTCGATGTTGCACTGCCAGCGATAGCGGGCCTCGCGTCGCTGCCCGGTCGCATGGCACGTATCGAGGGCGGGCAGCCGTTCGTGGTCGTCATCGACTTCGCGCACACGCCTGACAGCCTTGCGAACGCCCTTCGGGAGATGCGCGCGCGCGCTTCTGGCAGGGTCCTCGTCGTCTTCGGTGCGGCCGGGGAACGGGACCGGGCGAAGCGTCCGGCCATGGGACGGGTCGCCGCGACCCTCGCGGACTTCGCCGTGCTGACGGACGAGGACCCGCGCATGGAGGACCGAGAGGCGATCCTGGCGGACATCGCCGGGGGGGCGGTCGAGGCGGGCGCTCGCGAGGGGGACCACTTCGCAAGGGTGGCCGACCGGCGCGACGCGATCCGCCGTGCCGTGGGGATGGCCCGGCGGGGAGACGTCGTCCTGCTTGCGGGGAAGGGCCACGAGACGTCGATCGACGGGAGCATGGACGGCGTGGCGATGTCGATGCCTTGGGACGAGGCGTCGGTGGCGCGCGAGGTCCTCGCTGAGTACGGGTGGGGTGCTGGGCCGGAGGCGGGCCGCGCCAGCTAGGACGGTGCTTCCATCCCCCTCCGAAGCTGGGGAGGGATCGCATAGGCGGATAACATTGGAGGCGGGCAAGGATGCCCGCGGACCAACCCAACCACCACCCCGGCGGGCAAGGACGCCCGCGGACCAACCTCAGGGGGAAAGGGGGAGAGGACGACCCGGCGCTGCCAGTTGGGACGGCCAGCGGGACGCCAGCACTTCCCGTCGGTACGACTGGCGGCGACGTATACTCCACGGGTCGCCGCGCGGACTTCGCTTGTCCGGATGCCGGCCGTTCCGGGTGAGTTTCGCCCGTCCCCGCCCCGCCCCTTCCGTCCGGGACCCGGGCGACCGCAAGGTGGGACGGTCCCACCAACCGAGCACGCATGGAACTGACTTGGCACGGGCATTCGCGTTTCCGACTCCGGGCGGGTGGTCTCGTCTGGTGGCTGGAGACGCGCGTCGATACCTCCACGCTTGACGCTGGCGCGAACGTCATCGTGCTTGACGCGCAGTCGTCAGCGGACGTTGGACGGGCAGGCCCGGATGGCATGCCGGTCGTCGACGGGCCTGGCGAGTACGAGTTGCGCGGGGTGCCAGTGGTCGCGGTCCGGATGTCCGAGCCCGGGCTTGGCCGTGCCGACCGGATGGTGGCGTACCGGCTTGAAGTCGATGGCGTGCGCGTCGGCTACATTGGGGCACGCGCGCCGCTCGCGTCCTCCGCGCCGCGCGTGGTCGCCGAGATTGCCCCGGTTGACGTGGCAATCGTGCCAATCGGCGACGGGCACGGCCTGGGGGTGGCGGACGCCATCGCCTTCGCCCGATCGCTCGAGGCGAAGGCCATCGTGCCGTACGTGCTGGATGGCGAAGCCCCCGCCATTGAGTTGGTCCGGCGCCTCTGTCGCGAGATCGGGTCGGACCCGGACGCGACGGTCCGGTCGCTCACGATGACCGGTGCGACCATGCCTGCGGTTCCTCGAGTTGTCGTGCTCGAGAACCGGGCAGCAGAGGCAAGCGCGTGACCCGGGTCGCAAGACGCGCCAGGGCCGTCCCGCATGCAGGGCAGGCGCTCCGCCGCGGGGCACTCGCGTGACGAAATACCTCTTCGTGACCGGCGGGGTCATCTCGTCGGTCGGCAAGGGGATCACCGTCGCCTCGATCGGGCGCGTGCTCAAGGCGCGCGGACTTCGCGTGTCGATCCAGAAGCTCGACCCGTACATCAACGTCGACCCCGGGACGATGAGCCCGTACCAGCACGGGGAGGTCTTCGTCACCGACGATGGCGCCGAGACGGACCTTGACCTCGGGCATTACGAACGGTTCATCGACGAGAGCCTGACGCGCGACAACAACGTCACGACCGGGCAGATCTACGCCGAGGTGATCCGGAAGGAGCGCCAAGGCGAGTACCTCGGCGGGACGATCCAGGTGATCCCGCACATCACGAACGAGATAAAGGACCGGATCTCGCGGGTGTCGCGGGCAAGCAACGCGGACGTCGTGATCGTGGAGGTCGGCGGTACCGTCGGTGACATCGAAGGGCTGCCGTTCCTCGAGGCGATCCGCCAGTTCCGCAAGGATGCGGGGCGGCAGAACGTGTTCTACGTGCACGTGACGCTCGTGCCGCTACTTGGCGCGACCGGCGAACTCAAGACGAAGCCGACGCAGCACTCGGTGCAGGAGTTGCGACGGATCGGCATCCAGCCGGACGCGATCGTGTGCCGGTCTGACGGGCCATTGTCGGTCGAGGTGAGGGAGAAGATCGCGCTGGCCAGCGACGTCGAGGCACAGGCAGTCGTTGCGATGCCCACCCTGCCGGACATCTACGCGGTGCCCCTCCTGCTCGAGGAGGCCTCGTTCGGGCAGCTGATCTGCGATGAGCTCGGCTTGTCGGCGCGCGCCCAGCCTATCGACCTCGGCCCATGGGAGGCGATGGTGCGCCGCCTTGGGGCCGACGTGCCCGAGATCGAGATCGCGCTGGTTGGCAAGTACGTGCAACTGCATGACGCCTACTTGTCGGTGACCGAGGCGCTTCGTCACGCCGCGGCGGAGGCCGGTCGGCGCCTCCGGGTGCGATGGGTGAACTCGGAGGACCTTGAACGCGAGTTGTCCGAAGACCCTTCGGCGGTGCGGCGCGCCCTCGAGGGCGTGCGCGGAGTGGTCGTGCCGGGCGGGTTCGGCAGCCGGGGCATCGAGGGCAAGATCGCGGCGATCCGCCATGCGCGCGAGTCGCGGCTGCCGTTCCTCGGGTTGTGCCTGGGGATGCAGTGCGCGGCGATCGAGTTCGCGCGCAACGTGCTGGGAATCGCCGACGCGAACAGCACGGAGTTTGATCCGGGCCCGAGCGGACCGGTGATCGCGTACATGGCCGACCAGAGCGCCGACGGGGCGAAGGGGGGCACGATGCGTCTCGGCCTGTACCCGTGCGAACTGGTGCCGGGTAGCCGGGCATTCGAGGCATACGGCGAGGCGACGGTGCATGAGCGCCACCGTCACCGCTTGGAGTTCAACAACGCGTTCCGCTCGCGGTTCGAGGCGGCGGGCATGGTCTTCTCCGGTCGGTCGCCCGATGGTCGCCTGATGGAGGTCGCCGAGATCCCCGGGCATCCTTGGTTCGTGGGAAGCCAGTTCCATCCGGAGTTCCGGTCGCGCCCGAATGCGCCGCACCCGCTCTTCCGTGGGTTCGTCGGCGCGTGTGCGGCGCACGCGGTTGACGGCGAGCAGGCCCGCCTGCCGATTGATGGCGCGGTTGACGCGCTACCGGTCGGTGGGGCGGTCGGCGCGCGGGCATGATGGTTGCGGGACCGGGATGGACATGCCGCCTCGGGCGCCCGCTTGACTGGCCGGACGGCGGTTGCTATCGTTCGATGGAGATTGTCCCCGGTTCGCCGGCCCGACGATCCGGCAAGTTCCTGCTTGGCGCGTCTCGCCATCACCGCCCCGCTGGTAGCTGGTGCTTCGCGACGCGGCCTCTTCCCGCGAACTGGCGTCGCGACGCCTGACGCCTTACCCCCCGTAGTCGTACTAGCGCCGTCGCTGGGCACGTGTAGCCCGGGACGAGCGAGCCGTTCGCCCTGCGCGAACGCAACCCAACCTGCCGTGCCCGACGGCAACGGCGCGCCATGTGCGCCCGACTTCGTATGGCACATGGGAGTCCACCGGTGAACTACTCCGACCTCGAACAGAAGACCGTCGACCAGTTGCGCGTCCTTGCCCGTGAGAGCGGCCTTGCCGATGTCGGCGTCCTGCGCAAGGCGGCCCTGATCACACGGATCCTGCATGGCGCGGGTGAAGCTGGTGCGGGCGTCACGCCTATCGAACCGCGCCCCGTCGTTCCGGTCAATGTCGCGCCCGATGCCGCGACCCCAGTGGCACCTGACGCGAGCGGTTCGGTGCTGCCGGCGCCACGTGCGCGTGGTGCTGCGGTGCGCCGCGTCACGGGTTCGCGTGCGGCGCCGGGTGGTGCCGAGGCAACCGGTGAGGCTCAAGGCGACCGCACCGTGACCGTGGACCCGGTGGCCCCCGAGGTTGCCCCGACTATCGCGACGCACGTGGTGCAAGAGCCGGCGCTTGCCGTGGCCCGGGCAACCGCGCCGAGCGGGCGACGCGTGCCCAACTCGACCCGAGCTAGTGACGGCGCGGCGACGACACCGAATGAGGACCGTGCGGTAAGCGCGGACACTCGAGCCCAAGACACGCGCGCCGGGGCGCCTGCTCGAGACCCGCTCGTCCCGGGTCGGGCAGAAGCCATGGGCGAC
>CAMBEO010000094.1 GCA_945865725.1 Thermoflexus hugenholtzii JAD2 | reverse complement strand
GCGCGACGCAGTCGTTCCTTGTTCCCCACCGCCACGGCGATGCAGGGTGGTTCGACTGGCAGCCGATGGCCGCGACGTACCCGGCGGCGCTCTGGGCGACCTCGCTCGCACCCGAAGACCGGGACCGAATCCACCGGCTTCGTGCCTTGGAGGCGTACGACTGGCGCACGGTCGTGACGTTTCGGGCCAAGGAGGACGCTGGCCATGAACCACCGTGGCTCCAGTTCCTTGAGGGAGCAAACCCGGGGTACCCGGAAGCGATCCTCGCCTCGGCCCTAGAGGTCGCCAGAGGTCGCAGCGCGGCGATTCGCGCCGATCGCGCGAACCTCCGGACGGTCAACATCCACCACTGGCAACAACACAATCCCGTCACGACGGAGGCCCTCGTACAGTTGACGATGGGCGGCCCGTCACCGGTCTACAACGGGGGCCTCCTTCACGTCCCGCTGAGGCATTTCGACGGCGGGGCCGGTCGCCCGGGACTACCGGCCGATGTCGCCGCCCTCGTGAGCGCAGTGGACGAGACCGGGATTACCCTCGATCTGGTGAACCTTTCCGGGGCCTCGACCCGCGAGGTCATCCTGCAGGCAGGCGCCTTCGCGGAACATCGATGGACCGAGGTGTCAACTTTGGAGGATGGCCCGGACACGTCGGCCAAGCCATCTCATCCCGTCGCAGGCCCGCACCTTCGGGTCACGTTGGCACCCACGGCGCGGGCGACCATTCGCCTCGGTCACGCGCGCCACGTGGCTCCCCCGACGACCGCCATGCCGTGGAAATGAAACGCCCAGGTGCGCCCTGGATAGCCTCGTCGGGCGGGGCGTCACGTCTCCCCCTTCCGGCGCCGGGAAGGAAGCTGGTGGGATTGGCCGGTCCGGGAAGACGGCCCCGATTCCGCGCACCCTGCCGGATAATGTCCGGGCGCGACTGCGCCGAATGGAACTGCGATGGCTGGACGTCCCTCCCTCACCCTGACGCACGTCCACGATGATCGCGTCACGGTGACCCTGCCTCGCCCCGGAGCCAAGCCGCTCGTGCTCTTCGAGTACGTCTACCGGCCCGATGCGAGCCCGTTCGAAGGCCCCAAGCCGTTCCTGCACCCTGTCCGGACCCTTGCCGGCGAAGTCGTAACGACCTTCCGCCCGCATGACCACCGGTGGCACAAGGGCATCCAGATGACAATCGCCCACCTCTCCGGCCAGAACTTCTGGGGAGGCAACACGTACGTTCACGGGCAGGGATACGTCTCCCTGCCCGAGGTCGGGCGGATGGAACACGTGCGGTGGCATGCGGTCGAGGCGCCTGTCGATGGTCCCCTCGTGCGCCTCGATCACGACCTCGATTGGGTCGCGAGCACGGGCGAGCGGTGGGTGTCAGAACGACGGACCTGGGAAGTCGACGGGCTCGACACCGCCGAGGGATGGTGGTCGCTGCGTTTTCGCACCACGTTAGTCAACGTCCGAGGCACTGACCTCGAGTTCGGGTCTCCCACGACACATGGTCGCCCGATGGCTGGCTACGGCGGCCTTTTCTGGCGGGGCCCGCGTGATTTCGCCGACCCGGGCGCCTCCGTTCTGGCATCTGACGGGCGTTCAGGCGCCGGAGTGATGGGCGCAATCTCGCCATGGCTTTCATTCACTGGTCGGCACGACGCTTCGGAGGCGATCTCGACCATGGTCTTCGTCAATCAACCCGGGAGCTTCCGGTACCCGACCGAATGGTTCGTCAGGACGGCGGGAACGCCCGTCGTCTCGTTCGCGCCCGTCTTCGCGCACGCGCACGTCCTGCCCCCGGGCGAGTCCATCTCGCTTGACCACCGGATCGTCTTCGCCGACGGAGCTTGGGACCGCGAGAGGGTCGAGGCATTCGTCGCGCGATAGTCGTCCCGCTCCGGGGCGTCGCCGAGCGGCCCGGAAGTACCCGTCGAGGACCGATGCTCCCGTCAAGGACCAATGAATGGCTGTCGAACTCGCCGCCTTGCGTGCACGCCTGACGATCGTTGAGGTCGCCGCCCGCTCCGGCCAGATTCGGGACGCGGTCGCGAGTATCGTCGTCGGCGCGTCCGACACGGTCGATCTCGCCCTGGTGGCCCTGATGGCGGGCGGGCACGTCCTCGTCGAGGATGTGCCAGGCACCGGCAAGACCACGCTCATGAAGGCACTCGCCGCCGCGCTCGGGTGCGAGTTCACGCGGATCCAAGGCACGCCCGACCTACTGCCGTCGGATGTGACGGGTACAAGCACCTTCGACCCGTCGACGGGTTCGTTCACGTTCCGACCTGGCCCGATCTTCGGGCAAGTGGTCCTCGTCGACGAGATCAACCGCGCGACGCCGCGCACCCAGGCCGCCTTCCTCGAGGCGATGGGCGAGGGCCAAGTGAGCGCGGACGGAGAGACAAGGGTGCTACCGCGCCCATTCCTCCTGCTCGCGACGCAGAACCCGATCGAACTCGAGGGCACCTTCCCCCTCCCCGAGGCGCAGCTCGACCGGTTCCTCGTGCGGGCACCGATGGGCTACCCCTCCGAGGACGAGGAGGTCGAGGTCGTGAGGCGGTTCGGTGGCGATACCCACCGCCCCGCTGCGATCATCCGTTCACTGTCGCCGCAGGACGTCCTGGCGATGCAAGATGCGGTCGCGCGCGTTCACGTCTCCGACGTCGTCGCGACCTACGCGACGCGCCTCGTACGCGCGACGAGGAGCGCACCTGGGGTCGCATTCGGTGCCAGTCCGCGTGCGGCCGTCGGCCTTGTGCGCGCCGCCCGGGCGCGCGCCGCCCTCCACGGGCGCGCGTTCGTCCTGCCCGACGACGTGCAAGCCCTCGCCGTCCCCGTCCTCGCCCACCGTGTCGTCCTCGATGATCAGGGGCGCATGCGCCAGTCATCGGCCGCAAGCATCGTCACCGGCATCGTCGCCGCGACCGAGGCACCGGTCGAGGCCCGGAGCGACACCGCCAACCGGCGCGACCACGGGTGAGCCGCCAGGCGCGCGGTTGGAGCGCGACGGTCACCGGGATCGCGGTACTGGTCGGCATCTCGATCGGCAACCCCTTCTGGGTCCTGTTCGGAACCATCGCGCTGATCGTCATCGGCCTCGCCGAGGCATGGTGGCGATGGGGCGGCGTCGGGCTCGAGTACCGGCGCACGCTCGCCGCCACGACCGCCACCTGCGGCGACACGATCGACTGCGTCATCGAGGTGACGAACCGGAAGGTCCTCCCGATGCCGTGGGTTGACGTTGCCGACGACTGGCCGTCTGCGCTCCTCCCAGATCGGGCCCGGGGGCGCCACCGTGGTTGGGGAACGTGGACACGGCGAGAAGTCGCGCCCGGTTCCGCGACCAAGGACGCCCTGAATGACCTCTCAACGAATGGGATGCGCTCCGATCACGAGGACGTCCCGACCCAGGTCGATCGCGAGCCGCTTGCCCAGCGCCTCACGCTGGCCCCGTTCGAACGGGTGCAGCGGCGCTACGCCGTCCCGTGCCGGAGGCGTGGCGCCTATGCCTTCGGCCCGGTGGCGATCCGGTGGCGCGACGCCTTCGGCCTGACCTCGCGCGACGCTGACATGGACTCGCGCGGCACCCTGGTCGTCTTCCCGCGTGTCGTCCCGGTCGTCGCCCCACCGGGTGCGGTCCGTCAACTCCTCGGCGACCGGGTCCAGCCGCGGGCGCTCCTCGCCGACCCGACCCGCCTCGCCGGCGTACGTCCGTTCACGAGCGGTGACAGCGTGCGCCGGGTCCACTGGGGGGCGACGGCGCGCACTGGTGTCCTTCAAGTGCGACGCGACGACCCGACCGCCGGGCGTCGCCTGTGGCTCGTCATCGATGTCGAGACCGCAACTGAGGACCGCTGGTGGTCAGCGGGCGACTCTGATGTTCACGAGACCCTTGCGATCGTTGCCGCGTCCGTCGCAGCATGGGCGCTAGGGCAGGGCGTCTCGGTCGGCGTCTCGGCGAACGGGCGCACCGCCGGGAGCGCCATCGACCTCTCGGTCCCCTGCGCCGGGAACCCGCGCCAGCTCCTGCGCGTGCTGGACGCCCTTGCGCGGCTCCGTCCCTGGCCGAGCCGAATGCTGCGGGAGACGCTCGAAGCCACCGGGCGCACATGGCCGCGCGACGCGACGGTCGTCCTGGTTACCGCCATGCCGTCGATCGCGAAGGCGTCCGCACTGGCGCGGGCCGCGCGTCACGGCCAACCATCGGTGATGATCGATTGCCGTCCCGCGCGCGCCGGGCAGGCCAGCGATCCGGTGGGCATGGGCACGACATGGCGGCTCGCTGATGCCGCCGCCCCGTGGCAGTCACGCGCCGAGGTGCGCCTTGGATAGCCTCATGGGGACGGGTGTCACGTCTCCCCCTTCCCGCGCCGGGCATGGGCGGCTACCCACATGTGTCCAGATCAGGGTGATGCGCCGACGGTGGCGAGGCACTGGTCGGACCAGCATGGGGCGTCCCAGTTGGGGAGGTCCCACTGCAGGGGAGGCGTGGCCGTGCGCGCGCTCGTCGTGCGGAAGGCCTG
>CAMBEO010000093.1 GCA_945865725.1 Thermoflexus hugenholtzii JAD2 | reverse complement strand
TTCCGACTATCCACAACGCAATCTCAAAGATCCTGGATTCATTGCCGACCTCAACCCTGATCTGTTTGTTGATGACATTAATATCGCGGCCATTTGGGTCAGTTGATCCCGTGACCTCGTCAATTTCATTTCCCATAACGTTCTATCCTATCCCATTTCCACAGTGCAAACTGTCGATATTATACTCAAGATGCGTGCTTGCGGAAGCTACATCAAAGCCAAAAGGCAATCAGGGTCCCAAGTGGCATTCTGGAGCGGGGTAGCGACCTGAGTTATCGATCATGGGAGTGTAGGCATCTAGTTCCGGGTGATGTACCCCACCTCAGCCTGGGCCGGTGCTCCGGTGGTTCTGGAGGCACGTATCCGCCTAGACCTGACGATCACGTTTGCGAATCTGGTGATGCACCATTCCAGGCGCCTGCGTACCCCCACATTTGCACTTGGTCGCCTTCGGCGCGTTGGAGCTTCGTCGCGGCCGCGAGCAGATCCTGATAGGTCCAGGCGGCGGGCGGCAACGGCACCCCCGGGGCCTCGAAGGCATCGCGGTTGAAGAAGAGGAAGAGGCGCGCGATCTGGCCCTTGAACGGCAGGACGTAGAGTTTGCCGTTGACCCGGAGCGCCTGGATCGCTAAGTCGTAGAACTGTTTGAGATCGTATTTATCGCGCGCGATAAATAGTTCGTTATCGGCGAAAACGTCATTTGCGATAGAAGATGGTATTTCCCTTGATTCGTGTAGGCCGTAGACACGTCGCCCAGACTGCCCGCGGCGGCGAGGACGAAGAGTTTGGTCGAGTAGTCGGGCGGGTTGTCGTACTGGATCTTGACATTCGGGAACTGCTTTTCGAAGACGGGGAAGTGGGTGGCGGCCATCTCGCCCATCTCGGCGTCGGTACCGTTGAGGACGAGGGTGAGGGGGCGGCGGGTGCCGGGGTGGTGCCCCCGCACGCGGCCAAGAGGAGCCCGATGCCGGTACCTCCCGCGCGGAAGGCGGCGCGCCGGGTACGCGCGCGAACCACGGGGCTGCCGTCGAGTGCCATTTCGTCCCCCCTCTGCGCTGGCCGTTCGAACCACGTGAAATGCGTAGGTTGCACGTATACCCACCGCACACCGCCGGTCGCGGCGCGGCGTCGCTCCCAACCTAGCAGGTTGCACATCGTGCGTCAACACCGTGACCACTCGGACGGTCATCGGTGTGCCGGGGGGACCGGGCCGACGCGAGGTCAGGGGTCGCGCGGGCCCGCGGGCCGGATCAAACGGATGTACCGTCAGGGCGGCGCGTCGAACGCGGCGAGTTCGACGGCGTCGGGCGCCTGGAAGAGCGCCGACCAAGCCTCCAACTGTGCGCGGGTGATGCGGGCGGTGCCCCATGGCGCCTCACCGTTTCGCACCTCGAGCCGGCGCCACAGTTCATTGGCTGACGGCAGCAGTGCATGCAGTTCGACGCGCACGCCTAGGGCGCGCGCCATGTCGCGCAAGCGGTCGCGTTCCTCCCGCGCCCAGAAGCCGTACTCGAGGATGACCGACTGGCCCAGGCGCAGGAGATCGGCGGCGTGGGCGGTGAGGCGGGCTTCGAGGCGGTCGCGCAGCGGCGCAACACCGGAGTGCGACGTCTCGCCGGCCTCGTGCAGGTCGATCCCAAGGGCGGTCAGCCACTCGTCCGGGCACAGGCGCACCGCCGGGCGTTCTGCCTCGAGGCGCCGTGCGAGGGTCGTCTTGCCCGCCCCGGGCAGGCCGCAGACAAGGATCAGCGTCGGGGCGCCGTCCGGCGACACGGTCACCGGCTACGGCGCAGGCGCGGGTCGAGGTCGTCTCGAAGCGCGTCGCCGAGGATGTTGAACGCGAAGACGGCGAGGAAGATCGCCAGGCCCGGCCCGACGCTCATCCACCACTTCATGTTCGCGAGGTAGCGCTGCGAGTAGTTGATGTCCTGCCCCCACGAGGGGTGGGGCGGCTGCGCGCCGAGGCCGAGGAACGAAAGTGATGCCTCGGCGAGGACCGCGAACGCAGTCGAGAGCGTCGCCTGGACGATGAGGGAGTTGGTGAGGTTCGGCAGGATGTGGCGCAGGATGACCCGTCCCGGCGAGGCGCCGCAGGCGTGCGCGGCGACGACGAACTCGCGTTCGCGGATGCTGAGCACCTGGCCACGCGTCAGCCGCGTGTAGGCGGGGACGGCGACGATGCCGATGGCGATCATGGCGTTCTGCACCTTCGGGCCGAGCGCCGCCGTGATCGCGATCGCGAGGATCAGCGCCGGGAAGGCGAGGAGCGCGTCGATGACGCGCATGGCAAGGAGGTCGATCACGCCGCCGAAGTAGCCCGAGACGAGGCCGATGGTGACGCCGGTAACGAGGCCGATGGTGACCGAGATGACGCCGACCGAGAG
Organism: Thermoflexus hugenholtzii JAD2; assembly: GCA_945865725.1. Classification (GTDB taxonomy): domain Bacteria; phylum Chloroflexota; class UBA11872; order UBA12225; family UBA12225; genus CAILQO01. The sequence continues at coordinate 2,499 of CAMBEO010000093.1, read as the reverse complement.
GGAGACCCGCGCCCCCCAGATGACCCGGCTGAGGACGTCGCGCCCGAGGTCGTCGGTGCCGAGCCAGTGCGCGCCGCCGGGGGGTTCGAGCGACCGGGAGGCATCGACCGCGATCGGGTCGTATGGCGCGACGAATGGTGCAAGGAGGGCGGCGAGGGCGAGGATCGCGACGGTCGTGCCGCCGACGATGGTGCGCGGCTGGCGCCGGAGGGCGGCAAGACGTGCGGCGACGCGCCGGACGGCGTGGGCCGCCCTCGGCACGGCAAGCGTCCGGGCCGGTGCCGACGCGCGCGAAGGCGTGACCACCACCGCTTACCCGGCCCTTGAGATGCGCGGGTCGAGCCACCCGTACAGGAGGTCGACGAAAAGGGTGCTCGCCATGAACGAGAGGGCGGAGAGCAGCACGATCGCCTGCACCACCGGGTAGTCGCGACCGCCGATGCTGTCGACGGCGAGGCGTCCCACCCCGGGCCAGAAGAAGATCGTCTCGGTGATCAGCGCCCCTTCGATGACGGCGCCGACTTGCAGGCCGATGAGCGTGACGACCGGGATGAGCGCGTTCTTGAGCGCATGGCGCCAGAGCACCACCCGGTTGTCGAGGCCCTTCGCCCGGGCCGTGCGGATGTAATCCTGGCTAAGAACGTCAAGCAAGCTCGATCGGATCTGACGTAGGTTTACCGCGAGGCTCCCCGTCGCGATCGTGATCGCGGGCAGGATGAGGCGCTTGAGGTTTCCGGTCGGGTCATCGTGGAACGACACGAAGCCGCCGGGAGGCAGGATCCGGAGGGCGAGCGCGAAGGTCAGGATGAGGATGATGGCGAGGAAGAAGCCGGGGAAGCTGACGCCTGCGAGCGTGAAGCCGGTCGCGAGGTAGTCGAAGAGGGAGTTGCGCCGCACCGCGGAGATCGTGCCGACGACAAGGGCGATCACGACCGAGAGCGTGAGGGCAGTCAGGCCGAGTTCGAGCGTATTGGGGATGCGTTCGGCAATCGACTGCAGGACTGGTTGGCGGGTGCGGATGGAGCGTCCGAAGTCGCCCTGGACGGCCCGGCCGAGCCAATAGACGTATTGCACCGGGAGCGGTTGGTCGAGGCCGAGTTCCTGGCGCAGGTGGGCGATCGCGGCCGGGTCGCGTTCCTCGCCGGCGAAGACGAGGACCGGGTCGCCGGGCGAAAGCCGGATGAGCGTGAAGGAGATGACGCTCACGAGGAGCGCGACCGGAATCATGAGCAGGAGACGGCGCACGACGTAGGCGGTCACCGGTTACTTCGCGAGTTTCCCGTACTGGAAGCGGATCATCTGGTCGGGATACGCCTCGAGGCCGGTGAGCTTCTTGGAGGTCAGGAGCATCGCCACGCCGAACCGGTACCAGATGCGCGCCGGGTCGTCGACGACGAAGATCTGTTCCGCCGCGCGGTAGGCGGCCTTGCGCTTCGCCTCGTCGGTCACTTGGCGCGTCTCGTCGAGGAGGCGGTCCACCTCCTTGTTCGAGTAACTCGAATCGTTGAGCGGCCGCCCGGTATAGACGAAGTCGTAGGTGTTGCCGTCGGGATCGACGCGCCCGCTCCACCCGACCAGGGTGATGCCCTTGAACGACCGTTCCGCCTGCTGTTGCAGGATCTGGGCGAACTCGAGTTGCACGATCTGGGCGTCGATCTCGGCCTTCTTGAGTTGGGCCTGGATCAACTGGGCGAGTTGGAGCGTACTGGGGTCGCCCGACGAGACGAGGAACTCGAAGGCGAGTGGGACCTTCCCGACCTCGGCGACGAGCTTCTTCGCCCCCTCGGCGTCGGCCTTCTCGAACGGCTTGAAGGCCGGATCGTGGGCGAAGTGCGACGGCGCGATCGTCCCGTAGCCGACGGCACCGACGCCGAATGCCCACTTGTCAAGCAACTCCTTGCGGTCGAGGGCCATCGAGACCGCCTTGACGTAGCGCTTCTCGCTAAAGACGAAGCCATCCTTGCGGTTGGGGATCATGCTGCCGAAGTTGTAGGCCGGCTTCTCCTGGTAGGCGAGCGACGACTCCATCTTGACCGCCGCGACGTCCTTGCCCGCGATGTTATTCGCCACGTGCGCGTCGCCGGTCTTGAGATTGGTCAGGCGCACGTCGCTGTTCTTGATCGGACGGATCGTGATCTTGTCCAGGTACGGCAGGGCCGACCCGTCCTTGTCCTTCCCCCACCACGAGGGGTTCTTCTCGAGGGTGATGTGGTCGTCCTTGACCGCTTCGGTGAGGATGAAGGGACCGGTGCCCGCCTTGAACGCCTTGCGGGTGAAGTCGTCGCCAGTCGCCTCGACCACCTTGCGCGAGACCATCATGCTTGCCCGGTCAACGAGCGTCGTGAGCAAGGGCGCGAACGGCGCCTTGAGCGTGAGCTTGAGGGTCGTCTTGTCGGTGGCCTCGACACTCTCGATCGGGGCAAGTTCCCCGGTGCGCTGGGATCCCTGCGTCGAGCGGTAGCGGTCGAGGTTCCACTTCGCCGCGTCGGCGTCGAAGTC
>CAMBEO010000092.1 GCA_945865725.1 Thermoflexus hugenholtzii JAD2 | reverse complement strand
TCCGAGACCGAGCACGAGTACGGGGTGACGACGGGTCGCCCCCGCCGGTGCGGTTGGTTTGACGTCGTCGCCACGCGCCAGGCCGGCCAGATCAACGGTGCGACCGGCATCGCCCTGACCAAGGTGGATGCGCTCGACGGGTTCGAGTCGCTCCGGATCGCCGAGGCGTACGACCTTGATGGCAAGCGCATCGACCACGTGCCGAGCAACACGCGGGCGGTCGGGCGCGCCACGCCCGTGTACCGCGATGTCCCGGGGTGGGCCGACTCGAGCCGGAACGTGCGGGTCTGGGAAGACTTGCCGGCCAGTGCGCGCGCCTATGCAGACACGGTCGAGTCGCTGGTCGGGATCCCGGTCTCCTTCGCGGGGACCGGGCCGTCGCGCCTCGCGTTGGCCGCCCGCTAGCTAGACTGGTCCCGATCTCGTCGATCCTCGATATCAAGGGGGTCAGGGCACGCTCGGTCCGCCAGACGACGTCACCCATTGCATCCACTAGACGGGAGCGATACGCGATGTCCCTCGTACCCATGAAGCAGATCCTCGACGAGGCCGAACGTGGCGGCTACGGCGTTGGCGCGTTCAACGCGAACAACATGGAGCAGATCCAGGCCATCGTGCGCGCGGCGCGCGAGGTCGACTCGCCGGTGATCATCCAGGCGTCACGCGGTGCCTTGCGTTACACGAACCTCGTCTACCTCAAGAAGCTGATGGAGGCCGCCGTCGAGGACAACCCGAGCGTGAAGATCGCCCTCCACCTCGATCATGGCAATGACCTGGACGTCGTGCGCACCGCAATAGACCTGGGGTTCACCTCCGTGATGCTCGACGGGTCGCTCGAGGAGGATGGCAAGACGCCCCGCAGCTTCGAAAGCAACGTCGACATCACGCGGCGCGCCGTCGAGATCGCCCACCCGCACGGCGTGACCGTCGAGGGAGAACTAGGCACCCTTGGCGGCATTGAGGAGCACGTGCAAGCGAGCCGGGTGATCCTGACCGACCCGGACGAGGCGGTTCGTTTCGTCGAGTTGACCGGCGTGGATGCCCTCGCGGTCGCGATCGGCACGTCGCATGGCGCGTACAAGTTCCGCGAGACGCCGAAGCTCGCCCTTGACATCGTCGAACGCATCCACGCCCTCGTCCCGGACGTGCGCCTCGTGATGCACGGGTCCTCGAGCGTCCCGGCGGAGCTGATCGACGCGGTGAACCGGTTCGGTGGCGCAATGCCGAACGCGCGGGGCGTGCCGGTCGAGGCCATCCAGGAGGGCATCCGGAAGGGCGTGCGCAAGGTGAATGTCGATACCGACACCCGCCTGGCGGCAACCGCCACGATCCGGCGCATCTTCCACGAGTCGCCCTCGACGTTCGACCCGCGGGAATACCTTGGCCCGGCGCGCGAAGCGATCTTCGAGATTGTCAGGGCGCGCATGGTCGCGTTCGGATCGGCCGGGCGCAACGGTGACTACGCGCCAACGACCCTCGAGGCGATGAAAGCGATCTACGCGGGAGCGTAACCGCGCGGGCCCACACGGAAGCGGGCAGCGTCGGCGTCCTTCGCCCCTCTCCCGCAATCGTGGGAGTTTTCAGCAGGGGGTGGGGGACCAGGTCGCCGGCGCGGCGCGATCTCTTCCCCGCGGGCGCGGGACCCGCATTCAAGGGCGGGTTGTCAGTTGGACCGGCCGAGTGCCGTCCAGATCTCGTCGGCGACCCGCCTGATCGCCTCGGCATCGGGCGCGGACGCCATGACGCGCGCATAGAGGCGCAGGTCGAACCACGCCGCCGAGAGGTTGGCGCCGTCGGGCATCGACACCTCGCGCAAGAGCAGGCCGCGATCTCGCACGGTCTCGGCGGTCGGTGCCACGAGGAGGATCCGTTCGACCACCTCGAGCGCGCGGGGATAGTCGCCCTGGCGCAGGTACGCGCCCTTGAGGTTCTCGAGGACGCGGAGGATCGTGCGCCGCGGTGGCACCGCCTGAAAGTGGTGCGCGCGGAGGGCAATCTCGCGCCCGGTCACGCGAGCGACGATCGCTTCCGCGTCATCGATCGTCAGGCGCCGCCCGCGGTCGAACGGGTCGACCAGGACGCGCATGGCCATGCCGCGAAACTCGACGATGAAATGGCCGGGCAGTCCGACGCCGACCGCGTCCAGCCCGGCGCGGCGCGCCACCGCGCAGTAGACGATGGCCAGGAGAATCGGCAGGCCCCTCCGGCGCTCGAGCACGAGGTCCAGGAGACTTGCCTCCGGGCGCGGGTACTCCTCCAGCGTCGCACCCTGGAAGCCCTCATCGTCAAACATGACGCCGTGGAGGGCGCCGATCGCAAGTTCGTCAGGGTTCGCGCCGGGGCGGCGGTCCCGCGCGTCGGCGAGCCTTCGGCGAACGCGGGCCGCAAGGTCATCAATCTGCTTGAGCATCGCGTCGGTGTCCGCGCCAAGGTGTTCCTCGGCCGCGACCAGGGCGACGGCTACGGCCACGTCAATCGCGTCGTCACGGCCGGCGACCAGGGCGGCGAACCGGTGCCGGGCGTGCAACGCGTGCGGATCCTGGCGCGGGTACGCCCACGAGCTGCCAGCGTCCATCATTCCCGCTCCGAGTAGGGCCGAAGCCTGCGGGGCGCCGGGCCTTTGGCGCCGACGCAAGGCCAGGCGCCAATCCGGTGTCGCAGTGTGTCCCTCCCACCACGATACTCCGGCGCCCGGACTCGCGCGGCCCGGTCACATGATCGCCGAACGAGGGCGCGGTCGACAGCGTCCAGCATGGGGAGCGCCCGTCGACCGGGGGTGGTCGCCGGTATACTCGTCCAGCGGGATTCGGGATTGACCGGCACGCCCACTTGGGTTTGCGCATGGCGTTCCGATCAATGTTCCTGCATGCATTTCGTGCGCGCCGCGTCGGCCCGCGCGAACATGGGCCACCGGCCACGGCACGGTCGGCCCGGCCCGATCGGACGGGACAGTGGCATCGGACGGGTTCGGCCGGCTCTCCGAGATGAGCCGACAGATCATCGCGCTCGCTCGGAAGGAGGCCGCCTTCTTCCAACACGACCGGATCCGGCCCGAACACATCCTCCTCGCGATCGCCGCCGTGCCGGAGGCCGTCGCCACGCGGCTCCTGCGCCGCCAGGGCGTGGACCCGCAGCGGGTCGTCAAGGAGGTGGTCGGTCACCTTTCGGTCGGGCGGTCCCCCGATTCCCGGGGCATCGGCCTGGACCAGGCGGCGTGGGACTGCCTGCGGCGGGCTAGCACCGAGGCGGAGCAGCTCGGGTCCGAGTACATCGGGACCGAGCACCTGCTCCTCGGGATCCTGGGGGACGCGACCTCCGTCGCCACGCGCGTCCTCGTGTCGCTCGACGTGAACATCGACCTCTTGCGACAGCATGCGAGCGGACGCGAGGGGGACGCGCCCAGTGGGCGTCCCACGTCGGCCAGTCCCCCGCGCCCGCCAGTCGACGCGCAAGCGCGGGCAGGCGCCGGGCGTACGGGAGGAAACCCGCAGTCGGCCGACCGGGAGCGCCGGGGTCGCCAACCCGCCGGGGACGCACCGAAAGAGACGCTCCTGGAGCAGTTCGGGCGCGACCTCACGCGGATGGCGGCGGCGGGCAGGTTTGACCCCCTCGTCGGCCGCGAGGTCCAGCTCGAACGCCTCGCCCAGATCCTCCTGCGGCGCGGGAAGAACAACCCGGTCCTCGTCGGCGAGGCCGGGGTCGGCAAGACCGCCATCGTCGAAGGGCTAGCGCAAGCGATCGTTCGGCGAACCGCGCCTGAGGCCCTGCACGGGATGCGCGTCATCCAGTTGGACCTGCCGGGTCTCGTCGCCGGTACCCGTTTCCGCGGCGACTTCGAGGAACGCCTGCGGGGCGTCGTCGCCGAGATCGTCAAGGCCGGGGACGTGATCGTGTTCCTCGATGAAATCCACATGCTGATGCGTGCCGGCGGCGGCGCGTCGGGTGCGTTGGATGCGGCCAGCCTGTTGAAGCCAGCGCTCGCGCGGGGGCTGCTCCGTTGCGTCGGGGCGACCACATGGCGCGAGTACCGGCGCTACATCGAGGCCGACGGCGCCCTCGCCCGCCGCTTCCAGGCGGTGATGGTCGACGAGCCGTCGGCCGACGAGGCCGCACGCATCCTGCATGCCTTGCGCCCCGCGTACGAGCAGTTCCACGGGGTCGCGGTTGGCGACGACGCGATCGAGGCCGCGACCCGGCTTGGTGCCCGGTACCTCACCGACCGGGCCATGCCGGACAAGGCGATCGACCTCATTGACGAAGCCCTTGCCCGCGTAAAGGTCGCGCGCCTCACTCCCCCGGACGCCCTAAGGCAGGTTCAGCGATTGCGCGACCAGGCGCGAATCGAGCGTGAGCACGCCGTCAGCTGGCGCGAATTCGAGCGCGCAAGCCAGCTCGGCGACGAGGAACGGCGCCTGACCATCGAGGTCGACCAGATCCGCGAGGCGTGGCGCCAACGGCTTTCGGCCGAGGCGGGCATGATCGGCGAGGCCGAGGTCGCGGAGGTCGTTGCGGCCTGGACCGGCGTGCCCGTAGCGAACTTGACCGAGTCCGCGCGAGACCGGTTCCTGAACCTCGAGGCGGGACTTCGTCGGCGCGTCATCGGCCAGGCCCCCGCCCTCGAGGCGCTCGGCCGGTCGCTCCGTCGCAATGCCGCGCGCCTCGGCGACCCGAACCGCCCCGTCGGCAGCTTCCTCTTCGTCGGCCCTTCCGGGGTCGGCAAGACGGAAGTCGCCCGAGCCCTCGCCGAGTACCTCTTCGACACGGAAGATGCGCTCATTCGTGTCGACATGAGCGAGTTTTCCGAGGATCACATGGTCAGCCGCCTCATCGGCGCCCCTCCGGGGTACGTCGGCTTCGAGAACGCAGGCGACCTCACGGAACGGGTGAGGCGTCGCCCCTACGCGGTGATCCTGTTCGATGAGGTG
>CAMBEO010000091.1 GCA_945865725.1 Thermoflexus hugenholtzii JAD2 | reverse complement strand
GCGTTGGCGGTGGCATGATCTTCTCCGGCCGTGCCCGGCAGGGGAGACCGATCTGACGGGCGCGGCCGCCCCATTCATGCCACATCGCGGGCCCCGCCGCATCTGGACAACTCCGTGTCGCTACCTATGCTCCCCCCGGGAGAGGGGAGGGGGTGAGGGGGGGGCCGTCCTCGACTTTCGCCCCCGGCCATGTCGTCAGGCCGCGCCTGCCGGGGCGGGCCTCCGGGCGAGGACGAGCCGGACGACCCACGTCACGCCAGCGCCTGCCGCGATGATCGCGATCGCGAGCCATCCCCACCGCACGAGCAGCTGCACCACTTCGTGCATCCGGCCCCCGAGCCAGTAGCCCCCGCTCACGTAGATCGCCGACCAAAGCGTTGCCGCCGGCGTCTCGATGATCAGGAAGCGCCGCAGTGGCATCCCGCTCGCCCCGGACGCGACTGCCAGTACCGTCCGGCCCTGCCCGATGACGTGGGTGAGGAGCATGACCCACCACCCGTGGCGCTCCAGCGTCGGCTCGGCATCGGTGAGCTTCCGCAAGAGGTACGTGCCGGCCCGCCCGGACGCCCGGTGCGCGAGCACCCGCGAGATGCCGACCCGACCGAGTGCCCAGTCGAAGGTGGCGCCGACGATCGTGCCGATCGTGGCCAGCACGAACATGAGTGGCAGGGACGCGCCCGTTGCCCGGCCGGCCGCCGCGGCGACGACGACCGCGATGCCGCCAGGGAGCGCCACGCTCACGAGCGCGGTGTTCTCGAGAATCGCGCCGACGAAGGTCAGCAGTTCGGCATGCGGGCCGAGCGACTGCACGGACGCAACCACCCACGACTCGACGGAACCGGGAACGATGGCCTGCGCCGCCTCCGCCGGGACCCCGGTGCCGGGTGTCGCCGAGCCGGTGGCGACGATGGTGCCCGCTTCCCGCCCGAACACCCCTTCGCCTCCTGACGGCGCGCCTCGCGTCACCGGTTGGAACGGATTCCCTGCGCGCCCGGCCATTCTCGGGAATAGGGGCCTTCCCCGACGCGCGCGCCGTGCCGACGCCGGACACTCGTTCCTAGGAGGGACGACGCGATGGCTGCTCGATTGCGCACCCGGATCGATGAGGACCCGGGGATGATGGACGACCCGCCGGTCACCCGGTGGATGTTCAACAGCACCCTTGCTGCGTGGGGTTGGTTGGCGATCCGCCTGTACGTTGGCTACCAGTGGTTCGTGGCGGGCGAGCACAAGGTGACCGACCCGGCGTGGATGTCGTCCGGCGACGCCTTGAAGGGCTACTGGACCCGCGCGGCCGCCATCCCGGCGGCGCCGGCCAAGCCGCCGGTCTCCTTCGACTGGTACCGGGACTTCCTGCAGTTCCTGCTTGACTCCGGCAGCGCCCCGTGGTTCGCCAAGCTCGTCGCCGTCGGCGAGCTCCTCATCGGCATCGCGCTGGTGATCGGAATCTTCACGGGCATCGCCGCCTTTTTCGGGGCATTCATGAACTGGAACTTCATGATGGCCGGCACGGCGAGCACGAACCCGCTGCTCATGGTCCTCGCCATCGGCCTCATGCTCGCCTGGAAGGTTGCCGGCTACTACGGCGCCGATCGTTGGCTCCTGCCGCTGGTCGGCACGCCGTGGCGGCGCGGGAAGCTGGTCCGCACGAGCGCCGGGTACGTCGAGATCCCGGAGGTTCGGACGGCCTGACCCAAGGGCCTGGCATGGCGCGGGTACCCGGGTCGCCCGGCCCCCGCGCCACGGTCGGGCGTCCCCTCCCCACCCCCATCGTGGCCTCGGCCCCCCTTCGGGGCCGGGGCCACGTTCGTCGGCGCGATCGGCGCACGGTTGCAAGCGCCGGTCAGTCGAGGCCGAGCGCGTCCAGGGCGTCGCGGTGCACGGCGGCCATCAGCTCGTCGACGGGCACACGGGGCAGGCGCGTCCCCTCGAGGATGTCGTTCACGTGCGGGATCGCGTCGATCGTCTCCTGCGGCGTCGCCACCGGCCAGTCGGACCCGAACAGCAGCTTGTGCAGCACCGACCACTCCGCCGCCAGCCGCAGCGACGTGTAGTACGACCACGGCCGGTAGTGCAAGGCGCTGATGTCCGCCCAGACGTTCGGGTGCTTGCGGATCACCGCGAGGGCGTCCACCTGCCACGGATGCGCGAAGTGCGCGATCACCAGCCGCAGGCCGGGGAAGCGGGTCGCGACCCGGTCGAGGTGGCGCGGGTGCGCCCAGTCCAGGTCGGCGAACTGCACTGGGCTTGTCCCCTGGTGCATCAGGATCGGCAGGCCGAGTTTGTCCGCGCGGGCGAAGACGCGCGACGCCTCCTCGCCCAACGGGTCGAAGTTCTGGTAGTTCGGCCCCAACTTGATGCCGCGGAGGCCCAGGTCGCCCACCGCGCGATCCATCTCGTCGAGGACGTGCGGGTCACGCGGGTGCACGCTCATAAAGCCGATCAGCTTCTCCGGATGCGCCCGCACCAGCGCCGCCGTCGCGTCGTTCACGTCGCGCGCCAGGTCGCTGCTTCGCACCACGCCATCGATCGGCAAGCCCGGCGGGAACGGGTCGCCCGGCGGTTGCGCGGCGATGTTGAAGACGATCGTCCGGTCGACGGGGCGCATCGCCTCCAGGTAGTCGTCCCAGGTGACGCGCGACGGGTCGGGACGGTCCGGGCGCATCGGCGCGGCGGACGCCGCGGGAGCCGGTGCGGCGTCGGCCTCGGCGCGCGTCCGGTACCGCGGCGCGTGCGTGTGGACGTCGATGATCATCCCGATCCTTCCCCCTCCTGACACCCGGGAGGCATCTCGCCTGCCGCGAACGTGGTCACGCGGCGGAGCGCCCCTGCCTTTCGCCACAAGCGCCCCGCGCTGCGGCGGGAGAGGGGGGAGAATGGAGACCCCCTCCCTCAATCCCTCCCCCGCTGCGGCGGGAGAGGGAAGGAGACGCCCCGACACGACGCGCGCAGGATAGTCGCGCGACCGGGCACCTGCGTTCCGGCCCCGTCCGCTATCGTGGTGCGCGCCGCCCGGGCGGACTGCCACGGAGGATCCCGAAGATGGTCGCGACCACGACACCGCTCGACTTCCGCGCGATCGCCGCCCAGATCAGCCCCCACCCCGACGAGCTGCAATGGCAGGCCATCCCGTGGGAGGTCGACATCTGGGAGGCGCGCCGCCGCGCCACCGAGGCCGGCAAGCCGATCTTCATGTGGGCGATGAACGGCAACCCCCTCGGCTGCACTTGAAACAACGGTGTCGCCGCCCGTGGGCTGGCATTCAGCGATCCCGAGGTCATCGCCCTCCTTTCGCAGCGCTTCATTCCCGTCGCCGAGAACAGCTCGCCCCTCCAGTCGCAGCCTGACGCGAAGGGCGAGTTCTTCCGCCTCGTCGCCGAGCAGGGCCACTACGGTGGGCGCACGTTCCCCACGGCCACGCGCCAGGGCCTGTACGCCTTCACCCCGGGCGGCGTCTCGCTTGGTGCGATGAACACGCGCGAGGCCGTGCCGTTGCTGGCGATGCTTCGCCGTGCCCTCGACCGCTTCGAGGCCCTCGAGGCGACGGGCGACGCCCCGGCGGCGTACGACCCGTGGCGACCCGACCGCTACCCGCACGATGGCCTCGTCCTGCGCGCGATCGCCCGGGACCTCCCGCGCGAGGTCGACGATTGCCCGGACGACTGGCGCAAGATCGCGTGGAACCTCGATTACGCCTGGTTTGACGCCGCCGAGGCGGCCTCCCTCGTGCCCGCCGACCTCGTGCCCGGCGCGACCGCGACCGCCTCCCCGGACCTGTCGTGGCGCCTCGCCCGCTTCCACCTGCGGGACTTCGTCCGGGGCGAACCCGCGCCGTGGCCCTCCGAGGCCGTGCGCGAGGCATCGTTGACGGCGACCGTCACGGGGGTCCACGGTGCGACGGCAACCCTCGCCCTCGAGGGGCGTGCCTCGATGGCCTGGGACTACCGGTGGGTGCGTCCGCAGGACGGTGGCGAGGTCGTCTCGCCGTGCCGCTTCGATGCCGAGATCCAGGGCGAGGCGTCGTGGGACGCGTCCGTGGGTCGCTTCGTCGCCTTCGACCTCGTCGCGTGGGGACCACGCTTCGGCGCGCACCGCCACAACAACCGCAACGACGATCGCGGACCGGCACCCCTGGCCGTCGCGTTCGAACTCGCCGGCGACGCCTCGCGCGACCGCACGCCCCCGCACGTCGTCCTGCACCACGAGTACTTCGCGGCGACCGGGGGCCGCGCGTGAGTGCCACGGGGATGCCGGTCCCGAACGTGTTGCGCGTCGTCCTGGTGCGCCACGCCGACGCGGGCGTCCCGTCGCCCGGCCGTCCCGACGGCGACCGGGCCCTCGTTCCCGCCGGGGAGGCCGCGGCGCGACGCCTGGCGCAGTTCGCGATCTTTGATCGCGCGACGGGCTTCTATGCCGGTCTGGAAAGGCGCATGGTGGCGTCAATCCAACCCGCGGCGTCCGACCGTGGGCGTCAGGTCGTCGTGATGCCCGCCCTTTCCGAAGGGGCCGCGGGCACGTGGCTTCCCGGGGACGCCTTCCGCGACGCGATCCGGCGCTACTTCACGGAACCGACCGTGGCGCCGGGTCCCGGGTGGGAACCCGCGCGCGATGTCGTGCGCCGCCTCGGCGGCCAAGTCGAGGCGTTGCGCGGCGCGTGCCCGCCCGACCGCAACCCGGACCGGGTCGTGCCCGGCATCGCCGTCGTGGCGACCGGGGGGCGCGCGGCGGTCGCCTTCCTGGCCGACCGCCTCGGGTGGACGGGCGAGGATGCCCTCGCAACGTGGTCGCGCTTGCGCCTGCCCGACGTGGCGGTGCTCGACCTGCCCGCGGATGACGTGCCGGCGTTGGTGATCCCGTTCGGCGCGCTGCCGGTGTAGGGTCCGCCCCACCGGGGAACGGCGGGCAGGGATGCTCACGGGCCGTGCGCCGGATCGTGGTTGACGCCGGCCACCGGGCTTCCCCACGACACGCCCCGTGCCGGGGTGGTGGCGGGACTGGTCCGCGGGCATCCTTGCCCGCAGGGGT
>CAMBEO010000090.1 GCA_945865725.1 Thermoflexus hugenholtzii JAD2 | reverse complement strand
GGGGTGACCGCGGCGGTCCCGCCAGGACACGCCGAGCTGTTCGACCTGGCCGTGGAGATCGCGTCCGACCTGCGCCCCCTCACCACGGAGGAACGCCAGGAGGTCGAGGCGATGGCCCGCCAGACCGAACCGCTCTTCCGGTCGGCGGCGTAGGCGCCGCGGGGACGAGACACGCGGCGGGAGGCGCCATCGCTCCCGGTCCGCCGAGAGGACATGAAGCCATGGCCACTCCCGGGAACTTGCCCCGCGCCACCCAACGCGTCTGGGATGGCGTATCGCCGGGACGGGCCGGCAAGGGCGCCGACGACGTCACCCTCGAGGCGTTCCTCGTCGAGGGCGGCGCGGCCCGCCCCGGCGTGATCGTCTGCCCGGGCGGCGGGTACGCCCGCCACGCCCCCCACGAGGCGGAACCGATCGCGCGATGCTTGAACGGCCTCGGGCACGACGCCTGGGTCCTCACCTACCGCGTCGCACCGCACCGCCACCCGTCGCCAATGCGCGACCTGCACCGGGCGATCCGCCTGGTGCGCGGCGGACACGCCGGCCGCGCCGCGCCACCGTCGGTCGGCATCCTCGGCTTCTCGGCGGGCGGGCACCTGTGCGCGACGGCTTCGACGCGCTTCGACCTCGGCGACCCGGCCTCGCCGGACCCCGTCGACCGCACGTCGTGCCGCCCGGATTTCGCGATCCTGTGCTACGCGGTGATCTCGTTCGTCCTCGAAGCGCACAGGGGGAGCATTGACAACCTCCTCGGTCCAGCTGCCAGCGTGGGGTCACGGCGCGCCCTGAGCGCCGAGGCGCACGTCGGCCTCGACACGCCCCCTACCTTCGTCTGGCATACCGTCGAGGACCAGTCCGTGCCTGTCGGTCACGCCCTGACGTATGCCCGCGCGCTTGGGCGGGCGGGCGTCCCGTACGAGTTGCACGTGTTCCCGGAAGGGCGCCATGGCCTCGGGCTAGCGGAAGGCCACCCCGCCGGCGCGTGGACCGGCCTCGCCGGCGCGTGGTTGTCGCGGCTGCCAGTGCCGGTCTAGGGGAACTGACGGCGCCCGGCGGGACGACTTCGCCCTCACCCCCTGCCCCTGTGCCGGGGGGAGAAGGGAGAAGAACGCGCGCTTCTCACGTCTCCCGCGAATCGTGGGGCGCTTGCGGCAGACGGAAGGGGCCGTCGGCCAGATGCCTCCCCCCGGCCTGGTCTATCCCGACAGGACCTCCGGGTGCCGCTCGGCGTCGATCCGCGCGATCGCCTCGTCCGCGCCCCAATGGACGTGCCCCTCCCCGAGGTGCTCGAGGACGCCCGACCGGTCCAGGCGCCGTCGCGCCGCCGGTTGCAGGCCGGCGAGGTGGACCGAGCCGCCACCCTTCGCCTGCCGCCTGATCGTCTCGTCGATCGCCTGGACCCCCGTGGCGTCAAGGGTCGGCATCCCGCGCAGCGACAGGATGAGGTCCGTCGATGACGGCAACCCCTCGAGTGCCTCGAGGAAGGTGGCGATGTTGCCGAAGAAGAGCGGGCCGGTGACGTAGACGACCTCGACGCCCGGGTGGGTACCGCGCAGGGGCCGCCCGTTCGCCGCCATCCGGGCGGGGTCGATCGGCAGCCGGTTGACGTCGATGACGCTCACCTGGCGCACGAACCAGACGATCGACACGGCCACGCCGATGATGATCGCCTGCGTCAGGTCCAGGGCGAAGGTCGCGACCGTGGTGACGGCCATCGCCGCGACGGCGTGCCAGAGGCGGCGCCGGACGAAGAAGCGGATCGTCTCCCAGTCGTTCATGCGCACCGAGGTGACCAGCAGCACGCCGCCCAGAGCCGCCAGGGGGATGCGCTCGAGCAGGGGTGCCGCCGCGAGCGCCGCCAGCAGCAGGACGACGCCATGGATGATCGGCACCAGGCGCGTGCGCCCGCCGCTCTTGATCCCGACCGACGTGCGCGCGATCGCCGCCGTCGCGGGCACGCCGCCGAAGAACGGCACGACGAGGTTGCCCAGGCCCTGCGCGATCAGTTCCTGGTCCCCCCGCATCTTCACGCCGGTCATCGTTCCCCCGACGGCGCCGCACAGCAGCGACTCGATCGCGCCAAGGGCGGCGATGGAGACCGCCGGGATGGCAAGCGTGCCCATCAGCGCCAGGTCAAGGTCCCCGAGCGAGAGCCGCTCGGGCAGCAGGATCGTGCGCGGGATGTCGCCGATGGGCGCGACCGGCCAGTCGAGGCCGACGGCAACCGCCCCGGCGACGGCGATCCCCAGCAGCGAACCGGGCACGCGCGTGGTGAACCGCGGGGCGACCAGCATCGAGGCGACGACGATGCCCGCGGTCGCGAGGGCATGGGCGCTCGTGCCCCCGATGGCCCCGGCGACCGCCGCGACGTGCGCGTACTGGTGCTCGAACGCGCCAAGCTTCAGGCCGAGGACGTTGTCGAGCTGCCCGGCGGCGATGATGAGCGCGATCCCCGACGTGAACCCCACGATCACGGGCGAGGGGATGAACTGGATCAGGCGCCCGAGCCGCAGGATCCCCAGCGCGAGGATCATCGCGCCCGACATCAGCCCGGCAAGCCACACCCCTTGGAGGCCGTGGCGCGCGGCGACGACGATCAGGACGGCCGACATCGCGCCGGTCGGCCCGGAGATCTGGAACGGCGAGCCACCGAGGGCGCCGATCATGATCCCGGCGATGATGGCCGTGACCAGGCCCGCCGCCGCGGTCGCGCCGGAGGCGACGCCAAAGGCGAGGGCAAGGGGCAGGCTGACGGCGCCGACGGTCAGGCCCGCGAGCAGGTCGGCGGTCGCGGCCCTCCGGTCGTACCCGGCGAACTCGCGCCGCCACAGGTCGACGAGGTCCAGCCGGAGCGCCCAGTGGACCGGCGTGGCGGTGCGTCCCATCGAGGTCACTGATCCCCCTCCCGCGTGGATGGCGAAAGGCACGGGCGGTCGCCGGGATTCGGGCGCCCCCATGCGGGCGGCGCGGAGAGGGCGGCCAACGGCGCATTATGCCGCCCGACAAGGGCCGCGACGCAATGCATCAGGCTACGCCCCCGGGACGCCGGGAGGCGGGCGCGATTCCACCGCCTGCCGGACCACCCGTGCGTTCGCGCGGCGTCCCGCCGCCCATCGCTGACGGGCGCACGACGACCGCCACGATGAACGCGACGACCGCGCAGGCGACGCCGACCGCGAACACCGTGCGGAACCCGGTCATCAGCGCCGCGACCGGCGCGTCGAGTTCCGACCCGCCGCCCGCCGCGGCGCGCACGATGACGGTCCATAGCGCCCCGGCGAGGGCCTGGCCGAACGCCTGGGCGAGGTTCCGGTTCAGCGCGATCGTGGCACCGACCACGCCGTAGCGTTCGCGCGGCGCGGCGCCATAAATGCTGTTGTTGTTCGGCACGAGGAAGAGCGACTGTCCCACGCCGATCAGCGCCATCGCGCCGACGAGGGGCAGCGTCGACCCGGCATCGGGCAGGGCCACCAGGGCGGCGAGGCCGGCCGCCACCGTCGTCGCGCCGATCCCGGCCAGCGTCCGCACGCCGAACCGGTCGGCGAGGATCCCGCACACCGGCGCCATCGCGGCCGAGATCGCCGGGATCACGATCAGGCGCGCCCCGATCTCGCCCGGCGGCAAGTGCAGCACCAGCGACAGGTAGAACGGCACCAGCAGGATCACCGGCGAGATCGTGAGGAACAGCATGAACCCGGAACCGAGGGCGGCGACGAACGCCGGGGTCCGAAACAGCGCGAGGTCGACCAGCGGCGCGATCGCCCGCCGTTGCACCGCGACGAACGCCACCGTCGCCGCGATGCCCGCGCCGAGCGCGCCCAGGGTCTCCAGGGCATCCCACCCCCAGTCGCTGCCCTGCGTCACGCCCAGCAGCACCGCCCCGGCGGCGGCGACCAGCAAGATCGCGCCAGGCAGGTCGAACGGTTGCCGGGCCGCGCGGGGCGACGGCCGCAGCAGGCGCAGGCCGACGACGGTCGCAACGAGGGCGATCGGCGCGTTGACGTAAAACGCCCAGCGCCACCCGACCAGCTGGGTGATGAACCCGCCGACGACCGGCCCGGACAGCAAGCCGATGGACACGACCGACCCCTGCAGGCCAAGCGCGCGCCCGCGTTCGGCCGCGGGGAAGACGGACGCGATCAGCGGGCTGCCGTTCGCCTGGATCAGGGCGCCGGCGGCGCCTTGCAGGACGCGCGCGGCGATCAGGACCTCCATCGTGGGGGCGAGGCCGCACAGGACCGAGGCGAGGCCGAACGCCGCGAAGCCGGCCAGGAAGACCTCGCGGCGCCCGCGCAGGTCGGCGAGGCGCCCGGCCGGCAGCAGCAGGCCGGTGACCGCGAGGACGTACCCGAGGACGACCCACTGGGTCATCGTCAGCGACGCGTCGAACTCGCGCGCCAGCGACGGCATGACGACGTTGACGATGCCACCGTCGAGGGTGACCATGAAGATGCCGCTGCCGGAGACGAGCATCGCCTTCCACTTGTAGGTGGGGTCGGCGGGCGCAGCGGCGATGCCTCGCGGAGGATCGACGGCGGTGGTCGCGGTCATGCGTGACGTCCCGGCGGGAGGCGGCGCCGGTCCGCTTGGCGCCGGGTGAGGATACGCCGCGCCGCCGCGGTTGGAATGCCCGCTCGCGCCGCGGACAGGTCGGGCCTAACCCCCCGGCCTGAAAGCTTCCCGGCGCGGGAAGGGGGAGAAGGTTGTCGCGTTGCACGCGAGGCCTCCGGGCACGCCCTGGTCCGCGGGCATCCTGCCCGCTCCGCCGCCGCGGCGTCGCAAATCCCTTCGGGCACGCGCCCGCAGGGCCATCGACTGGCGCACGGATCGTCGCGGCGAAGCTCGGTTCCGCTCCCCTCCCCCGCCGCGCGTGGGCCATCATCCGCGCCGGTATCCCCCGCGACGCCGCCCCGGCGGGCAAGGATGCCCGCGGACCATCCCCACTGGGAGCGCCGGCGTCCCGCCGGCCGTGCTGCCGTCACGTCGCGCACCCCCCGCATGGCCACCGTCCGCCGCACGGATCACGGGGGTAGATCTGGCTCCCCCTTCCCGCGTGCAGTCGGGTTGCGCCGTCTTCGATCAGCCCTCACCCCCTGCCCCTCTCCCGGGGGGCATAGGTAGCGACACGGAGTTGTCCAGATCAGTCGTTGCGGGAGGCGATGGCCTCCAGGCACCGGACGGACCAGATGGGCGCGTGCCAGTCGGGGAAGGCCCAGCAGAGGGGCGGGGTGGTGAAGCGGGTGTCCCCGCGGTGGAAG
>CAMBEO010000089.1 GCA_945865725.1 Thermoflexus hugenholtzii JAD2 | reverse complement strand
TCATCGCCCGCGCGTCGGCCAGTTCACCTCGCGACTTCAAGCCAGTGGTCGTACAGGTCGATGTCGAGCGTGTCGCCTTCGGTGCCTGCCTCGATTGGGTCCCCGGCGACGCCAGCGTCCGAGGGCCACAGGCCGTCCTGCCGGAACCGGACCCGGTACAGGATGCGCGCCGGCAGTCCGTCACGGCCGTACGCGAGTTCCTCGGGGTTCGGGAACCGCCCGCTCGTCGCGACGATCTCCCCTTGCTTGCCTCGCACGTAGGCGGGCGTCCGGAAGTGCCCGGGCGGGAAGGCACGGACCACGCGCACGCGAGTTCCAGTCGCGAGTTCGACTGGCCCTGCAAGCGCGCCGCCCGTGATTGCCGCCATCAATGGGGTCCCCGTCTCTACGCCGCGCCCGGGATGGTGGGCCTTCATGCCTGCCTTGGGCGCGCAGTGCCCCACCCGTCGACCATCCCCGGTCCGGTTCGCGGGTGATCTGCGCGCCACCCTAGCATGTCCGCCCCTCGCCCCGTGAGATGCCCACCCCGAAATCCCGGGTCCGGGTCGCAACCCGGGAGGCAATCCCATGCCGGCCCAGGCGCGGGGGCGGCGGGATGCTAGGCAGGGATGGCCAATAGCGCGGGATGCGCCACGCCGAGCAGGACCTCGGGCGTCACCGCGCCTGCGAGGGTCGCGTCGTCAACACGTTCGTAGCCGTCGGGTGGCGACGGCAGGACGATGTACCGGAGGTCGGCGGAGGCATCCTGCACGCGCACCGACCGCCCGGCGTCGAGGGTGAGGCCGAACTCTGCAAGGACCGCCCGCGGTTCGCGCACGACGCGGGACCGGTACTCGTGGCCCTTGTACCAGGGAGGAGGCACGCCCATGAGCGGGCGCGAGTGGCACGAGCACAACGTGCACGCCACGACGTGGTGGACCGGTCCCGCGTTGTCGAGGACGACGACCCGGGGCCACGTCGGGGGAAGCGTCAGGCCTGCCTCGATGCACGCCCCAACCGGGTCGTCAAGCAACCGGGCGCGGAACGCCTGGTCGCGCCAGGCGCGCACGATCACCGGGGCGACCGGCGGCGGTCCCGGCACGCGCGCCGCGACCGCGGTTTCGAGGGTCTCCCGGTCAAGCAGGCCAGCGGCGACTACGAGGTCGGCGACCGCCCCGGCAAGCGCCGTAGGGTCGTCTTGCAAGATCCCGGACGCCGGTCCGGTCGTGCCCGCCATCTGTGCCCCGGTCCCCCTTCCAACGGGATCACTGCCCGGTGTCAAGCCGCCCGGGGACGCTGCACCCCGTGCCGGATCGCCTGGCCTCGTCGCGAGGGCGCCCGCAAGCCCGGCGACGGTGACGCCCCCCTTCTCGAGGAGGAGCCGCACGAGGGCATGCAGCCACCGGTGGTAGTAGCCGGCGGCACGGTACTCGTCGGGGCCAAGCGACTCGATCTCCCGGCGCAACTCGTCGGTGCGGATCGTGCGCCGCGCGATCAGGAGGTACACGAGGGCGTCGGTGCGCGCCTCCCACGGGGCGAGGTCGTGCGCTTCCCGGTCGACCGGCCCGGCCGCCAGTCCCCCGAGGTCGTGGTGGCGCCGCGGTTCCATCGTCGTCCCTCACCTCCCGTCGCCAGGCGCCAGTGTATGCCGGCGCCTCGTTCCCGGCGGCGCCGGCAACGCCGCCCTCTTCGGTTGCGGGGCGTCAGGCCTCCCGCCACGGGCGCGCCGTCGCGCGGACCCGGTCGAGGCGCGCCGGGTCGAGGTTGCCCTCGGTCGCGCGCGGGAATCCCGTCGGCATCAGGGGCGATGGCACCCCGAGGGCGCCCTGCACCCCGGCATCGGTGTAGTACCCGGTGTAGCTCTGCACCAGGAGGGCGTCGAACGCGGCCGGCTCCGACGCCTCCACCTCTTGCAGGATCGCGACGCGCGCGGCCTCGTCAAGGTCCTCGAAAGCGCCGCCGCGGCGCGCCGCGGCGATGCGCACGGCGACGAGGGCATCGAGGATCGGCGCGCGCAGGGCCTGCCGTTCCGCGAGGTAGGCATCGACCGCGCGGGCCGCGCCGGTCCTCGATGCCGGGGGCATCTCGTCGTCGCCCGGTAGCAGGACCTCCTGCACGGCCTCCAGAAGAGCCAGGTTGGCGTCGCCAAGCACCCGGCCGGTCGCGTGGGTCACGGTCATGCGGCCACCTCCGCAAAGTGCGCGTCAAGCCACTCGGCCGTCCGCAGGGCTAGGGCCTGGATCGTCGTGGTCGGATTTACCGGTGCGGAGGTGACGAAGATGCTTCCATCGACGATGAAGAGGTTCGGCACGTCGTGCGCGCGGCCCCACCGGTCGACCACGGAAGTCGCCGGGTCGTCGCCCATGCGCGCGGTCCCCATCAGGTGCCACCCGGCTACCCGGGCGAGCGGGTCGACGGTCACCTCGCGGGCACCCGCCGCGCGGACGAGGTCGGTCGCGCTGGCGATGCCGTGGTCAAGCAACGCCCGGCTGTTCTGGCTGACGGTGTACGACACCTTCGGCGCGGGGATGCCGTGGGTGTCGGCCATCGTCGATAGGGTCACCCGGTTGTGCGCCTCGGGCAGGTCCTCGGCCATGACGACAATCGTCAAGCCGTGCCCAAACTCGTCCCGATGGGCCGCGCGGTGCCCGCGCCCCCACGGCAGGCGCTTGCCCGCGCCGCGCCCGAGGGCCGTGCCGACCGGCATCGAGTCACGCACCAGTTGCAACTGGTAGCCCCGCGTTGCGCCACGGGACAGGTCGGTCTCGTAGAACTCCTGGCTGTTCAGGAGTGCCCCCGCGGGACCCTCGAAAGAGTCGATCCTCTCGGGCAGGACGCCCCGGACGATGGCCACCGGGTGGAACATGAAGTTCCGACCCACCTGGTCACTGGAGTTCGCGAGACCGGTCGGGAAGCGCGACGACCTCGAGTTCAGGAGGAGCCGGGGCGTGCCCACGCCGTTCGCGCCGACGATCACGGTGCGCGCGCGCTGCACCTGCAACTTCCCGTCGCGGTCGTAGTACGCGGCGCCTTCGGCCTTCCCGTCCGATCCGACGAGGATCTCGCGCACGCGCGCCCGGGTGACGACGCGGGCACCGTGCTTGACCGCTTCGGGGACGTAGGTCACGTGCGCGCTTGACATCGCTCCGATGGGGCATCCGAGGTCGCACGGGCCGCACCCGTTGCAGGCGGCCCTTCCCGGGTGGTGCGGGGCGCGGACGTACGCGGCGTCGGAGGGCCACCAGTGCCATCCCAGTGCCTCGAGGCCCCGTACGAACGCCTCCCCGGTCGCGTCGAGGGCGGGCGACGGGTACGGGCGGGGCGATCGCGGCGGGTTCGACGGGTCGCCGTTGAGGCCGGTCACGCCGATGTTCGAGTCGTTCCGGTCGTAATAGGGTTCCAGTTCGGCGTAGTCGATTGGCCAGTCGTCGCCAACTCCGTCAAGCGTCTTGACACGAAAGTCGGACGGACGGAATCGTGGGAAGTGCCCGGTCCAGTGGATCGTGCTGCCGCCGACCGCATTGAACATCAGGGGATCGATGGGTGTATCGGTCACGTCGACCGGGTAGTCCTCGGGCAGTTGCCGGACGTTCGGGTCGCGGTTGACCGTCGTCTGGCGGAAGCGTTCCCAGTCGGTGCGGTGCTGCGGGTACGTCGCGGGGTCGGTCCAGTCGCCCTGTTCCAGGATGACGACCCGTCGCCCCGCCCGGGCAAGCGCCCACGCGGCGGCGGCGCCCGACGCCCCGGCACCGATCACGAGTACGTCGGCACGTTCGGCCATGCGTCCCTCCATCACTCTCGCGCCGCCATTCCCGGCCGCGCGCGGTCGTCTAGGTTCCGTCAAACAATCGCAAGCCGGGCACGTCTACCCGGGTCACGTATAGCGACGCCGTCGATACCTCGGTGATGACCACCGTGCGTCGGTCCGGCCCGCCGAACGCGACGTTCGTGACGCTTGGACCGGGCACGGGGATGTGCCCGACCTGCTTGCCTGACGAGTCAAGGATGTCCACGCGCGCGCCGTTGAAGTGGGCGACGTGCAAGTTGCCGCCCTCGTCGAATGCCATGCCGTCCGGCCCGGGAGGCCCGTCGAGGACGGCGAAGACCGTGCGCGGCCCGACGGTGCCGTCGCGCCGCAGGTCGTAGCGCAGGATCCGGTTCGGGCGCGTCTCCGCGAGGAAGACCGCCGACTGGTCCGGCGCGACGGCGACGCCGTTCGGGAACGCCAATCCGGTATCCAGTTGTTCGATCCGCCCGTCCGGGAAGGCGCGGTAGAAGCCGCCCACCGGGTTCTCGAGGGAGGACCGCCACGGGTCGGAGAAGTACAGGGTCCCGTCACTGGCGAACACGAGGTCGTTCGCACCGTTCAGGGGTGCGCCCCGGTACGCCCCGTGCCACGACACGATGGTGTCGTACGGCGGCGCGATGCGCAGGACGCCATGCCACTGGTCGCCCTCGTCGGCGATGTACAGGGTGCCGTCGGGGTGAAAGGCGAGGCCCGCCGGGATGCCTCCGGTGTTCAGCACCTCGGTCACCGGGCCACCGGCGACGCAGCCGTCGAGGCGGTTGATGCTCGAGGTCAACCAGTTGACGAACCAGAGGTTGCCGTGCCGGTCAAAGGCCGGTCCTTCTGGCGAGTTGAAGCCGGTGGCCAGCACCGACGGCATTTCGGACACGTTCCCCTCCGCGGTGCGCAGGGTATCGCCGTGCGCGGGCGGCCGTCGGTCAGGCGGAAGGCGACGGCCAGAGGCGCGCCGCGAGGTCGCGGAAGCCCGCGCGCATTGCCTTGTCGTGGTCGAGGATTGCCGCGCGGTCGCGCGCCGCGTCCGCCGAGAAGACCGCCGCGCCGACGTCGGCGGCGTCGCCCGGTGGGTGGACGACCCGCGCAGACGCCCCGGCCATCCCGGCGGCCACGATCGCGTGCGCGAGGTCCCACGTGGGCGGGCGGGCGGTCAGCCGTCGCCACGCCGAAAGCAGGGGCAGGCGGGTACCGAAGGCCGTGATGCGTGCCCCGTCCGTCACCGCGCGGACGCCGCCATGGCGTGGGAGCGCCGGCAGTTCGTGGAGGGTGAAGGGTGCGACGGCGGGGACGGTCGCGATGTCGACGCCCGGTGCGACGACCGCCAGGTGGGGGCAGGCGTGCGGGCCGGGCGGCACCGACCCGTCGGGGTTGAGGAACGGCGCGAGGGGGGCGCGGCATCGCGGGCACGTGACGATGGGGCACCCGCAGCCGCAGGCGGCCTCGCCCGTCGCGAGGAGCGACAGCGGGTCGCCGCAGTAGGGGCACGA
>CAMBEO010000088.1 GCA_945865725.1 Thermoflexus hugenholtzii JAD2 | reverse complement strand
CGTCGCCCGGGGGGACGGCGATGATCCGTCGCGCGATCGGCGGGGGCGTGCGCCTCGTGGCGCGGGTCGCGATTGCCCTCGTGTGCTACGACCTTGCCTGGCCGGCCCTGTCAACGTCGCCCGACGCGGCGACCCTCTCGCAGGTCGCGGGCGGAGTCCTGGCAGGCTTGATCACGATCCTGACCGGCAAGTTCCTGTACGACACGTTCCTGCCGCTGCCCCGGACCCCGTGACGTCACCGCCCGGCCCGGGCGAGACGCACGACGGGCGGGACTGGCACGTCGCGCGGATATACTCGACCGGCCCCAACGCGGGGGGTCGGACGCCACGCCCGCGTCCTCCCGAGGCGGACGAGACCGGAGCCGCGAGCCGTGCCCGACGAAGCCGACCTTGCGCGCCTCCTGGGCGTGCGGTTCCGAGACCCGGCCCGCCTGACCGAGGCGCTGACGCACCGGTCATGGTTGCACGACCATCCTGGGGCGACCGGCGAGGCGAACGAGCGCTTGGAGTTCCTTGGCGACGCGATCTTGCAGTTCCTTGTCGCCGAGATGCTCTGCCAAAAGTTTCCGTCGGCGCCCGAAGGTGAACTGACCGCGTTGCGCGCCATCCTCGTGTCGACGACGGGCCTTGCGGTCGTGGCGGAGCACCTCGGCTTGGACCAGCATGTCCGCGCGAGCCGGGGCGAGGGGTCGCTCGGCGGGCGCGGGCGCGCGCGGATCCTCGCCGGGACGGTGGAGGCCATCGTCGCCGCCGTTCACCTGGACCAGGGGATCCGGGGCGCACGCACCGTGGTCACGCGCCTCCTGCGCGCACGCCTCCAGGACGCCTCCAGCGAGGTGCGCACCGCAAACGTGAAAGGCCGCCTGCAAGAGATCGTGCAAGCGGATTCCGGCGACACGCCGCGGTACGTCGTCGTCGCGCGGGTCGGGCCCGTGCATGCCGAGCGGTTCCGCGTGGAGGTATGGGCCAGCGACCGCGTGCTGGGGGAGGGCGAGGGCACGGGGAAGCGGGCGGCGCAACAGGCGGCGGCGCGCGATGCCCTCGAGCGCCTCGCACCCGTGCAACCGGTGCCTGCCCCCGGCATCGCGGCGCTCGCGTGAACGACCAGCGTCGCCAACCGGGTCCGGCGTGCGGACCGTGCCGGGCATGACTGGCGGACCGGGCGGCCGCTCCCGGCCGGGAAGGGTCCTCGGGGGGCGCTACCGGCTTGGCGAGGTCATCGGCGCCGGGGCGATGGCGGAGGTGCACGCCGCTACCGACGCGACGCTGGGGCGCGAGGTCGCCGTCAAGGTCTTGCGCGCGCAGTACGCGGGGGACGGCGAGTTCGTGGCGCGGTTCAGGCAGGAGGCGCGGATCGCCGCCTCCGTCAGCCACCCGCACCTTGTGAACGTCTACGACACGGGCGACGAGGTCGAGCCGGGGACGGGGCATGTCCGGCCGTACATCGTCATGGAACGGTTGCCGGGCGAGACGCTCGCCGACCGGCTGCGCCATGGGCCGGTCCCGGTCGACGAGGCCGTCGAGATTGCGCGCCAGGTCGCCGCGGGGGTCGGGTTCGCGCATCGACGGAACCTGGTGCATCGCGACTTGAAGCCGGCAAACATCCTGCTTGCCGCGGACGGCGACGCCAAGGTCGCGGACTTCGGCCTGGCGCAGGACCTCCGGGCATCGAACGCAACCCAGCCGGGCACGGTCTGGGGGACGGTGCAATACCTCTCGCCTGAACGCGCGCAGGGCGACCCGGCGACGGCGTCGAGCGACATCTACGGCCTCGGCGTGATCGTCTACGAAATGCTGGCCGGGCACCCGCCGTTCGAGGGCGGGACCCCGGCGTCCATCATGATGCGCCAAGTGGGCGAGGCGCCTCGCCCGCTGGGCGAGATCGTGCCGGCGTACCGCGGGGAGGTCGAGTCGGCGGTGATGCGCGCGCTCGCGAAGGCGCCCCGCGACCGCTACGAGTCGATGGAGGCATTCGCCGCGAGCCTCGAGCGGATCAGCGCCTTCAGGACGATGCGGTCGTCCGGCGCGATGCCATTGGACGATCCCGGGATGACGCGCGTGGTGCCGGCAGTGGGGGGGCTCCCCGCCCCGGAGCGGCGCCGGCGGACGGCCACCCCCCTGCCCCGGACGGGAGCGCGAGTAGCAGGGGGCACCCCACCACCGCGGGACGGGCGCGCGGGGACGTCGACGCGCACCCGCACGGCAATCGCGTTCGGGATCCTCTCCTTCTTTGCCTTGATGGCGGTCGGCGCATGGCTGGTCCGGGCGTTTGCGATCCCAGGCATCGCGGACGTGCCCCTGCCGATGCCGACGGTCCCGGCGCTGACGGTCGCCACGCCGTTCCCCGTGGCCGAGGCGACCGCACCGCCCCCGTCGCCGACCCCGGCGACCGTCCTCGTACCAGTGGTGACTGGCGAGACGGCGACCCGGGCACGCGAAACCCTCGCGGCGCTCGGCCTCGTCACTGAAGTCGTCGAGGACTGGAGCCGGGTCGCGCCCGCGGGCACGATCTTCGGCCAGGACCCGACGGCGGGGAGTTCGGTCACGCGCGGGCGAACGGTGCGCCTGGTCGTGAGCAAGGGCGTACAGCGGATCATCGTGCCCAACACGATCGGCAAGACCGGCCAGAACGCCCGTGACGAGTTGGTGCGTGCAGGACTGCGGGTAGAACTGGTGGAGGAACACACCCCGCTTACGGTCGCGGGGGTCGTGTTCGAGCAGCAGCCAAGGGGCGGCGAGGTGGACCCCGAGCAGCCAGTGGTCATCCGGGTGAGCCGGGGACCGGCGCGCCCGATGGTCCCGGGCGTGATCGGCATGCGGGCGGACGACGCGCGACGGGTCCTTGAGCAAGCGGGCTTCCGGGTCGCGCTCCGCCACGAGGCGAACTCCGGGGTGGATCAGGACGTGGCGTTCGCGCAAGTCCCCCTCGCCGGGACGACGGCAGATCGCGACTCGACGGTGGACGTGCGCGTGCGCCGCAATCCGATGCCGGGGGCGACCGCGCCGGGCGGTGGTGCGCCGGGCGCGGGCACGCCGGCACCGACGGTAGCGGCGCGGGCGACAGGTCCCGCAGGGGTGGCATCGGCGACGCCAGGGTCAGGAACCCCGACGCGGACGCTGGTCCCCGGGGGGGCAAGCGGCGTCATCGTGCCGGTCGGCGCGGGTACAACGGTCGCGAGGACGCCCTCGACCGTGGTGGCAGTCTTGCCAACCGCGACCCCGCGCCCGGTTCCCCAGGCGGTGGCGGGCCCGAATGCGTCCCCCACGCAGGCACTCGTCTCGACACCCTTGCCTGGTCGCTAGCCTCCGGTCGCGAGGACGTGCCGACTGGAAGCCATCGGTAAACGTTTCGGAATCGCGTGTGCCGCCCACGGTCCCCAAGCCGTGCGGTTACGATCATGCGACGGCGCGCGGGTCCGAACGGATCGAACGGGCCGGGAGAAGGGTGCGGGAGATGGCTCGAGCGTTCTCTGGAGGCAGTTGGGCGCGGTTCGCCGCCACCGCGGGTGCGGTCGCGACGGCGTATCTGGCAATGCGCCAACTCGGGGCACGCGAGTCGATCCCGACCGACTTCGAGGGTCGAGCGAAAGCCCGGCGCGCACGCGACGGGTGGTGGCAGGCACCTGCGACCTGGCCGTTCGGCGCACGCATCGACAACGTCGCGCCGCAACCGGAAGCACCCCGCGCACCCGGACACACCGCCACGACGGAGGTCGCACGGATGAATCCTGTCGCGAAGCTCAAGACCACGATCACGGCGAAGGCCGTTAGCACGCCCGTCGCCGCCCGGTCGGCGAAGGGTTCCGGCAAGCGGGGCCGGCGTTCTGAAATGAAGCGCGGCTCGCTCGCCGGCACACCTCCTGCACCTCCCGCTCCGCCGGCACCCCCACCGCCGCCACCTCCGAAGCCCCCGAAACCCCCGAAGCCCCCGAAGCCCCCGAAGCCAGCGCGGTTGCCAGAGGTTGGCATGGTGATGCTCCACGGCCACCTTGCCAAGGCGATCGCCCAGATCGACGGGGCGGGGATCGGCCAGGAACCCGAGTTCATCCACCGCCTGCGCACGTCAAGCCGTCGCGCGCGGGTCGCCGCCCGCGTGTGGGCGCGCCCCTTGGGTGCCGCGGTTGGCGCGCGCGACGTCAAGCGCGTGGGCGTTGCGCTGCGTACGATCGGCCGCGCCGCTGGCCCCGTCCGGGACCTCGACGTGTGGATCGGGTCGCTTCCCGGAATCGCCAAGCGCAAGGCGCCGGACGTTGACGTGGCCCCCCTCGTCGCGCTCACGGAGGAGCACCGGCAGGAGGCCCTGACCGAGTTCCGCCGGCTCATCCAGGATCCTGAGGTCGTCTGGCTCCGCCACGCCTTCCTGCCCCGGCTTGCAGCCCTGTGCGCGCACCTGCAGGAGAGTGACGAACCCGTGCGCATGGCCTTGCGCGGCGCGTGGCAGGCGCCGGTGATCGAGGCGATCGAGGCGATGGAGACCCTCGGGGTGCCCTTGGGCGAGTGGGCGGCCCGGCGCGCCGAGGCGATCCAGAACGGGGCGACGCCCGCGGCGGCGGCCATGCCATTCGTCGAGGAAGTCCTCGCGCATGACGTGCGCCTGCTCGCGAAGCGCGCGCGCTACACCGTCGAACTGTTCCAGGCATGCTGGGATGTCCAAGGCGCGACCGACACCATGGCGGCGGGAGTTGCCTCGTACACCGCGATCCAAGAGGCCCTCGGGGACTGGCACGATCACATCGTGTGGCATGACCGGATCGTCGAGGGCGCTGAGCAACTCGCGCTGCGGGACGCGACGGCGAGCGCGGATGGGTCGGCGGAAGCCCGGGCACCCCTGGCCGTCGCACCGTTCCTACGTCTGAGTGCCCACATCCGCCAGGCCAAGGCACAAACGTTCGACGCCATCGCGGCGACCTGGGAGGCGCGTCTGCGATCACGCGACCTCGTAAGGGCGGTGCGAAACTCCACCCGCTAGCGCGTCCATCTCCCCCTCTCCCGCGCCGGCGTGGGAGTCCTTTTCCTCAGGGGTGGGGTTTGGGTGCTTCCCTCTCCCGCCGCAGCGCGGGGCGCTTGCGGCCAATGGAAGGGGGCGCGTACGCGGATAACGATGGTCCTTGCCTGCCCCTCTCGGCTCGGGCATAGGTAGCGACACGGAGTTGTCCAGATGCGGCGGGGCCCGCGATGTGGCATGAATGGGGCGGCCGCGCCCGTCAGATCGGTCTCCCCTGCCGGGCACGGCCGGAGAAGATCATGCCACCGCCAACGCACGCATGCCCGTCGCT
>CAMBEO010000087.1 GCA_945865725.1 Thermoflexus hugenholtzii JAD2 | reverse complement strand
GCGTTGGCGGTGGCATGATCTTCTCCGGCCGTGCCCGGCAGGGGAGACCGATCTGACGGGCGCGGCCGCCCCATTCATGCCACATCGCGGGCCCCGCCGCATCTGGACAACTCCGTGTCGCTACCTATGCTCCCCCCGGGAGAGGGGAGTCTGGTCATCGCATCGACGGACGGGCACGCGCGAACGTGACTCCCCTCTCCCGCCGCAGCGGGGGAGGGGCGATGGGTGGGGGCCACCTGACCATGCGCACCAGCCTGCACGGACCCGTCGACCTGACTGCCATCGTTATCCGCGTACGCGCCCCCTGCTGAAAAGTCTCACGGGGGAGAGGGGAAAAAGACGCCCCCTACTCCGTCTCTGGCGATCGCGGGCCGCCTACCCCTTCGGGCGCGGCACCATCAGCGCCTTCTCGATCGCCGACGTCACGATCCGCGCGTCCGGCGCGGTGTCCGGCGACCACCGCCCGAGGAACGTCCCGTCACGCGCGACAAGGAACTTCGCGAAGTTCCACGCCACCTTGCCCGGGCGCGGCGGCTGGGCCGTCAACCACGCGTAGATGGGGCTTGGCCCGGGTTCCACGCACCGCACCTTGCCGTACAGGCGGTACGTCGCGCCGAACTCGCGGCGCATGAACGCCACGATCACCGGCACGTCGTCCGGTTCCTCGTCCGCGAAGTCGTTGCAGGGGAAGCCGAGGACGCGGAAGCCCTTGGGGCCGTAGCGCCGCTCGAGGTTGGCCAGCACGCCGTGCTGGGGGGTGTGGCCTCAATAACTGGCCGTGTTCACGACCAGCAGCACGTCGCCCCGGTACTCCGCGAGGGTCGTCGTGGTGCCGTCGTGGTCGTCGACCGGGATCGCGTGGATCGTCGGCGTGCCGGTCGTCATGGGTGGCGGTCCTTCTTGGCGGGGGCAAAGGTGACCCCCGACGCGCGGGCGGCCCTGTCGAGGGTGGCGAAACTGCGCGCCGCCACCTCCGCCGGATCGTACCCCGCGCGGTTCTGCACCATCTTGCTGATCTCGACCGTCACCGAACCCGCGTAGCCCGCGCCCTCGAGCAATGGCAGGTAGGCGGCGTAGTCGAAGTCGCCCTCGCCCGGCACCAAGAACTCGTACGCGGGCGCAATCCCCCGCTGGTCCTTGAGGTGCGTGTGGACGGCGTACGGCGCCAGATGCGGGACGTACGCCGCCGCGTCGCAGCCCATCACCTCGAAGTGGCTGTTGTCGAAGTTCAGGCGCACCCACGGTGAGGCGACGGCGTCGAGGACGGCCTGCACGCGGTCGGGCAGGTCGAGGGCCTGGCCGACGTGCGGCTCGATGGCCACGACGACGCCACGCGCCGCGCCGGCCTCCCCAAGTTCGACGAACGCCTCGACGATGCGCCGCCGCGCCGCGTCGTCGGCGTCGGGGGTGCCCCACGCCATGGTGACGACGCAAGGGGGACCGTCCGGCCCGGCCAGGCGCGCGGCGAGGTCCATCGCGGCGACGATGCGCGCCTTCTCGTCGGCGCGGCGCGCGGTGTCGGCGACGAGGAGGTTGCCATGGCAGGCGATCGAGGGGAGGGCAAGGCCGGCGTCGTCGACGCGGCGGCGGATGTCGCGCGCCTCGGAGTCGGAGATGGTGCGCGGGTTGAGCGCGGCGCGGTCGCCGCCCATGAGTTCGATCGCGCCGTACCCGCACCGTGCGACCAGGTCAATCTGGTCGGCAACCGGCATCTCCGGCATCGCCCACGCGCTGAACCCCAGGCGCATCGCCATCCGTAGTGCCCTCCCTCGGGTCGGGACGATACCGCGCCATTGGCAAGGGTGCCCGCACCGCGCCGACCTGGCTCCCCCTACCGCGCCGATGGTGAGGTCGGTGCTTCCCTCTCCCGCGAAGCGGGGGAGGGTTCGCGTACGCGGATAACGATGTCGGGGGTCGTGGGTCACGCACCGATCTCGGTAGCGACACGGCCTGCCCCCTGCCTCTCCCCCGTTGACTCGGGAGAGGGGAGTAGCCGTGCGTTCAGGGTTTCACCCCACCCCCCTGGGGGAGGGGTCGTGCTACCGTTGGACAGGAGCGACCCATGTCCACCGCCGCGCGGCGCGCCCTCGTCCTCAACCGCCTCAAGTCCGTCAACGGCCACCTGCGGGGCGTCATCCGCATGGTTGAGGACGATGCCTACTGCATCGACGTCATCCGCCAGTTGCAGGCCGTCGAGGGGGCGATCGGGCGCGTCGCGTCGCTCCTCCTCGAGGACCACCTCCACACGTGCGTCGCCAGCGCCCTCGATGGGGATGACCTCGAGGATCGCAAGCGGGTGATCGGCGAGCTGTTGCGCCTTTTCAATGAAGGCGCCCGAGCCGCACCCCTGGACGAGACTTCCGGTCTCCCGTCATCCGAGGACGCCACGCCGTGAACGCCCTGCCAGCGGCCGGGACCATCGCTGGCGACGGCACGCGAGGTACCGGCGCCGAACTCGTCCTTCAAATCGAAGGCATGACGTGCGCGTCGTGCGTGCGACGCGTCGAGAAGGCCGTCCATCGAGTTGCCGGCGTCGCCGACGCCTCCGTAAACCTCGCGACCGAACGGGCCCGCGTCCGCTTCGCCCCGGGAGTAGCGGTGCCGGGCGACCTCGTCGTGGAGGCGGTACGGCGCGCGGGCTATTCGGCGACCGCCGTCGACGATCGCATCGGCGCGGCGCTGGCGGGGGGACTTCCCTCGTCATCCGCGCATGCGCCCTCGGCTGGAAACCCTCACGAGGGAGAGGGGGGCGAGGGACCGGACGGGCGCCTGGGCCAGGTGGGGTTCGCCCTCGGTGCCTCGGCCATCATCATGGCGCTCATGTTCTGGCCCGGGATCTCGTGGGGATGGCCCGACCTGCCGATCCCGATGACCTCGCTGCATTGGGGGCTCCTCGTCCTCGCCACCCCCGTGCAGTTCTGGGCCGGCGCCGGCTTCTACCTGAGCGCTTGGGCGGCGCTGCGCCACGGCACCACCAACATGCACACCCTCGTGGTGGCCGGCACCTCCGCGGCGTACGCGTGGAGCGCCGCCGTCACCGTCTTCCCGTCGTGGTTCGAGGGATCCGGCGTCGTCGCCGAGACGTACTTCGACACGTCGACGGTGATCATCGGCCTGATCCTCCTCGGGCGGTACCTCGAGGATCGCGCGAAGCGCCAGACCGGCGCCGCGATCGGGCAGCTGCTCTCGCTGCAACCGCTGGAGGCGATCCTGGTCGTCGACGGCCGCGAACAACGCGTGCCCGTCGCGGACGTGCGGGTCGGATACCTCCTGAGGGTGCGACCGGGCGGAAAGGTTCCCGTCGACGGGGTGATCGAGGAAGGGCAATCAAGCCTCGACGAGTCCATGATCACCGGCGAGTCGATGCCGGTCGCGCGGGGGGTGGACGACCCGGTCATCGGCGCGACGCTGAACACGACCGGCAGTTTCGTGATGCGCGCGACGCGCGTCGGCCGCGACACCACGCTGGCCCAGATCGTCCGCCTCGTCGATGACGCGCAATCGTCAAAGGCGCCGATGCAACGGCTCGCGGACCGGGTCGCGGAGGTGTTCGTCCCGGCGGTCCTCGTGCTTGCGTCCATCGCGTTCGCGGGGTGGTGGTTCCTCGGGCCGGAGCCGCGCGTCTCGTTCGCGCTCTCCTCGCTGATCGCCGTCCTCATCATCGCGTGCCCTTGCGCGATGGGGCTTGCCACGCCGACGGCGATCATCGTCGCGACCGGTGAGGCGGCCCTGGCGGGCATCCTGATCCGGGACGGGGAGGCGCTGGAGCGGGCCGGGACGATCGACACGGTCGTCCTCGACAAGACCGGAACGCTGACGACCGGGCACGCGACGCTCACCGACCGTTGGTTCGCTCCAGGGTGGTTCGCTCCAGGGTGGTCGGATCCCGGGCGGCGCGACGAGGCCCTTCGCCTGGTCGCGGGCGCCGAACGTCACTCCGAACATCCGCTAGCCGCGGCGATCGTCACGGCGATTGCGGCCGAGGGAATCGAGGCTCCTGACCCGAACCAGTTCGAGGCCGTCGCCGGGCGAGGGGTAAGCGCGGTCGTGGCGGGGCGGCACGTGATCGCTGGCTCCGCCATGTTCCTGGACGAGCGCGGGATCCCGAGCACCGTGCTCGTGCCGGAAGCCGAACGGCTCGCCCTGGCCGGCCGCACGCCGGTACTCGTCGCGATCGACGGCACTCCCGCGTGCGTCCTCGGTATCGCCGACGCGCTCAAGCCCACGTCGGCACGCGCGGTCGCCGCCTTCCGTGCCCTCGGCCTGGATGTCTGGATGCTCACGGGGGACACGCGTGCCACGGCGATGTCGATCGCCCGGGCGGCGGGCATTGCCGACGACCACGTCATCGCCGGCGTCATGCCGGGGGCGAAGGTCGCGGCGGTCGCCCACCTCCAGGCCGGCGGCGCCCGGGTCGCCATGGTCGGCGACGGGATCAACGACGCGCCCGCACTCGCTCGCGCCAATCTAGGGGTCGCGATCGGCACCGGTACCGACGTGGCGATCGCGGCCTCGGACGTCACCCTTGTCGGGGGAGACCTCATGGGCGTGGCGGCGGCGGTGCGGTTGAGCCGGCGCACGGTGCGGGTCATCCGGCAGAACCTCTTCTGGGCGTTCGCCTACAACGTCGTGCTGATCCCGGTGGCGATGGGCGCGATGTACCCGTTCACCGGGACGCTGCTCAACCCGGCCCTCGCCGCCGGGGCGATGGCGCTCTCGAGCGTCTCCGTCGTCTCGAACTCGCTGCGCCTTCGCACGCCCCGACCGATGTCCAGCAGCGCGTTGCGCAGGCGCAAGGTAGGCACCGCGCTCGGCGCCGGTCTCGTGCTGTCGGGTGCCGGAGGGCTAGTCGCCTGGTGGTACGACCGCGACCTGGCGCCCTTGCCGCCGCCGGGGGCTCCCATCACGGTCGACGTCGTCGCGCATGACATGGGCTATGACCGCGCGGTCATTGCCGGCACCACCGGCACGCGCCTCACGATCCGGTTCACGAACGGCGGGGTGATCGATCACGATCTCGTCATCCCGAAGGCCCCGGCGCGCGACGTGACGTCGGTCGATGCCATCACGACGGGGATGCACTCGATGGCGGACCTGCCGCGCCTCCACGTCAGCGCGAGTGCCGGCCAGACGGGAACCCTCACCTTCACCCCGTCGGCGGCGGGCAGTTACGAGGTCTGGTGCACGATTCCCGGACACCGCGAGGCAGGCATGACGGCGCGGTTGGTCGTGACGAACCCGTCGTAGGCGAACGGATCCATCACCCCTTCCTTCCGCCGGGGGGAGAGGAGAGACGGTGATGGTCGGCGAGAGGAGGACGGTCATGAACAGGAACAATTGGATAGCGGTCGCCGCGCTCACGATGACGCTCGTCCTCGCCGGTGGCGGGCTTGCGCTCTCTGGCGTCATCCGTTCCTCCGCCACGGGAGGGGGGACGATCACGATCACCGGGCACGACATGCGCTTCGAGCCGAAGGTCATCACCGCCGTCGTTGGTCGCCCGCTCACGATCACGTTCAAGAACGCGGGCCTCGTCGAACACGA
>CAMBEO010000086.1 GCA_945865725.1 Thermoflexus hugenholtzii JAD2 | reverse complement strand
CTCCTGAAGGACGTGTACCCGGCGATGCTCGACCTCGGGCGGGTGAAGTCGATCCCCGGCCAGTACATGCTGCCGTGGGCGCTCGACGTCCTGGTGATGTACTACAACAAATCCATGTTCAAGGCATCGGGGGTCGAGTTCCCGAAGCCGTCGTGGACCCTCGACGACCTGATCATCGCCGCCAAGGCGATGACCAAGCCGGCCGACAATCCGGCGCAGGGCCAGTACGGGGTCAACCTGAGCTGGACCGCGTGGTCGGAGTACGTGCCGTGGATGCGGGGCTTCGGCGGCGACCTCGTGAGCGCGGACGGGAAACAGCAGCTGATCGACTCGGCCGGTTCCGTCGAGGGGATCGAGGCGATGTCGAGTCTCGTTACCAAGCACAAGGTCGCGCCGCCGATCGGGACCGATTTCGGCGGGAACGCCTTCCAGCTGGGCAAGGTCGGCATCGTGTTCGGCATCCGGAATGCATCGGTCGCGAACCGCAAGAACATCGGGACGAATTTCGACTGGGACGTCGAGCTGCGACCGGCGTTCCCGAAGAAGCGGGTGACGGGCATGGGCACGGCGGGCACCGGGGTCTCTACGCAGACGAAGTTGCCAGATGCGGCGTGGCAGCTGGCCAAGTACACGATCTCCCCCCCGGCGCAAAAGATTTACTCGTCGAGCTACGGCAGCGTGCCGGTCCTCCAGTCGATGAAGGCGGACGCGTCGTGGCGGAGCCTGGCCGCCCCACCCGCGAACATCGACACCTTCCTGAAGGCCGCCGACTACGGCACGCTTCCGCCCGACACGCCGCTTTCGTGCGGCACGGTCTACGTCGGCGACCTCAACGTCCTCATGACGAAGACTCTGACGGACATCGTGAACGGGAAGGTCGCGCCCGGGACAGGGCTACGAGACGCCGCCGAACAGGTGAAGGCCTGCCTCGCGAAGGCATAGTTCCCCGGCGCGCCGCGTCATGGCCAGCAACACACCTGCTTCCATTTGGCCTCGCGTCCCGGACGCGGTACCAGAGTTGGGGGCAGGTGTGATGCCGCCCCCCACGCCCTTGGGAGCCACCCATGTACCCCGTCCGCTTCGGAGTTTGCGCCCCCGTCTTCGCCGCGCCCGGCCCCGCCTTCTTTCGGACCCCCGCACTCGAGTCCATGTCGCCGGCCCTCGCGATGGACGTCGGGATCGCCACTGAGGCGCTTGGCTTCGACTCCGTCTGGGTTGCCGATCACCTGAACCTCGGACGCGACGGGGCGATCCTCGAAGGGTGGACGACCCTGTCGGTCCTCGCCGGCCGCACGTCACGCGTGCTGCTCGGACCGATCCACATGGCCCAGGCGTTTCGCACCCCCGCGCTCATCGCCAAGATGACCTCCACGCTCGACGTGCTTAGCGGTGGACGATTCGTGTTCTTTTACGACTGGGGCGGCGAGGCCGAGTCGCGCGCCTACGGGTTGCCGTACCCGTCGCCCGAAGATCGCGTTGCCCAGCTCGACGAGGGGATCGGGCTTGTCAAGCGGCTGTGGGCCGCCGATGGGCCAGTCACCTTTTCGGGCCGGTACTACGCGACCGTCGGCGCCACCTGCACGCCCGCGCCGGCACGCCGCCCCCATCCCCCGATCTGGATCGGCGAGTCACGGGGGGACGACTGGTGCGACATGGTGGCGCGCCACGCCGACGGTTGGAACAGCACTCCCGCCACCCCGGCTCGCTACCTCGAGAAGTTTGCCCCAGTCGATGCCGCGTGCCGGCGGATCGGGCGCGACCCGGCGTCCCTCGAACGCTCCGTCGAGTTGCAGGTGCTTGTCGCGCCGACCGCGGACGATGTCAAGGCCCGGTTGCGCGTGATCGCCGACCTGGCATCCCCTCCCGGAAGACATCGGCGGCGCGAGGACGTGCTCGCCGCGCTCGAATCCAGCGACGAGGGCGCGTTCGCCGCGGCCGTGCCCGACTGGCTCATCGGCACTCCCGAGGACGTCATCGCCCAGGTCCGGGCCTACGTCGCCATCGGCGTGACGCACTTCCAACTCTGGTTCCTCGACCTTCCGTCGTTCGCGGGCCTCGAGTTGTTCGCGCGCGCGGTGCTGCCGGCCGTTCGCGACGCCGTTCCCGTCGCGGACCCCCTCACGGAAGGATCCCGCTGATGACCTCGGCGCCAGACCCGATCACCATCGCCATTGTCGGCTGCGGCGGCATGGGCAACCGCCACCTGCTCGGACTCGTGGAACATGCCCGGGCCGTCGCCGGTCGGGACGGGGCGCCCGCGTTCCGCCTCGTCGCGGTCTGCGACCCGAACGACGCCAACGGCAACCTCCTCGCCGACACGGCCGCAAGTGAGCTTGGCGAGCGCCCGGCCGTCTTCCGGGACACCCGCGCCCTGATCGAAGGCACGCCGCGCCTCGACGCCGTCGACATCACGACCGAACCTCGCCTGCACGAGGCGATCGCGGTCGAGTTCCTCGGCGCGGGTGCCCACGCTCTGGTCGAGAAGCCGATGGCGCTGACGGTGGGGGGTTGCACCGCGATCATGCGCGCGGCCGGGGCATCGGGTCGCGTCGTGTGCGTCGCCGAGAACTACCGCTTCGACCCGCTCGTGCGCCTGACGCGGGCGCTCCTCGATGCCGGGGCGATCGGGGACCCATGGATGCTTGTCGATGCCAGAATCTCGAGTGGGGGACGGATCGTCATCACGCCGTGGCGCCACCTTCGCCTTTATGGCGGCACCTTGCTCGATGTCGGGGTGCATAACGTCGACCTGATGCACCATGCGTTCGGACCGGTCGCGACCGTCGGGGCGACGGTCAAGCTGCTCGACCGGGTCCGGACGGGGATGCGCCCGCAAGGACGCCCCGGACGGGAGGCGTCGCCAGGCGCGATCTACGCGCTGACGAACGCGAACTTGGAGGTTCCGCGGATGGTCGAGCCGGACGTCGAGGACACCGCCTTCGCCATTCTTGGATTCGAACGGGGCGTGATCGGCCACTGGACGCTGAGCCACGCGGGACACGGCACCGGGTTCGGGCGCAAGCAGTACTTCGGAAGCCGGGGTTCGATGGAACCGGCGCCACCGCGTACCGGGAACGGGCCACGGGTCTGGGTTGACGGCAGCGCCGAACCGCTTGCCGTTGACGCGCTCCTCGAGATGGTTCCTGACTGGAAGGTCGATGCTTCGACCGCGAACCTGTTCGGTGGCGAGCGCCTTGGCGGGTACGCCTTCGACTCCATGGCGATCGACCGGAAGATCCAGGCCGCGGTGTACGCCGACTTCGGTCGGGCCATCGCGACCGGACAGGCGCCTGAAGTCGGCGGCGCCGAGGGGCGCCACGCGGTCGCGGTCGTGAATGCGATGTTCGAGTCGTCGCTCCTCGGCCGGCCGGTGTCGGTCGCGGAGGTCGAGGCAGGCCTGCCGGCCGTGTCGGCGTGGCAGGAGGCGCTTGATCGCGACCTGGGGGTGGCCCGGTGACGTCCACCCCGTCGGCGCCGGATCCAGAGCGCCGCCCGCGCGTCGTCGTGACGTTTCGCGAGCGGATGCGTGCGACCTATCTCGCGCCGGCCGACCTCGCCCGGCTCACGGGTTTTGCCGACGTCGAATGGGTTCCTGCGCCGGACGGGGAGGGAGGGCGCGGACTCGGGGCCGTCGCGCCAGAACTTTCGCCCGAGCTGCTGCGTGCCGTCGCGGACGCGGACGCGCTGCTCGTCTGCGCCGGCGCCCCGCGGGTCGATGCGCGCCTCCTGGAGGCGGCGCCGCGATTGCGCGTCGTCGGTGAGCTGGAAGGTGACCGGTTCGCCCACCGCCTCGACATGGCGGCCCTGGAGGCGCGGGGCATCACGGTCCTCGACACGACGAACGGGTCCTCGTACCCGGTCGCCGAGTGGGCGCTGGCGCTGATGCTGGTCGCCATGCGGAATGCCGGCCACGAGTTCCGTCGGATGATCGGCGGGGAGGTCGGCCAGGATCGCAACCATGCCGGCTACCAGTTCGGCGAGCTGACCGGGAAGCGGGTCGGCCTGGTCGGTTGCGGGCACATCGGCCGGCGGCTGCTGGAGTTCCTGCGCCCGTTCGGCTGCGAGGTCCGTGTCCACGACCCGTACCTCGCGCCCGAGGTCGCCGACATCTACGGCTTCACGCGGACCTCGCTCGAGCACGCGTTCCGAGGGTCCGACGTCGTCACCTGCCTCGCGCCGCTGACGCCCCGGACCCGGGGGATGATCGGTCGCACCGAACTCGACTGGTTACCGGCAAACGCGGCGTTCGTGAACGTCTCGCGCGGCGCGATCGTGGACTCGGCGGCCTTGATCGAGCGCCTGAAGCGTGGCGACGGGGTGCGCGCGGCGCTGGACGTGTTCGAGCCGGAGCCGATCCCCGCCGACAGCGAGATCCGGCGCCTGCCGAACGTGTTCCTCACGCCGCACATCGCCGGTTCGAACGCGGAGTCGCGCCCCCGCTTCTTCTCCTTGATGGTGGACGACTTGGAGCGGTTCTTCGCGGGCCACGTGCCGCGCTACGTGCTTGATGATCGGAGCATTGCGAACCGGCAGGGGCGCTGAAGGCGAAGAACCATCGTTGTCCGCGTACGCGCGCCCTACGGTCGTTCGAGGCAGTCGCAGGTGAGGATGGCACCAATATCCGCAGTTGGCGGCGCGGCTGCTTCCACCGGCGAGGGCGTCGACGCGGGCGCCGCTTCCACTGGCGGTCTCGCGGGGGCCGTGCCGACCCGGACGGCGCATCCGCTGGCACCCATGAGAAGCACCGCCAGGGCCGCCGCCGTCGACCAGCCGCTCATCGGGTAATGGGCGCGGCGACCCGCGTGCCGGCGCTCGAACTGGCAGGGTCATAGAGGAAGCAGGCGACCGCGTGACCCTCGTCGGCCGGTACGTCCGCCCGCGCCGCGGGCTTCCCGTTCGCGACGACGCTCGCCGCCGTGGCCGTGGGTTCCGACACGAGCGGGTATGTCGGCGGGACCTCGTGCCAGCAGCGATCCATGACGTGCGCGCATCGCTCGGCGAAGAGGCAACGCGTGCGCCCGGGATCGGCCAACGCGCTCGTCTGCTCGGTATCGGTCATGCGGTCCGTCCAGCGGACGTCGGGATCGGGCGACGGCAGGGAGGCAAGCAACAGCTGGGTGTATGGGTGCGCCGGACGCAGCATGACGTCGTCCGCGTCGCCGCGTTCGACGATGCGTCCTCGCGACATCACGATCACTTGCCCGCCGACGTAGAAGGCGTTCGACAGGTCGTGCGTGATGAAGAGCGTGCTCATCCCGTACTGCTGGCGAAAGTCGAGCAGGATGTTCAGGAAGAGGACCCGAACGGCCGCGTCGAGCATCGACACGGGTTCGTCGGCGACGATGAACGCCGGTTGCAGGAGGTGCACCCGCGCGAGCATGACCCGCTGGCGCTGTCCGCCGCTCAATTGGTGGGGGTAGCGACCGAGCACGTCGATGGATTTCAACTGGACGGCGGCCAGCGAGCGCTCGATCGCCGCGACCGCCTCAGGCCGGGTGCCGGCGATGCCGAATCGCTCGATCGCCTTCCACAAGACGCGATCGGCGCGGTAGAACGGGTTGAAGATCCCGTACGGGTCCTGGAACACCGCCTGCACGGCCCGGCGAAATGCGGACCTGCCCTTGGCGGGAAGCGCGTACACGTCATCGCCGTCGAAGGTCACGCGACCACTTGCTGGCTTCAGCAGGCCGAGGAGGATCCGTGCGACGGTGCTCTTGCCGCTCCCGCTCTCTCCGACCAGCGTGACGATCCGGGGCGGGTCGGACGTGAGCGCGAGGGACACGTTGTCCACGGCCACGAGCTCGCCCCCGAGGTGGCGGTACGCCGCGCCGCGGAACGCGTGCGTCACCGACTCCATCTCCAGTCGCCGGACGGGACGCGCGATTCCCCCTCCCTCTCCC
>CAMBEO010000085.1 GCA_945865725.1 Thermoflexus hugenholtzii JAD2 | reverse complement strand
GGCGTCTCCGCCCTCGCGGGCCATCTCGGCATCACCATGGCGCAGGTCGCAGCGTTTGGCGACAACGTGAACGACGTCGAGATGCTGCGCGCGGTCGGCCTCGGCGTCGCAATGGGCAACGCGACGCCCGCCGCGCGCGCCGGGGCCTGGCACGGCATCACGCGGCGCGACGGCCACGCCACGACCTTCGACCGAATCGCGCCGTCGAACGACCGGGACGGCATCGCTTGGACCTTGGACTACCTCCGGCAAGGGCACCTGCCTCCCGGTTGGTGTGCCCCCCTGGCGGGGCCGTGACTATCGCGGCACTCCCCCGCGAGGTCGCCCCCTAGCGCCCGGTCGACGCGGCGACGAGGGCCTCGAACACGCGTCGATGGAGTTCGTGGCCCGGTGCGAGGAACTCCGGGTGCCACTGCACGCCCACGACGAACCGCTTTGACGGTGCCTCGACCCCCTCGACACACCCGTCCGGCGCGAACGCGGTCGGAACCAGCAGCGGGGGCACGTCCTTGATCGCCTGGTGGTGGAACGTGTTCGTTTCCACGTCCGTCGCGTCACCGACGCCGAGGATCCGGTGCAACAGCGTCCCTGACTTGATCGAGACCGCGTGCGTCGTCACGTCGCGCCCCGCCTTCTGGAGATGTTCCAGGCCATCGTCGCGCTGCGACGGCAGGTCCTGCCACAGCGTCCCGCCGAGGGCCACCCCAAGCACCTGGCACCCCCGGCAGATCGCCAGGACGGGCAGGTCGCGCTCGACCGCCCACCGCATCAATGGCAACTCGAAGGCGTCCCGATCCGGCGTCACGACCACCGTGTCGTTCACCGGCACCTCCCCGTAGTGCGCCGGGTCGATGTCCCGGCCACCGGTAAACAGGAACCCGTCCAGGGTGTCGAGGAGGCGTTCGATCGCCGTGGCGTCGCTAGTCGGCGGGAGGACGACCGCGATGCCCCCCGCCTCCTGCACGGCGAGGACGTCCGCGGATCGCGCGCCGATGATCGGCTCGCGCGCCGGCGCGCCTTCGATCACGTGCACCCAACCTGTCACGCCAATGAGCGGCCGACGCCCGCGATGCGCCGTTTCGCTGATCGCTCGCTCCGTAGGGATGGTCACACCTCCCTGGCACGCGCCCCCGCGCGCGCCGTGCGGTCGTAACGGCGCCCCCGCGCGCCCCATGTGATCGTACGACGCCTCGCCAACGAACTGCCCGCCGGCCGCGACGTCGGGCAGACCCCGCGCGCCAGACACGTCCATGCCCGCCGGACGCGGGCGCTCCCAATCGTCTCAGGGCGGTCCACGCGTCGTTCGCTGACGAAGGTGACCGGAGATGGCCCGCGTCGGTCGGGGGGCCGTTGTACCGCCGATGACCGCGACTGGCGCGCCCGACGAGGCCGCCCCTGCCAACCAGGGGGTCGCACCCGAGCCCGTCGCTCGTCCCGGCGCGCCGGATGACGCGCGGCATGCCATCGCCCGCCGCGTCATCGCCAACACCGCGGCGCCCTTCGTCGCCACCCTCGCCGGTCGCGCCCTTGCGTGGGTCCTCGCCGTCGTCACCGCCCGCACCCTTGGCCCCGCCGGGACTGGCGACTACGCCATCGCCGTGAACCTCTGGGTCTACGCGGGCATCCTCGCCGATTTCGGCCTCGGCACGTGGCTCACCCGCGAGGTCGCTCGCACGCGCGGGGCCGGGGACCGCACCGACGCGGCCCGGGAGGTCGTCGCGACGACGCTCGGCGTCCGACTCGCCCTGGCCTCGGTGGCCGCCCTTGCGATGGCGCCCATCGCCGCCGTCGCGCGCGCGTCCGGTTGGATCGGCACCGACCTCGCGTGGACGATCATCCTCCTCGCCGCCGGACTCCTGCCGGGCGCCGTCGCCGCCGCGGCCAGCGCGACGTACGGCGCCTTCGAACGCATGGGCGTGCCCGCGCTCGTCTCGGTCATCGGTGCCGTCGCGACGACACTTGCCGGGACAGCCCTCCTCGCCAGCGGCGCTGGCATCGTCGGCCTTGGCGCCACCTCGCTCGCCGTAAATGTCGCGACCGCGATCGCCTTCGCCGCCCTCGCTCGCCGTGACCTCGTGCCGCTTGCGGTCGCCTGGTCCCGCGCCGGCCTGGTCCCGCTCCTGCGCGACAGCCTGCCGCTCATGCTCAACAACCTGCTCAACGGCGTCTTCTTCCGCATCGACGTGCAAGTCCTGAGCGCCTGGGACCGTGCCACCGTCGGCCATTACGCCAGCGCGTACAAGGTCATCGACGGCGTCGGGGGGATCTCCAGCAGCTTCGTGCTCGCCCTTTTCCCGCTCCTGTCGCGGCGTGCCGGGAGGAGCGACGCGCCCGGTGCCGGCCTTGGCCGCACCTACGCCCTCGCGCTCACGATCCTCGTCACCGTCGCCATGCCGGTGGCCGTCTTGCTCACGTGGATCGCGACGCCATTGTCGCTCCTGCTCTGGGGGGAGGCCTTCCTGCCCGAGAGCGCGGTCGCCCTCCAGGTGTTGATCTGGTTCCTGCCCTTGAGCTTCGTGAACGGCCTGACGCAATACGTCTTGATCGCCCTAGGCTTGCAGGCGCGGATCACCAGCGCCTTCGCCCTCGCCGCCGCCTTCAACCTCGGCGCCAACCTCCTCCTCGTCCCGGCATACGGTTATGTCGCCGCGGCGGCCACGACTATTGCGACCGAGGCAATCCTCCTTATCCCGTTCGCCCGGGCAATCGCGACGCGCATGCCGCTCGCCCCCCTCGCCGTGGCGTGCGTCCGACCGCTTCCCGGCGTCGCCGCTGCCACGCTGGTCCTCCTCGCCGGCGCGACGGTCGACCCGTGGTTCGGAACCATCGGCGCGGCCGTCGCCTACCCGCTCGCCCTGTGGATGACGCGGGCGTTCGCGCCCGAGGACCTCGCCATGGTCGCGTCGCTCGCGCGCCGCCAGTAACGCGGGTCACCCGCCGGACGCCGAAGGCGACCTTCACCCCCCCCGGCCCCACTGGGAGCGCCGGCGTCCCGCCGGCATCGTCCGCGCGGCGGAGGCTAGTCGCGCGTCGGCATGCGTCGCGCCTCGCGGTAGACGTCCAGCGTCTGCGCGACGACCGACGGCCACGTGAAACGCGCCGCGAACTCGAGGCCGCGGGCCCGCAATACCTCGCGGTAGGCGGGGTTCTCCATCACCTGCTCGATCGTCAGGGCCAGCGACTCTGGACCGCCCGACGGTGACACCGCCGCCGGAGGGTCATGGCGCAACCAGTCGACCGGGACGGCGGCGTCGGTCGTGACGACCGGGATGCCGTTCGCCCACGCGGCGATCAGGCTCGTGCGCCGCAGCGAGGCCCCGTCGCGAAAGGGCAGCGACATCACATCGACGCACCCTAGAAGCCCGGCGGCCTCCTCGGCCGACACGTGCGCCGTCCAGTGCACGCGCGACGCGATGCCCATCTGTTCGACCATCACGAGGATGCGGTTGAGGGCACGCGCGCCCTCCGAGTCGGTCGGGCTGGAAGCCTGCCCGATCATGAGCAGGTGGGCGTCATGTCCGGCGGCCACGAGCATGGCGAGGGCGGCGACGGTCACGTCGACCGCCTTGCTCGGGTTCACGAACCCAAGGTGCCCGATCACCCACGCGTCCGGCCCGATCCCCCGCACTTCCCGCCACGCCGCGCGGTCGTACCCTCGCGGGGGCCTGGCATCGAAATGGTTGCCAAGCGGCACGTGCGCGACCGCAACCTCATGCCCCGAACCGCTCGTCCACTTGTACAGCTGCCCGACCGTCTCGTCGGCCACCGCGATCGTCCCGTCGGAATGCTGCGCCATGTCCTGGACGAACCGGCGCCGCAACCCTCCCGCCTTCGGGAAGAGGTACGGCACCTGCAGGTCGTGGAAGGTCGTCACGATCGCCGGCGGCACCGCGAGGCGCCGGATGAAGCGTGGCAGCAAGCAGATCGCACCGTGTAGGGCGTACGCCCCCGGCTGGTAATGGATGTGCACCACGTCCCAGCCATGCCGGATCGCCACGCGAGGCAGCGTGAGGAGGATGCGCCAGTCCCACCGGTCCACGATGCGGTCGATGCGCGACCCGCGCCCCATCAACCGGTCTTCCGTCATCACCTCGCCGGCGGACGTCACGACCTGAACGGAGTGCCCAGACTCTCGCAGCCCCGCGGCGAGTCGCGCCGCGTGCTCTCCGACCCCGCCGACTTGTGGTGGGAACTCGGCGGTGATCAGACCGACTCGCA
The DNA here is from genome assembly GCA_945865725.1 of Thermoflexus hugenholtzii JAD2. Lineage (GTDB taxonomy): Bacteria > Chloroflexota > UBA11872 > UBA12225 > UBA12225 > CAILQO01. Next base: position 1,707 of record CAMBEO010000085.1, on the reverse strand, counting down.
TTGATGAAAGGGTACGGGATGCCCCCCGCGAGAGGGCGGGTGCGGACGGTGCCGGGGGCGTGTCACTCCCGGTAGACGACCTCGCCATCGAAGACGGTGGCGCAGACCCGCACCGTGTGGAGTGCCTCGGGCGGCGCCTCGTACGGGTCCCGCGAGAGGACGACGAGGTCGGCACGGGCACCGGGCGCAAGCACGCCGAGGACGCCCTCGTCCTGCGACGCATATGCCGATCCCGTGGTGTACGCCGCGATCGCGCGCGCCGTCGCCAGCCGTTCGTCCGGATACCAGCCCTCGGTCGGGTACCCGTCGGGGCGGCGCCGCGTGACCGCCGCGACGACGCCCTGGAGCGGGTCCGGCGTCTCGACGGGCGCGTCCGACCCGAACGCCAGGACCGCACCCGTCGCCTCAAGGCTCCCGAACGCGTACGCGTACCGGCCTCGCGCCCCCCACAGGCGGTCGACGAGGTCGAGGTCCTGCGTCGCATGGATCGGTTGCATCGACGCGACCACGCCGAGGCGACCGAAGCGCTCCACGTCCGATGGGTGCAATACTTGCACGTGTTCGACACGCGGGCGAAGCCCTCGCGCCGACCACGACTCCCGCGTCGCCTCGAAGGCGTCGAGGACAATCCGGTTGGCACGGTCACCGATCGCGTGGATTGCGGGGGCGAGGTCGGCCCCGATGCACTCCCGCACGGCCTCGAGGAGGTCGTCCGGCTCGATCGTGAGGACGCCGACGTTCCCGGGCGACCCGATGAACGGGTCGAACATGGCCGCCGTCTCCGACCCCAGCGACCCGTCGACGAAGAACTTGACGTGGCCGACCTTGAGGCGGGGGGACCCGATTCCGGTCGCGAGCCCGGCGGCGATCGCGTGGCGCGCCGCCCCCGCGGGCAGCATCATGTGCACGCGCAAGCCGAGATCCCCGGAGGCGTCAAGCGCCTGCAGCGCGCGGAACGTGCGCGGGCCTTCCGGCACGTGCGCCCCCGTCACGCCCACCCGGTGCAGGTCCGGCAGGTGGCGCCGGAACGAGTCGACCGCCTGCGCGTGCGTCAGTGCCGGGATCACCCGTTCGAGGAGGTTCACGGCGTTTTCGAACAGCAGGCCATTCGGGTGGCCGTGCACGTCCCGACCGATCACGCCCCCTGGCGGCGCGTTGGTCGCCAACCCGATCCCCGCCCGGCCCATCGCCATCGAGTTCAGCCACACCATGTGGCCGTCCTTGCGGGTCAGTGCCACCGGCACGTCCGGCGCGACGGCATCCAGGATTGCGGCGTCCGGGAAGCCCCCGTCGGTGTCATCCCACAGCGAGTGGTCCCATCCCCATCCCTGCACCCATGCCCCCGGGGCCGCCTTCGACGCCGCCACGGCGACCCGCCGCACGACCTCCGCGCGCCTCGTCGCGCCGCCGAGCGGCACGCGGTCAAGGCTTGAGGCCCAGTGCAGGAGGTGGATGTGCGCGTCGATCAGGCCCGGCACGACCGCCGCTCCCTCGAGGTCCAAGCGCACCTGGTTCCCGGCCTGTGCCCCTAGGAGGCGGGCGAGCGACTCGACGTCGTCGCGCGACCCTACGGCCACGACCTCGCCATCACGGGCAAGCAACGCCTGCGCGCGTGGCGCCTTCGGATCCTGCGTGTGGAAGGTTCCGCCGTAGGCAAGTAGCCAGCGTGAATGGACGGTACGCATGGCCGCAGTATAGGCGGCCGTC
>CAMBEO010000084.1 GCA_945865725.1 Thermoflexus hugenholtzii JAD2 | reverse complement strand
ACGATCCGCTTGACCTTGTCCAGGTCGCCCAGTTCGTCGCGCAGCGTCGCGATCAGGCCGATGGCGCACTCCTTCGCCGCCTCGTATCCCTCTTCGACGGTCCGTTCGCGCCCGACCTTCCCGATCATCTTCGACGTCTTGCCCGACAGCCAGATCAGGTTGCCGACACGTACGGCCGGGATGAGCGGCAGGTGCGCCGGCCATGGGGTCGGCGCCGGCAACTCGATCCCCAACTCCTTCAGCTTCGCCTCGATCTTGCCCATGTCCCGGCTCCTCCGTCGGCACGCGGGTGCGTGGCCATCCGCCACGCCTCGCCCGGGCCTCGCGGAGCGCATTGTCCCACGCCAAGCCCGGCAGGCCGTCCGCCGAGGTCGTGCGTATCCTTCGTGAAACCTCCCGGGACGAGGAGGGATCGACGGCGCGGCCTTGGCCGCGCAAGAGGGCCGGGACATGCGACCACGGGGTGAACGACGGATCATCGCGCTTGCGGACGGCGGCTTCGACCTGCTCGAGGCCAAGACCGCCGTCGGCGTCATCCGCTACGCGATCGACCCCGTGGTTGCCGTCGTCGACCAAGCCCATGCCGGCAAGCGCGCCTCGGACGTCATCGGCGTCGGCGACCTGATCCCCGTCGTCGCATCCGTCGGCGATGCGCTCGCCCTCCACCCGGACGCGAACACGCTCCTGCTAGGCACCGCCCCGCGAGGAGGAGTCCTGCCCGCGTCATGGCGTGCCCAGATCGTGCAGGCGATGCGCGCCGGTCTCGACGTCATCAACGGCCTCCACGCCTTCCTGAGCGACGATGCCGAACTCGCGCCGGTCGCCGCGGCGGCCGGCGTGACCATCTGGGATGCCCGCCGGGTCCCCGACGCCCATCGCGTTGCCGACACGCGTGCGCACGCCCTCCCGGCCACCGTGATCCTGACCGTCGGGAGCGACTGCAACGTCGGGAAGATGTCGACCGCCCTCGAGGTCGATGCCCTCCTGCGCAAGCGCGAACGCACCTCCGTCTTCGTGCCGACCGGGCAGACCGGGATCATGATCGCCGGGTGGGGCGCGTCGATCGACGAGGTGATCTCGGACTTCACCGCCGGCGCCGCCGAGGACCTCGTGATGGAGGCCGCGAAGGTCGCCGCCGCCGCGGACGACTTCATCCTCGTCGAGGGCCAGGGGTCGCTCGTCCACCCGGGCTACTCGGGCGTCACCCTCTCGCTCATCCACGGGTCCGCGCCCGACGCCCTCATCTTGTGCCACCAGGCCACGCGCACCCAGATCCGGCGCTACACCCTGCCGATCCCGTCCTACGCCGACCTGATCTCGATCCATCGCGCGTTGACCGCACCCGTCAAGCCGGCGCCAGTGATCGCGATCTCCCTGAACACGCACGGGATGCCCGACGCCGACGCCCGCGCCGCCGTGGCCCGGGCGACCGCCGAGACCGGCCTGCCCGCGACCGATCCGATCCGCTTCGGACCAGACGCCTTGGTCGATGCCGTCGAGGCCTTCGGTCGCGCACGCGCCAACTCCCGCTAGCCTCCAGTGCGGGGCCGGACGAGGGGGGGACTGGCGGTGGGAATGACCCCCACCCCCTGCCCCTCCCCCGCTGCGGCGGCAGAGGGGGGAACGAGGGCCAGCCGGTGGCACCCTCCGTACACTGCTGCGATCCGCCCCTCCCGGGGCGCCGACATTGAAGGGGGTGGACCAGTGGTCGCGACCCGTGCGCCCGAGTTGCGCGTCCCCGACGAGACCGTCCTGGACTACGAGGCAGCGTTCGTCCGCGACCGGCCCGGGTCACGCGCCCTGTACGCGCGCGCCGGCGAGGTGTTCCCGAGCGGCGTGACGCACGATGCCCGCTATCTCAGTCCGTTCCCCCTCTACATGCACGACGCCGCCGGGGCCTACAAGTGGGACGTCGATGGCCACCGCTACATCGACTACGCCGTCGGTCATGGCGCCCTCCTCTTCGGGCACGCGCATCCGTCCCTCGTCGAGGCGGTGCAGGCGCAGGTCGCCCGCGGCACCCACTTCGGCGCCGCGCACGAGCTCGAGATCGAGTGGGGCGAGTGGACCAAGCGCCTGGTCCCCTCGGCCGAGCGCGTCCGGTTCACGGCGTCCGGCACCGAGGCCACGCACATGGCCATCCGCCTTGCCCGCAGCTTCACCGGACGCACGCGCGTCCTCAAGTTCGAGGGCCACTTCCACGGGTGGCACGATGCCGTCACCGCCGGCGTCGAGCCGCCGTACGACGTGCCGACCTCGAGCGGCGTGCCCGGGTCGGTCCTTGACGCCGTCGTCGTCCTGGCCCCGGACCTTGAGCGCGTCGAGGCCGCCCTCTCCGCCGGGGACATCGCCGCCGTCATCGTCGAGCCGACCGGCGCGTCGTGGGGCGCCCTCCCCATCGAGGCCGACTTCCTGCACGGACTGCGCGAGGCGACGCGTGCCACCGGCACCGTCCTCATCTTCGACGAGGTCATCACCGGCTTCCGGTGCGCGCCTGGCGGTGCCCAGGAGGTCCATGGCATCGCGCCCGACCTGACGACCCTGGCCAAGATCCTCGCCGGCGGCCTGCCCGGCGGCGCCGTCTGCGGGCGCGCCGAGATCATGGACATCATCCGCTTCGGCGACGACGCCGCGTGGAACCGCGGGCGGCGCGTCGCGCACCCGGGCACCTACAACGGCAACCCCCTCTCCGCCGTGGCCGGCACCGCCGCCCTCAAGCTGGCCGCCGATGGCACGGCGCAGGCGCGGGCCAACCGCCTCGCCGCCCGCCTCCGTGCCGGCATGAACGTGGTGGGCGCCCGCTACGACCTCGAGGGGTGCGCGTACGGCACGTTCAGCATGGTGCACCTCGTCCTCGATCGCGGGCGCCTGCACGCCGAGGGCGGTCCGATCTACGTGAAGGGTCGCGACCCGCGCCTGACCAAGCTTCGCAAGGCCATGATCGTGCAGGGCATCGACCTCTTCAGTACCGGCGGGATGCTTTCGGCGGTCCATACCGACGCCGACATCGACTTCACGGTCGCCGCCTTCGCGCGCGCGATGGACGCCCTCGACCGCGACGGGACCCTCGCATGACCGGCACCACCGGGTTTGGCGCCATCGGTACCGTGGAGGGCGTGCATGTTGCCCACGCTCGGGGCGCCCCCGTCGTCGCGGTGGACACCGCCGACGTCGTCGCCGACCATGGGATCACTGGCGACTGGCGTTCGCGCACCGGATCGCGCCGGCAGGTCACCCTCGTCGATGCCGCCGTCCTGGAGGACGCCGGCGTCGCCCTCGGCATCGAGGTCGCGCCGGGGGCGTCACGACGGCAGGTGACCGTTCGGGGCATCGACCTGGTCGCCACCATCGGGCACCGAATAGCCGTCGGCGACGTCGTCCTCGACGTCACCATGGCGTGTGACCCGTGCGACCAGATGGAGGTCGCGATCGGGCCGGGAGGCAGGGCGGCCCTCGAAGGGCGCGGGGGCATCTGCGGGCGCGTCATCACCGGGGGCACGATCCGGACAGGCGACGCCGTCCGCATCGTCCGTGACCCGGTAACAGCCTGACTAACTCGCCGCCCCACCCCGGTTTGACGCGGGTGCGCCGCGGACCTGACTCCCCTCTCCCGCGTCGGCGGGGAGGGGGTGGGGGCCGGTCCTTGATGGCCCGTTACGGCCGGGTGACGGCCTGACCTTGCGGCCGATGACCTGTCGCGTGTGCGGGAGTCGGGTGCTCCCCGTGCCGGTGGTTGACGGAACCTACGCCGTGATCGCGCCGTCCAGACCGCATTGCGCCGCCGACACCACCCACAGCCGCCGCGCCGTCCCAAGGTCGCGCGCCGCGCCATTCGTCGTTGCCGGCTTGCGATCGGCGAAGTACATCCCCGAGATCCCCTCGACATCTGGCGACGACGCGAGGTAGATGCTCGTCTGCGCGCCTGCCTCAGGCGACCGCGCGAACAGCCGCAGGAACTGCCACCCCATCTGCATCCACGCCGGTCGCTGGCCTTCCAAGCCGAAGTTGCTCGCGACGAAGCCGGGATGCACCGCGTTCGCCGTCACGCGCGTCCCTTGGAACTGTCGCGCGAGTTCGACCGTGAACAGGATGTTTGCCAGCTTCGATTGCCCGTACGCCGTCCACGCCCCGTAGCGCCGCGCCCCTTCCAGGTCGTCGAAGTCGATTCGCGCGATCCGGTGCGCCGCGGACGCGACCGTCACGACGCGCGCGGGCGCGGACGCGACGATGAGGTCGCGCAACTCGTGGACCAGCCGGAACGGCGCGAGGTGGTTGAGCGCCCATGTCATCTCGATGCCGTCGGCGCTCGTCTCCCGCGTCTCGAAGATCGCGCCGGCGTTGTTCACCAGGACGTCGAGGCGGGGGTGCGCCGCGCGGAAGTCGGCGGCGAGGCGCACCACCTCCGCCTGGCGCGACATGTCCGCCACGAGGCCGGTAATCGCCGGGTTCCCGGTCTCGGCGGCGAGTGACCGGACGGTCTCGTCGGTGCGCGCCCGGTCACGACCGGTGACCACGACGGTGGCACCAAGGGTCGCGAGGCCCCGTGCCGTCTCGCGGCCGATCCCGCGAGTGCCCCCGGTGAGGAGGCAGACCTTGCCCAGCATTGCGGTATTCACGGTGCAAGCATGACAGGTCGCCCGGTCGGTGCCGCGCCGTCGCTAGACGGTCGGGGGCCCGAGGCCTCCCGCCGCCACGGGCACCGCCTCGTCCTCGCCCGGCCACGGTGGCATCGTTACGCAGAGGAAGCGCAAGGCACCGTTCGGCCCCGCGCGGAACTGGAAGTCCCACCCGAGGGGGATCGCGAGGGCGTCGCCCGGGCCGACATCGGACACCGTGCCGGAAACGTCATCGGGCCGGCGGCGCCACACCTGGCCATGCCCCTCCAGGACGTGCCATGCCTCCTCGACGGTCCGGTGGCGCACCGGGCGCGACACGTGCCCCGCGCCGATCGTGACCTCGACGACGGTCGCGCGTGTCGTGCCCCGGGACGGGTCGAGCAGGAAGCGGATCTCCGAGCCGTCTGGCGCGATCGCGTCGGGATCGGGCGCGGCCCGCACCGGCGTCGTGTCGATCACGGGCAGGACGTCGTTCGGCAGGGTGGTCGGCATGTGCCGGGGCTCCTCGAGACCAGCGAACGGTCGTCGCCGTTGAACGGATGGCCAAGGTCTCGTCGGGTGCCGGGGAACGAGGACCCCACGAATCCTTCGGCCGCCTGCCGATTCTCGCATGCCCCTGCTCGCCGGGCCGTCCGGTCGACGGGTTGCCATCCCGAGGCGGCGGCGGGTATCGTTCGCCGGGGTCGCAGGGCTTCGAGACGCATGGCAGGGTCGAGCGAAAAAGGTGCCCCTCGCGGGGCTGGAAGCGGCACGGGTCCGGCCCCCATCGTGGGCACGGGCGCGGCGCCCCTCGCCGCGCGCCCGGCCTCGGGTCCGATGACCCTTGCCCACTTGCACAAGCTCGCCCTCGCTGAGCTTGCCCTCCGCGGCCCCAAGGGGTTCGTCGGCAAGGGCGGTCCCGTGGTCACGACGCGCGACGCCCAAGGTCGCCCGTTCGTCGAGGTCGCCCTCCTCTACGGGCAGGCCGTCGGGGGCACCCGGCCCGTCGAGCTTGCCCTGACCAACCTGCAGGAGATGGGGCGCAAGCACGAGTGCGACGCCGTCGTCTCCGTCGAGTTGCTCGAGTACGAGGTCAAGGTCGGCACCGTCATCGTCGCCTACGGCACCGGCATCCGCTTCCTCGACGTGTAGCGCCCCTGCCGGGCCTCATTCTCCCCTCTCCCCCCGGGCATAGGTAGCGACACGGAGTTGTCCAGATCAGTCGTTGCGGGAGGCGATGGCCTCCAGGCACCGGACGGACCAGATGGGCGCGTGCCAGTCGGGGAAGGCCCAGCAGAGGGGCGGGGTGGTGAAGCGGGTGTCCCCGCGGTGGAAG
>CAMBEO010000083.1 GCA_945865725.1 Thermoflexus hugenholtzii JAD2 | reverse complement strand
AGTTCCTGCACGAGAACCCGCGTGAGGCCAAGCCGATCGTCGAACAGTGCCTGATGGCGGCACGGGCACGCGAGGCGGCACGGAAGCTCATCGAGCAAGTGATGCGGAAGGGCCCGTTCGAGGGCGCGTCGCTCCCCGGCAAGCTCGCCGACTGCTCGGAACGCGACCCGCGCAAGTCGGAGATTTTCATCGTGGAGGGGGACTCGGCCGGCGGTACCGCCAAGCAGGGTCGGGACCGCGGCTACCAGGCGATCCTGCCGCTGCGAGGCAAGATCCTGAACGTGGAGAAGGCGTATGACCTCACGCCTGACCGCGCGCGCGACGCCAGCGAGGACGTGCGCCGCCGGGCATTGCTCCGGGTGTTGTCAAGCGTGGAGCTGCGGGCGTTGATCACTGCGCTCGGGACGGGGATCGGCGACCTGTTCACGCTCCAGAAGCTGCGCTACCACCGCGTCGTGATCATGACGGACGCGGACGTGGACGGGAGCCACATCCGCACGTTGCTCCTGACGTTCTTCTTCCGGCACATGAACGAGCTGGTGGCGAACGGGCACCTCTACGTCGCCCGCCCGCCGCTCTACCGGATCACCGTCGGCTCGTCCCGCCAACCGCTGTACGCGTACTCGGACCAGGAGCGTGACGCGCGCCTGCGCGAGGTTGGCCGGGGGCGCGTGGAGGTCAGCCGGTACAAGGGCCTCGGCGAGATGACGGCGACGCAACTCTGGGAGACGACGATGGATCCCACGGTGCGCAAGCTGTTCCGGGTCGGGATCGGCGACGCGGAGAAGGCGAGCGGTACGATCGAGGACTTCCTGGGCCCGGACGTCGCCCCGCGTCGCCGCTACATCGAGGCGCACGCGGCCGAGGTGCGGAACCTTGACATGGTCGTCGGCTGACCCAACCGGACGGGAAGGACGGCCCCCACCCTCAGTCCCTCCCCCGCTGCGGCGGGAGAGGGAAGCACCACCACCGCCCCCTCCATCTGCCGCAAGCGCCCCAACGCTGCGGCGGGAGAGGGAAGCACCACCACCGCCCGTTCGGCCTAACCCCCCAGCCCCCTTCCCGGCGCGGGAAGGGGGAGAAGACCCCCCACACAAGAGGCAGCAGGCGAACGATGGCGACGGGAGGCGGCGCGACGCCGCGGATCATCATTGATGCGATGGGCGGTGACCACGCCCCCGACGCGATCGTCGACGGTGCGGTCCTGGCCACGCGCGAGGGCCACCGGGTGGTGCTGGTCGGTCGGGAGGCCGTGATCCGCGGCGTGCTGGCGCGCCACGACCGCACGGTCGCCGCCGCCATCGAGGTGATCGACGCGCCCGACGAGATTGGCATGGACGAGCATGCAGCCCAGGCCGTGCGCTCGAAGCGAGGCGCCTCGATCAACGTCGCGATGCGCGCGCTGAAGGAAGGGCGAGGCGAGGCGGTCTTCTCGGCCGGAAACAGCGGGGCGGTGATGGCGAGCGCCCTCTTCGGCCTCGGTCGCCTGGAAGGCGTGCGCCGGCCGCCGATCGCCGCCGTGCTCCCGGTGGTCGGCGGACAACTGGTCATCTGCGACACCGGCGCGAACGCCGACTGCACGGCGGACCACCTCGTGCAGTTCGCCCACATGGGAAGCCGGTATGCGCAGCGGATGTACGGGATCGCCAACCCGCGGGTGGGGCTCGTCAGCAACGGCGAGGAACCGGGCAAGGGGAACGCGCTCGTGCTGGAGGTCCATCCCCGTCTCGCGGCGAGTTCGCTGAACTTCATCGGGAACGTCGAAGGCCGTGACCTCCCGGCAGGGAAGTGCGACGTCGCCGTCTGTGACGGGTTTACCGGGAACGTGATCCTGAAGCTGGCGGAGGGGATGGCCTCGTTCTGCTTCGGGATCGTGAAGCAGGTGGCGACCAGCCGGTTCCACTACCGCCTCGCAGGCGCGGTGCTGCGCCCGGGGCTGAAGGCGGCGACGGCGACCCTGGATTACACCGAGCACGGCGGGGCGCCCTTGCTGGGCGTGGCCGGCAACGTGTTCATCGGGCACGGGAGCTCGAACGCGCGCGCGGTGGCAAGCGCTGTGCGCATGGCGACGCGGGCGGCGCGCGCGAACCTGCTTCCAGAGATCCAGGACGCGGTCCGGGCGTCGCTCGTGGAGCGCGAAGGGGGACCGGGTACCGCGTCGACGGTTCCCGCGACCGGCTAGCGCGCCTCGGTCACGCCGAGGAGGCCGGCCAGGACGGAGGCGAGTTTCGCGGGGTCGTGGCGGTACACGGCGATGGCGGTCGTGGCCGCGCCACCGGGAGGGCCGTCGCGACTGCCGGCACGGATGGGGACGCGTTCGGCCATGCGGCTGGCGACGTCGGCGGCGATGATGATCGCGCCGTCCTCGGTACCGACCTTGCGCATTGCACGGCTGCCGTCAGGTTCCCCCGACCTCACCTCGGCAAACACGGGCGACGCGAGCGACGCGGCATACCGCTCGTTGAGGACGCGGTCGGAATACGCGCTGTTCACGATCACGTAGTCGAGGGTGAACCCGCCGTACGCATGGATCGCGCGGACGTAGTCGCCGACGTCGTACAGGTCGGTCTGGCCGGGTTCGGTCATGAGGTTGGCGACGAGGACCTTGCGGGCGCGGCTCGCCCGGATCGCGTCGGCCACTTCCGTCAGGAGCAGGTTGGGGACGATGCTCACGAAGAACGCCCCCGGTCCGAACACCAGGACGTCGGCGTCGGCGATCGCGTGGAGGACCTCCGCACGCACGGGCGAGGGGCAAGTCCCGACGATGTCCTGGCTCGCACGGGCGACGGCGCCGGCGTCCTCCCCGGGGCGAACGAGGAACACGCGCTTGACCGGCACGCCTCCGCGTCGGGCCCGGATGGCGTCGCCACCCGTCAAGAGGGTCCCGTGCTCGAGTTCGGCGCACAGGACGACGTGCTCCGCGACGGGTTGCAACACGCGGTCGGTCGCGCCGCGCGCGATTTCAATCTCGATGGCGGGCGGCATGTGGCCATCGCCGACGCTGGCGACGCACGTCAGGCGGTCGGCATACCGCTCGCGGTGGTGTTGGAGCGCGAGGAACCCGCGGTGACCGGCAAACGCGACGACGTTTGGACGGCGCTGCGGGAGGCGGTAGTTGTAGACGATGTCGACGAGACGCCCTTGCTCGTACGGCGGCTGCACGGCCGACAGGAGCGAGCGGTTCAACTGGACGACAGCGAGACCGACGCCCCCGACGCCGAACACCAAGAAGAGGAGGGCGCGCCACGACCGGTCGAGCGGCTGCAGGGTCGCGTAATAGACCCATTCGGGGAACGGCTGGGTGCGGTAGACCTGGACGAGGATGAACGCGATGCCGAGCGAGATCGCGGTGCAGGAGACGACAAGGAGGAGGATCCACCGCTTGACGTGCATGCCAAGCCGCGACCACTTGCCGAGGTCGGCGAGGAGCGATTGGAAGTCCGGAAGCGGACGCCCGGCGAACATGGCTGAGGTCTCGTGCTTCCTTTTCCCGGAACCGGTGGCCCACGTTATCCGCGTACGCGCCCCCAGCCCCCTCCACCACCACCCCGGGCGGGCAAGGTCTTTCACCCGCGAGACCAATCCAGAGGGAAGCACTACCTCCGTGGTGATGCGCCTACGCGGTGGCCTGGCCTTCTTGGGCGAACCCCCGGGGCATGGGGGCCTCGCTCGGGTCGAGCGCGTCGGCCGCGACTTGGGCGGCCCGCACGGCGCTGACCAGGCCAGCGAGTTCGAACCCCACGCGCGACGGATCGTGACGGATGGTGTCGACCTTGTTCCACAGGGCGCGGGCCTCGGTGCCCGTCTCGATCAGGCTCGTCGCCATCACCTCGACACCAAGGTCGTTGATGCGGCTCAACTCGGCAGCGCTGAGGGTGAGGAGGCTCAACCCCTCCCGCCGATGGCGGTCGACGACATGCGCCGCGGGCACGCCAGTGTTGATCATGGCGTAGTCGAGGCTGCCGGTCCCGAGGTAGCCAACGACCTCCGCGACGTGGTCGGAGATGGTGAAGCCATCGGTCTGGCCCGGCTGGGTGGTGGTGTTGCACACGTAGACGGTGGTGGCACCGCGCACGCGCGCCGCGGCAATCGCCTCGCGGATCCCGGGAACGATCAGGCACGCGATGACGGTCGTGAATAGGCTCCCTGGACCGATCGTGATGAGGTCCGCCTGGTTGATGGCCTCGACGACGGGTCCGTACGCCTCGACGCCGTCATCTCGCAGGAAGACGCGCCGGATCGCCGGCTTTTGGGTGCCCCGGACGCTGACCTCCTCGTAGCGGACGGTCCCATCGACGAGTTCCGCGCAGAGGTGGGTGTTGGCGAGGGTGACCGGAAGGATCGTGGCCGAGGGCTTGAGGATGCGGTTCAGCTCGAGGACCGCGTGCTCGAAACTGCCGGTCATCTGCGCCAAGGCGGCGAGGAAGAGGTTGCCGAAGGCGACGCCATTCAGGTGTTCGAGCCGCGTGCCGGCCAACCGGTGCTGGAAGAGGTCGCGGAGCAGGGGGTCCGCCTCAGACAGGGTGACGAGCGCGTTGCGCAAGTCGCCCGGCGCAGGCACGTTCAAGGCGCCGCGGACGACGCCGGTGGACCGCCCCGAATCCGTCACGGCGATGACGCCGGTCTGGTGGCGCGTGTACTCGCGAAGGCCGATCATGACCTGCGACGCGCCGACGCCGCCGCCGAGGGCCACCACCCGGAAGTCGCGCGCCTGTTCCATGGGCTTGCCTATTCGCCGTGGTCGGGCTGGGTCATGGACGCCCGCCGCCTGCGTCGGATGTCGGCACGCCGGAAGGGGAGGCCGTGGCCGCCGCCGTCGCGGATGCGATCACCGTCAGAAGTAATGACGCGGAAGGGTAGCACGGGTTTCAGGTCGAGGCGCCTTGCAACGGGCCGGGCGCGTTCCCGATGAGAGCCCTGGCGGACGGGTAGGATTCGACACGGTCGCGTGCCCGCGGCCCGGGAGATCGATGGACGGCACGGCAGGGCGACGGCGCGTCTTCTCGCTTCCCGAGGCGAACGCGCTCGTGCCGCGTGTCGGGCGCGTGATGGCACGCCTCCAACGGACGGCGGTGCAACTTGCGGACATCCAGCGCCGCCTGCAGCTTCCGGTCGTCGCCGCCGAACCAGCGGCACCGGGTGAAGAAAATGTCCTGGGCAAGCGACTGTTCCGCTTGATGGACGACGCCGACCACCTAATCGAGGTGATCCAGTCGGCGGTGGACGAGCTCGAAAGCCTCGGCTGCGAGTTGAAGGACGTCCAGCGGGGGCTGGTCGATTTCCGGTCGATCCGCGACGGCGAGGAGGTTTACCTCTGTTGGAAGCAAGGCGAGGACCGGATCACCCATTGGCATTCGCTCGACAGCGGGTTCGCTGGTCGGCAACCGCTGTGACGCGACGATGAGCGCAGGTGACGAGGCACCGGGGCGACGCCCGGCAGCGCTTCCGCCAGAGGTGGAGGATTTGATCAAGCGGCTGGCGGGCGCCGACGTGTCGCCTGAGGCCGGTGCCACCGCGCTGGCGGCGATCGCGCACCGTGCGGCGAACGAGTTGCACCGGCTTGCCCGCGCAGAGGCAGCGGCGCGGCGCGACCGCCCGGAATGGGGCGCGTGGGCATCGGTGGCGAATGCGGCCCGAGACGCCGTGCTCAAGTTAGCGGCGGTGCGGCGCACGGTCGGGGAAACCGCGCCACCGCACTCTGGAGAGTAGGCTCGCCCCCACCCCCCCCCGCTCCCGGGAGGAGAGGGAAGGGCGCAACGCTAGGCCGTCGCGCCTCCCAGACCCTTCTCCTGCAACTCGCGCTTCGCCTGCTCGAAGCGGTCCACGGCGCGCCCCTTCTGGTCTCGCACCCAGGCCACGAGTTCCTTCGCGCCCTGCGCGAAGGAGGTCTGCGGCACGTAGCCGAGAAGGTCGCGTGCAACAGAGATGTCCGGGTAGCAGTCACGGGTGTCACCCGGGCGGAACTGCTGGAGGATTTCGGGAGCCATGCCATCATGATCGGCGCCCATCTCCCGAACGACCGTCCACGCGACATCCGCGATGCTGATCGGGTTGCCTGTCCCGACATTGATCGCGTGATCGGTAGCCTGATCGCTCTCCAGGGCGAGGACGTTGGCGCGCGCGATGTCCGTGGCGTGGACGAAGTCACGCAACTGGGCACCGTCCTCGTACACCGGTGGAGC
>CAMBEO010000082.1 GCA_945865725.1 Thermoflexus hugenholtzii JAD2 | reverse complement strand
GGCACCGTCTGGCCGTGGGCCGACACGTGCGTCGGCCGGGTGCGGTCGTCGAGGGCCGCCAGCCACGACTTCGTCTCCACCTCGCCGGTCTGCGTCGCCCAGGCCAGTTTCCCCGCGTTCGACGCGCCCACCACCTCGGTACGGGCGATGGCCTCGGTACGGGCACCCGTGGCGTGGGTGAAGACCGCCTGCACCCGGCGCTGCAAGGCGGGGATGCCCTCGCCCGCCGCGACGCCCTCGCCCGCGATGCGCCCCCTGCCCCTGCCCGCTTCGCGCGAGGGGGGAGACATCGCGCACCACAAGGCTTACATCCGGCCGACCGAGATGGCCGATCCCGTCATGGCCCCTTCCACCGCTTCGACGTATGCGAGCGCCACTTCCGATGGCGGTGTCCGTGGGTGCGATTCGGTCCCGGGGTTGCCGACCCGACCCGGACTGACGACGACAATCCGGATGCCCCGCGGCATCTCGAGGGCGGCGGCGCGGACAAAGCCCTCGAGGGCGGCGTTGACGGTCGCGGGCGCCGTGCTTCCCGGCATCGGGTAGCGCGAGAGGAGGCCGGCGGTGAGGACGACTGCCCCGCCGTCGCGCAGGTGCGAGATTGCCTGGCGCGTCAAGCTGACTTGCCCGAGCAACTTCTCGCGCAGGCTGTCAAGGTAGTCATCGCTGGTGAGGTCGGCCATCGGTCCCCATCGAGGGCGCCCGGCGCAGCAGACGACGGCATCGACGGGGCCGACCTCCTTGAGGAATGCCTTGATCGATCCAGCGTCGCCGATGTCCACGCGAACGCCCGCCGAACGGCTTCCCCCGACGACCTCATGCCGTGCGGCGAGCGCCGTCGCCACCGCGCTGCCGATACGTCCCGTCGCGCCAACCAGGGCCACGCGCATGGTCACGCCTCCTTGCCCGCGGGTCGCGGGTCAGTCCATGTCGATGACCGTCGTGCGTCGCACGCGCCCAGTCTCGTGGTCGATCCGGTCCTCGTGACGAATGCCGTCCACCCCTCGCGCCGTCGTCAGGCGACGTAGTCGCGCGCGGGTCCATCGCCCGGCACCCACGACAAGGGTGACCGCGACGAGCGTTCCGGCAAGCACGAGTCCGGCGGTCGCAATGCCGATGACGACCGCTGCGAAGGTGCCGATCACCGCAACCGCGAGGATCAGGCCACCGACGCGCCCGGCGAGAATGCGAACCACCTCTCCGCTTCCCGGCAAGGCTCGCATCGTCGCCTCCGTGTCGCGCGCGTCCCCGCGCGTGTCTGGTAGGCCCAGCAGGATTTGAACCTGCGACCTGCTCCTTATGAGGGAGTCGCTCTCACCGCTGAGCTATGGGCCCGCGGCGCGTGGCCGGTCCGCCGGAAGCGCGCCCCGCGCGGCAGCATAACAGGGGCGCACTCCCGCGAAGGCGAGACCCCGAGTCTCGTCGCCCCCTCGCTACGCTGCCAGTGGGGCGCATGCACGGTCGGCTCCTCATGGGGAAACATCGGTGCGACTTGCGGTGACCGCTCTCATCTGGCTTGTCGGCGCGATCCTCGGCATCGCCGTCGTCCTGGTCGCCTCGATCGCGATCGATGACGCCGTCGACGGGGACCGGATCGCCGCCATCACCAACGCGGAGGCCCCAGGCGTTGCCGGCGGCCCGCCAGTGCGGGCCTATGTCGCGCGACCGACACAAACCGGTCCGCGCCCGGTCGTCGTGATGATCCACGAGGCATTCGGTCTCAATTCAACCATTACGGGGAAGGCCGACCTTCTGGCACGGGAGGGCTACCTCGTCATCGCGCCGGACACCTTCCGGGGTGTGGCGACCTCGTGGGTGCCGCGCGCGCTTTACCAGCTCATGGCGGTCCGGCCAGAGGCAGTGAACGCTGACATCGCTGCGGTTGTCGCGTGGGCCAAGGCGCGACCGGACGCCGACCCGTCGCGGGTCGCCATCGTCGGCTTCTGCTTTGGAGGACGCGCTTCCCTCATGTACGCCCTCCACGACCCATCGGTCGCGGCGACCGTCGTGTTCTACGGCAATCCAGAGACCGACCCCAACACGCTCAAGTCGATCACGGGGCCCCTCCTGGGCATTTTCGGCGGTGCCGACATGTCGATTTCGCCCGCGCGCGTCGATGCGTTCCGCGCGGGTCTCGAAGGCGCGGGGGTTCGCCACCGCGTGACCGTGTACGACGGGCAACCGCACGCGTTCGTCGGTGAAGCCGCGGACGTCCGGGCCGGCGGCGAGCCAGCGAAGGCGTGGGCCGAGATGGTCGGCTTCCTGAGGGAAAGCCTGGAAGCGCCGCGCGCATCGGCTGTCGATGTCGGGCGCGCGAAGGCCGCGTCGATTCCATTTTCGGACATCGTGTCCCTCGCGATCGAGCACCTGGCGGATCGTCGGTCTCACGCGCATTGACGTGCGGAGCCGCCCGAGCGGCGCCGTGCCCGTGGGTCGTGCGTGAGGTGGCGGCCGGTCCCTGGGGGAGCCCAAGGAGGCTGAGATGGAGTCGCGGATCAAGCTAGGGGCGGCGCGTCGCGGCGATCCGCCCCCGCGCCCAGGTCCTCCTTGCGCGCGATGCATCACCCTGAACCGGCCGGGTGCCCGCTTCTGCGACAACTGCGGGGCGCCCCTCGCGGATGATCCTCGCTCCCACGCCAGCGAGCGACGGACTGGGACCGTTCCCCTCCGCGCGCCGATGGCCCCCTCCTCTCCCGCGGTTCCCGTCACGCCCGCGCCGCGCCAGATCTTCGTGCCGTACCCCGTGCCGGCGCGTGATGGTCGACGCGAGGGCGGCGCGTTCGGTACGGGCTTTGGGATGTCGCTCGGATGGATTGCCGGTCAGGTCGTGTTCCGGGCGATCACGCTCGCGATCCTCGTCATCGTCGCCATCGCCCTGTTCGGCCCCGCGATCGCCGCCGTAGGCGCCTGGTAGCTGGCGCACCGCTACCATCGGACCCATGACTAAGCCCGCGGGACGCCCGGTCGTCCGCGCCTTCCGTCCGGATGACGGCGACCTTCTCCTCGAGTTGGTGCAGGGCCTGGCCGACTACGAGCGGCTTGACGGCCCCGACGCGGAGGCGCGCGCCCGTCTGATCGCTGACGCGACCGCGACCCCTCCGCGCTTCGAGGCTCGCGTGGTCGAGGTCGACGGGCGTGCCGTCGGGTACGCGGTCTTCTTCATGACCTACTCCACCTTCCTTGCCCGGCCGTCACTCTTCCTGGAGGACCTGTTCGTCCTGCCCGACGCGCGCGGGCGTGGCGCCGGGTCCGCGCTGTTCGACGCGGTCCTTGCCGAGGCGCAGGCGCGCGGATGCGGGCGGATGGAGTGGACGGCACTGGCGTGGAACGCCCCGGCCATCGCGTTCTACGAGGCGCGTGGCGCGCGTGCCCTCCATGAGTGGCACATGTTCCGCCTCGACGGCGACGCCCTTGAGGGCCGGTCACGCGTCGAATGACCCGCGGCCGGCCGACCTAGAGGAGGCGGCGCAACGCCTCCTCGACCTCGTCGCGGGGCGCCGGCCCCTCGAACTTCTCCGCAACCTTGCCGTGCCTGTCGAGCAGGAAGACCCACGGTTCGCTCGTGAGGCCCCACTCCACCACCGTCTCGTAAGGCACGCGGTTCTTCGGGTCCTTGTAAATTTCCACGTGCACGAAGCTCGCGGCGTCGCCGACGTGGCGTTTCAGCGACTGCATCTCCGCCACCATCGGTGCGCAGGTCTGGGTCGCGCAGAACCCGGGGGTCGCGAAGACGACGACCGTCGGGCGCCCGAGGGCGATCGCATCGGCAATCGTCAGGTCGTGCATGTCGTTCGGCACGATGCCGCTGTCGATCTGCCGGATGTCCGCGACGTCTCGCGCCACCAAGTTCCGGCTTCGGGGTGCGTCCGCCCCGATCGCGGGGGTGTCGGGTTTCGGCTTCACCGGGAAGCGCGTGCGGGCCGGGCCGATCGACGCGCCGGAGACAGTCCCAGTAACTTCGACGCCCCACATGCCGGACCGGTCGAAGTTGACTGGCGCGACATAGATCCCCTTGCCCTTCGCATCGACCCACCGGTACCGCGCGGTGACCTCGGTGCCCCGCGCAACCGGCGCCGGGTCGATCGGGAAGAAGAAGCGCAGGCGCAGGTCGGCATCGGGCAGGCGTTGCGGTTCGGTCGCCGCCTGCGGGAAGTGCAGGAGGCCCACGGAAAAGCGGTTCGGCCCGACGGCGAGGTCGGTCGCCGGCACGATCGCCTGGATCCGGGACGCGCCCTCCCCGGCGAGGCCGCTCCACGGGTCACTGGCAGCCGAGCGCAGCGCGCCCCCGCTGTTCGACGTATCACGGATCGACACCCCGCACGCTCCGGCAAGGGCCGGTACGAGGCCGAGGATCGGGGCTTGCAAGATCAGGCGGCGGACGTGGACGGGCATGCGGACCTCACCGCGCGCCACCCGGCGGGACGCGCTACCACCATAGTGCCGCGCCGCTCGCCTGCTTCTCCACTGGGAGCGTTCCCCCCGCGCCCCGCCGGCATGGTCGCTCCGGATGGATCGCCCCCCTGCCGTGCGACAATGGACGGCCATGATTGACGAGGCCCCTGACGCCTACCTCCGGTCGCTGATCCGGGACGTTCCAGACTTCCCGCAGCCGGGGATCCTCTTCAAGGACATCACCACGCTGATCCGCGATCGCGAGGGCTTCCGCCTTGTCATCGACGCGATCGCCGGTGCCCACCGTGACGTCGCGGTCGATGTCGTTGTCGGCATTGAATCGCGCGGCTTCATGTTTGCGGCGCCTGTTGCGCTCCATCTGGGTGCCGGCCTGGTACCGGTGCGCAAGCCCGGAAAGTTGCCGGCCCGCGTGATTTCGCGCGCCTATACGCTCGAGTACGGCGAAAACGTCCTCGAGTTGCATGCCGACGCGATTACTCCTGGGCAGCGCGTCCTCGTGGTCGACGACGTCCTCGCCACTGGCGGTTCGCTCGAGGCGACGATCGCCCTGGTTTCTGCCCTTGGCGGCGTGGTCACTGGCGTCGCGGTCGTGATCGAGCTGGCCTTCCTCGGGGGACGCGCCCGGCTGGGGCGGCCGGACCTCCACGCCGTGCTCACCTATTGAGGCCAGGCCCCATGAGCGACCCGCGCCCGACGATGGCGAGCGATGGCCACCCGACCGGCCACGCCGCGGTCACGTGGCATCCCGGTGCCCACGGGGTCGCCCCCGCGGTAGGGATCCTCGACCAGGTGCGCCTGCCGCACGAGGTCCACGTCGTCCGGACCTCGTCGGCGTCCGCGGTTGCCGACGCGATCCGGCGGATGCAGGTGCGAGGTGCCCCGGCCATCGGCATCGCCGCGGCGTTCGGCGTCGCCCTCGCCGCGCACGAGGTGCCTGCCGATCCAAGTGCCGTCACAGGTGATGACTTCCGCGTTCGCGTCGAGGCGGCCTGCGACGACCTGGCGGCGACCCGACCGACCGCGGTGAACCTCTTCTGGGCAATCCAACGCATGCGGCAGGTACTGGCCAAGGCATGCGCGACCCGCGCGACCGTCCAGGACGCGTGCAAGTTCCTCGATGCCGAGGCGGTCGCGATCCTGGACGAGGACGTCGCCGCCTGTCGGGCGATCGGCACCCACGGCATGGCCCTGTTCGAGGACGGCGACAGCGTCCTGACCCACTGCAATGCCGGCGCGCTTGCCACCGGCGCGTGGGGCACCGCGCTCTCGCCGCTCTTCCTCGCGCACCAGGCCGGTCTTCGCCTCCACGTGTTCGTCGACGAGACGCGCCCGTTCTTGCAAGGGGCGCGCCTGACCGCATGGGAACTCCAAGCGGCCGGGATCGACTGCACCCTCATCACCGACAACATGGCCGCCCACTTCATGGGACAGGGGCGCGTCTCCAAGGTGATCGTCGGTGCCGACCGCATCGCGGCCAACGGGGACGTCGCGAACAAGATCGGCACGTACGGCGTGGCGATCCTGGCACAGGCGCACGGCATCCCCGTGTACGTCGCCGCGCCGACCTCGACGGTCGACCTCTCGCTGGCCACCGGCGCGTCCATCCCGATCGAGTACCGCGACCCGGCCGAGGTGGCCTCGTTCCGGGGCGTCGCGGTCGCGCCACATGGCGTGCGCGCCCTGCATCCGGCGTTTGACGTGACCCCGGCGCGCCTCGTGACCGCGATCGTCACCGAGGTCGGCGTCCATCGCGCACCTTTCGGCCCCGCCCTCGCGGCCGCCGTCG
>CAMBEO010000081.1 GCA_945865725.1 Thermoflexus hugenholtzii JAD2 | reverse complement strand
CATCGCCGGGGCGCCGGTCGTCATCGCCGGGGCGCCGGTCGTCATCGCCGGGGCGCCGGTCGTCATCGCCGGGGCGCCGGTCGTCATCGCCGGGGCGCCGGTCGTCATCGCCGGGGCGAGGTGTCACGCCCGGGGGCGGGGGCGGACGGTCACCGGGGCGAGGCGTCACGCCTGAGGGTGGCGGGGGCCGGTCATCCGGTCGAGGGGTCACGCCCGGGGGTAACGATGGCCGGTCGACGGGGCGAGGCGTCACGCCCGGCGGGGGTGGTGGCCGGTCATCGGGGCGAGGGGTCATGCCCGGGGGCGGTGGCGGCCGGTCGACGGGGCGAGGCGTCACGCCCGGCGGGGGTGGTGGCCGGTCATCGGGGCGAGGCGTCACGCCCGGAGGCGGTAGCGGGCGGTCGACGGGGCGAGACGTCGCGCCCGGGGCGGGCGGGGACACGGGTGCCGACGGCCCGGACGGTCTCGGCGGCGCCGGCGGGCGCACGTCGCGCACTGCCACGTCATCGACCGGCAGCCGGGAAGCGTAGCCCGCACTGGTCGAGGCCACGACCATGGCGGCACCGACGGCGAGGGCGATTGCGGACCGCGCGAGGCGGTCACGACGCACACGTGGCATCCCGAGTACCCCGAGGCGGGCAGGCACTGCCCGATGGACGAACGGAACCCTTTGACGCAGCATACTCCCGTTTGGAGGCACGGGGGTCCCGGGAATCCCCCGAGGGCCCGGGGGCCCGGGGGTCCGGCCGTCCGCGACGCTACACGCGCACCCGTTGCCAGTCGCCCCGGTGGAAGGCGATGAGGTACGCCGTGCCTCGCACGCACCAGTCGATGCACCACGCAAGCCAGATCCCGGCGACGCCCCACCCGGCGGCAATCCCGAGCGTCCACGCCAGCCCGAGGCGCACGAACCACATCGACAGCGACCCGATGACGAGGGTCGTCCGCGTGTCTCCGGCACCCCGCAGGGCACCCGACAGGACGAAGGCCGCCGCCTGCAGCGGTTGCCCGAAGCCGATCATCCGGATGCCGATCGACCCGGCGGCCACGACGTCGGGGTCGGTGGTGAAGATGCCAAGCAACGGCGCCGGGAAGAGGATGAAGAGCAGCCCGGCGACGGACATCCACGCCACCGCCGCCAGCGTGCTGCGCCAGCCGGCGGCGCGGGCGGCGGCCGGGTCGCCGGCGCCAAGGTGCTGGCCGACCAGCGTCGTGGCCGCCACCGAGAAGGCGAGGCCCGGCATCATCGAGACGTTCGCCGCCGTGAAGATCGCCTGTTGCGAGGCGAACGCCGCGGTCCCCATGCGCACGACCATGATGGAGAAGACGATCATGCCGACCTGGATCGAGGCGTACTCGCCGGCCGCGGGGCCGCCGACCGCGACGATCCGGCGCAGGACGGGCAGGTCCAGGCGCCATCCCGCGAGGTGACCCAAGGGGTCGAGCGCGCCGGCAAGCGGCCCGTGCCGCTGCCGGGCGAGGGCGCGGAGGCCGAGCAGGCCCGCGATCCCCTGGCCGGCAATCCACCCCACCGCGACGCCGTGCACGCCCATGCCCGGTACCGGCCCAAGGCCGTAAATCGCCACGAAGGCGACGGCCAGGTTGACGACGTTCGCCATGCCGGTGTTCCACATCGGCGTGCGGGTATCGCCCGCACCGCGCAGGGCCGCGCCGGCGAGGACGCCGGTGACCAGCACCGGCAGCAGGGCGCAGGCGACGCGGACGAGGGGCACGGCGGCGGCCACCACCTCGGGGGCGACGCCGAGGATGCCGACCAGCGACGGCGCGAAGGTGAACCCGAGCAGGCCGCAGGTCGCCGCGATCGCCGCGCCGACGCCCAGCGACTGTCTCGCGATCGCGCGCGCCTCGGCACCGTCGCCCGCACCGACGGCACGCGCGACGAGGGCGGTGGTGCCGGCGGCGATCCCGGAGAAGACGATGATGATGACGTTCGAGATCTGCCCGGCCGCGCCGACGCTGGCCATCGCACCCGCACCCAACCGCCCGACCATCATGAGGCTGCCCGTGTTGAGCATCATCAGCAGCAGGTTTTCGACGAGGCTTGGCCACGCCAAGGCGAGGACGCCGCGCGGGCGCGCCGGGACCCGGGTGAGTGGGGGTTCGGGACCGGCCCCGGGGGACGGGGCGGCGGCGTCAGCACCCTGACCGACGGGGGCGCCGGATCCCGCCCCGCGGGTGGTGCCGGTGGCGACGACACCCGCGGCGGGGACTGCCATGACCCTCAGGCTAGCATGGGTCCCCGGTCGCGCCCCCGCGGCTCCCGGACAACCCCCTTGCCTCGCCGCCTCTCCCGCGGCGCGGGAGGGGAAGTCAGCGCCGGGCACGCGACACTCCCCGCCAGCACCTTGGGCGGGTCCACGTGTCGCACGGCACGCGCCCCCGGTCTATCCTCTGGGGAAGAGGAGCACCACGACGGCATGACATCGACGGACGGCATCGAGGTTCGGCGCCCCCTCGAAGGGGCGGCAGGCGAGGTCCTCACCCCTGACGCCCTCGCGTTCGTCGCGCGCCTGCAACGGGCGTTCGGCGCCCGGCGGCTGGAACTCCTGGACCGGCGGGTGCAGCGCCAGCGCGACCTCGACGCCGGCCACCTGCCCGACTTCCTGCCGGAGACGGCGCACGTCCGCGCGGGCGACTGGCACGTCGCACCCATCACCGGCGACCTCGAGAACCGGCGCGTCGAGATCACCGGCCCGATCGAGCGCAAGATGGTCATCAACGCGCTCAACTCCGGCGCATCGTGCTTCATGGCCGACATCGAGGACGCCCTCACGCCGACCTGGGACAACCTCATGGAGGGCCAGGTCAACCTTTCCGAGGCGATCGACCGCGTGATCTCCTTCACCGGGCCGGACGGGCGGGTGTACCGCCTGAACGACCAGGTCGCCACGATCCTCGTCCGCCCGCGCGGCTGGCACCTGCACGAGAAGCACGTCCTCGTCGATGGGGCACCCGTCTCGGCAAGCCTGTTCGACTTCGGCCTGCACTTCTTCCGCAACGCGCGTCGCCTGCTCGCCCGCGGGTCGGGCCCGTACTTCTACCTTCCCAAGCTGGAAGGCCACCTCGAGGCGCGCCTCTGGAACGACGTCTTCGTCGCCGCGCAGGACGCCCTCGAGATCCCCCGCGGGACGATCAAGGCGACCGTCCTGATCGAGACGATCCTCGGCGCGTTCGAGATGGACGAGATCCTCTACGAGTTGCGCGACCACTCGGCAGGCCTGAACGCCGGCCGGTGGGACTACATCTTCAGCGCGATCAAGAAGTTGCGGTCACGCCCCGAGATGGTCCTGCCCGACCGGGCCGCCGTGGCGATGACGGTGCCGTTCATGCGCGCCTACACCGAGCTGCTGGTGCAGACGTGCCACAAGCGGGGGGCCTTCGCGATGGGCGGGATGGCCGCCTTCATCCCGAACCGGCGCGACCCGGAGGTGACCAACGCCGCCCTCGCGCGCGTCCGCGACGACAAGGAACGCGAGTCGCGCGACGGTTTCGACGGCACGTGGGTGGCGCACCCGGACCTGATCCCGACGGCCATGGCGGCGTTCGACGCCGTCCTGGGTGACCGCCCGAACCAGCTCGACCGGCAGCGCCCGGACGTCCATGTCACCGCCGCCGAGTTGCTGGCCCTGGGGAAGACGCCCGGGCAGGTCACCGAGGCGGGCGTCCGCCTGAACGTCAGCGTCGGCTTGCAGTACGTCGCCGCATGGCTTGGCGGGTCGGGCGCGGTCGCCATCAACAACCTGATGGAGGACGCCGCGACGGCCGAGATCAGCCGCGCCCAGGTGTGGCAATGGATCCACAATGGCGTGACGACCGCGGAGGGGACGCCGGTCACCGCCGCGTGGGTGGACGGCCTGGTCGGCGAGGAGCTGTCGAAGATCGCGACGGCGATGGGGGCCGCCTACGGGCGCTTCCGGTGGGACGACGCCGCGCGCATCTTCCGCGACGTCGCCTTGGGCGAGACGTTCCAGGACTTCCTGACGATCCCCGCCTACGACCTGCTCGACTGACGACCGGCGCGAGACGGTCGGCGAGGGCGCAGGGGGTGACCCTTGCGCCCCCACGGATGGCTCCATGACGGCGCCCCCCAAGCAGGGGCGTCGGCGTGGCCTTCTCGGGCGAACTCGTGGACATTGCGTCCACCGGGGAATCTGCGTCCCCCAGTGACCAGGAATCCCCCACGGCAGGGGAAGGCGCCCCCAAAACGGGGCGACCGCCCGGTTCCCGAGGGGGAAGGGCGGTCGCGTGGGCAGTGGCCGGGGCCCGACGGGCGGGCGCGAGTTCCGGCGGAGCGGGGCCTACTGGATCACGAAGTCGGTGAAGAGGACCTTCGCCACCTGCTGGGTCTTGGGCAGCGCGGCATTGATCTTGCCCTTGAGTTCCTCGCGGACGCGGTCCTTGCCGTCGGTCGTGTTCAACTCGTCGATCCGCTTCGCGCTAAGGGTGGTGGTGACGATGTCGTTGATCTCGGAGACGTTTGCCAAGGTGGGGCCCTTCGGCGCGCTGGAAGCGGTACCGGCACCGCCGGTCGCGTCCACGTCATCGTTCGAGATGAAGACGATCTCGCCGTCGCCGCCGTCAGCCTTGGGGACCGGGGTCAAGTCACGCCACATCAGGGCGATGGTGACCTTCAGGAAGCGCTTGGCGCCGGGATCAGCCAGCGTGAGGATGCGCTCCCTGATGAGGTGCTCGTTCAGGTGCTCCTCGTGGGCCTCGTGCTCCACGGGAGGCGCCGCGACTACCTCTGGCTCAGCCGCAGGCTTGAGGAACCACGCGCCCGCACCACCGATGACCAACGCAACGATTGCCGCAAGAACAATCGGAAGGACCTTCGCCATCACCGCCTCCTGTGCGACTGCCCGCCAAGGCCATCCGCGAACACGCACGACACGCGCACTACCATATCGCGCCGCCCGCGCCGGGGGCGATGGTACCGTACCCCCTCGATGCTGGCCCGATCGATGAACGGTGGAAGGGTGCCCGACGTACCGGCCCCCATCGCGGCACCCAGCGCCTTGGCACAATGCCACGACCGCCCGGGCAGCGGCGACGGGCACCACGATACCGCCGCGACCGCCGGACTGCCACTCGCGCGGGTCGGACATCCCGGTTCGCCGCTGCCAGCGTGGGTCGCCATGGCCCTCGTCGCGGGCAGCAGCTTCGCCGTCCTCGTCCTCGAACTCGCCGCCGGGCGCCTCCTCGCCCCGGCAATCGGCGTCTCCTTGTATTCGTGGACGGCGATCATCGGCACCGTCCTGGGCGCGATCGCCGTCGGCAACGACCTCGGCGGGCGGCTCGCGCGGCGCCACGCGCCGGCGCCCCTCCTGGAGGCGACCCTTTACGGCGCAGGCGCCTACGTGGTCGCGATCACGGCCGTCGCCCACCTCGTCCCCCTCGACGACCTCGCGTCCGGGATCCCGTCGATCCCGCGCCTCTTCCTCCTTGTCGCGACCGTCGGCGTCGTCCCGTGCATCCTCCTCGGCACGACCGGCCCCCTCGTCGCGCACGTCGCGATCACCACGCGCGGCGCCGCCGACGCCGGCCCGATCATCGGGCGCCTCGGGGCGGTCGCGACGGCCGGAAGCCTCGTCGGCGCGTTCGGCACCGGGTTCGCCTTCGTGCCGTTCCTGGGCACGCGCACCACCCTCGCACTGGTCGCCCTCCTCCTCGCCGCCCTCGCGCCACTCGCCAGCCTCCACGGCGGTGATCGCCGCCGGCGCGCCCGGCAGGTCGCATTGACCGGCGCCATCGCGATCGCGGCCGCCTGGTCGGCCTCGGACGCGGCGGCCACCCGCGCGGTCGTCCTGCATGACGTCGAGACGCGCCGCATGGCCATGCCGGGTCGGCCCGTCCCCGGGGGATGCCTCGTCGAGTCGGCCTACGCCTGCATCCGCCTGGACTGGTCGACGGTCGGCACGTTCCAGTACGGCCGGATGCGCCTCGACCGGTCCACGCAGGGGCAGACGGCGCCCGAGTCACCGCGCCTCCTCTCAAGCCAGATCGCGCAGGCCCTTGGCGACGTGATCGCGCTCGGGGCCGGGGCACCGCCGGGCACGATCAACCTGCCGCCGTTGCGCGTGCTGTTCATCGGCGGAGGCAGCTACACCCTGCCGCGATGGGTCGAGGCGGTCGCGCCCGGCAGCCGCGTCCACGTCATCGAGGTCGATCCCGAGGTCACGGCGACGGCAATCCGATGGCTTGGCGTGCGCCTTGTCGCACCGCCGGGCGACCGCTTCCCCGGTGCGCCCGGCATCGCCACGGTGCACGGCGACGCGCGCCGCATCATCCGCACGATCCCCGACGGCACGTACGACGTGGTGATCGGCGACGCCTTCGCCGACATGGCCGTGCCGTGGCACCTGACGACGGTGGAGTTCTCGCGCGAGGTGCGGCGGGTGCTGCGTCCGGGCGGGCGGTATGCGGTCAACGTGATCGACGGGTGGCCGGGCGGGCGGTTCCTGCCGGCATTCCTGCGCACGTTGCAGGAGGCCTTCCCCGAGGCCGACATCCTGAGCACTGCCCTGCCAGGCTTCCCCAAGTACGACGTGGTGCAGAACTGGGTGGCCACGGCAGGCGACGTGGCGCTGGATGTCGGTTC
>CAMBEO010000080.1 GCA_945865725.1 Thermoflexus hugenholtzii JAD2 | reverse complement strand
GTCGTCGGAGCGGGGGTGGTCGGAGTGGCGCTGTCGGCGTTCTTCTGGCTGCCATCGGTGCTGGACGCCCGCCTGGTGCAAACGGAACGCCTCCAACTCGGGGCACTGAACTTCCGGAACTGGTTCACGGTCTGGCCGGGGTACCACCCAGAAAACTGGGGCGAGCAGTGGCGGTCGGGGTTCACCCCTGGGTTCCCGGTTGACCTGCACCTCGGGTACCCGCACATGAGCACCGGGCCTTCGCGATTGAGCCTGTGGCAGGCACTGGTGCTACTGGCGGCGCTTGCCTTCCTTGCCCGCGCATGGCACCGGCGCCGGGACGGGCCGCCGAACCCGGTGGTCGTGCCGGTGGCGTTCGGCGTTGCGATGGCACTGGTCCTGTGGGTGCAGCAGTTCGACTGGGCGATTCCCCTCTGGGAGCGCTTCACGGCCTTGCAGTTGATCCAGATGCCGAGCCGGATGTTCGGGCCGCTGGCCTTCGCGGTGGCGGTGGCGTTTGCTGGGGTCGCTAGCACGTTGGTACCGCGTGAGGGCTGGCGCACGTGGGCGGCGGTGATGGTCGTGGGCGGGGCGATGTCGTACCTCGGGACCCTCAACCGGGAGACGTTCAACGACCCGGCGGTCGACCGGACCGTCGATGACCGCGCCTTGGACGAGATCGAGAAGCGCGACCCGGGGTACACGGCATCGACGAACGAGTTCTTGCCGCGGACGGCGAACTACGAGACGTACCGGGAGGGGGAGGCACGTGGGTTCTGGTTGTACGACCGGATGTACCCGGAAGCGGGGTGGGTGGCGGGGCAGGTGATGGGGCGGGGCGGGGACATCGCCATCCATCAGGTAAGCCATGCGGGGCTGTCGTGGGTGGCGGAGGTCTCCGTCGCGCCGGGCGCCGGCACGGCAGAGCTGGCGATCCACCAGTTGCACTTCCCCGGGTGGCGGGCGTGGGTGGACGGCCATCCGGCGTCGATCCGGCCCACGTCGTACATCGAGGCGCAACTGTTCCAGCCAGGGTTCATCCTCGTTGAGGTGCCGGAGGGGAGGCACCGGGTGGCGGTGCGATACGGAGCAGACTGGGCGCAGGTAGCGGGCGGGATGGTGTCGGGTGCGACGGCGGTGGGGCTGGGGGGTGGATGGCGTGGCGGTGGCGCCGGGGAGCGGCGTGGCGCCGGGCGGTGGCATGGGGCGGGGCGACCCTGGTCGTCGGAGCGAGCGTCGTCGGCGTTGGTCGGCTACTGGCGGGGACACGATCGCCGGACTCGCGTCTCGGAAGGGTTGGTCCCGAGCCCCGGGCGCTGGTCGTGCGGTCGATCGCGGACGGCGTGGCGGACGGCGTGGCGGACGGCACGGTCAGGGTGAGCTCGCCAACGGGGACCGCACTGGGACCCGGGCGGTACGTGGACGTGCGTCCCATGGCGGTGACGGCCCAGGACCGCCCGTTGCGTGACGCGGGCCCGATGTCGCGACGGGTCGTCTTCGCGCACCCGCCAACGGCGCTGGCGTTCGAGGTTGACCTGCCGGAGGCGACGGAAGGATGGGGTCCCTACCTGCAGGCCGGGCTCGTGATCGACCCTGGGGCTTGGGACGCGCCGCTTGGCGACGGGGTGCGCTTCTCGGTCGCGGTCAAGCCGGTTGGCGGGGACGTGTCGCCAGGGAATGGGGGCGAGGTGGTCATGGATGAGGTCGTCAACCCACGGGCGAACGGGGACCAGCGGCGGTGGAACGACGTGCTGGTGCCGCTCGGGAGATGGGCGGGCCGGCGGGTCGAGGTCTCGCTGGTAACGGACGCGCGTGGGGAGCCGTCGAGCGACTGGGCGGCTTGGAGCGAACCATCAATCGTGATGCTGGACGTGCTGGCGGCGGGAAGGCTGGAACGGAGCGCGGCATGGGTCGCGAAGGTCGCGCTCGGGCGGACGGGATAGCGCGTTGTTGCGGCCCGCTCGCTCCTTGGTTCGGCGTGCCCGCCACCCGGTGCGCCGAGTCGCCGTCTCGCTCACCGTTGCCGTCGGCGTGGCCGCGGTCACGGCGGCGGTCGGCGCCGACCTCTTTGCGCCGGGCATCCCGGGGCGACTCTCGGACACGGCCTGGGTTGGCGCAAGCGCCGGGATCCTGTGCCAGATCGCCCTCGCGGCGCTTGCACTAGCCATGCCCGAACCGGTGTCCTGACCGTCACCTGGGCGGTGGCTAGCCGGCAAGCGTGAAGAGCACGACGCGGATGTCGCCGGCCCGGTCGTGCACCTCGCGCACGACACGCGCCCGGGCAGGCAACGGCCGGTTGGGCATCACGAGGAACGCGTACAGCGTCGCCGGGTCGGCCGGTTCGGCGGGCCAGTCGGCGCCGCGCATCTCGAACGGGTCGAACCGCAAGGCACCCCGGCCGGCCGTCCCACGCTGGCCGGTCCCGCCAAACGAGAGGAACCGGGCGGGGTCGTAGCGGGTCGCCCAAAGGGCGTAGAGGTACGTCGCCTCGACGTGCGGCGGGATCACCACGCGACGGAACTCGCCGGCATCGATGCGCGCCTGCGCGTCGGTGAACGCCTCGAGGACGCCGTCAAGCCAGTACGAGGCGTACTCGACGGGGTAGTAGCGACGGGTTGCCTCGACGTAATACGCGACCGTCGGGACGAGGGCGACGACATACGCGACCGCGAGGGCGGGTCCGAGACGCTGGATGGCCGGGGCGCCGGCAGACGAGGCTTGGCGCGCGGCACGGGCGAGGCGTCGCCACAGGGCGGTCGCGCCGATGGCCCCCACGAGGTACCACGCGGGAAGCATCACGATGGTGCGCACGGCGTGCGGTGCCTCGGTGGCAAGCGACGCGGGGACTGGGCCGACGACCAGCCAGAGTCCGACGGCGGCGTGGGCGGCGCTGTGTCGTCGATGCAGGATCGTGGCGATCCCGGCGAGGATCGGGAGGGCGTCCCAGAGGTAGAGCTGGCCCGTGTCGGTGCCGTGGTGGCGCGGTTGGTCGTCGCCCCGGGTGAACAGGAACGACGGGTTGAAGTGCGAGATGTAGGCGTCGATCGCGGTCCGCGCGGCGAGTGCAAGCGGGTGGTCGAGGACCCATGGCACGCCCGCTTCCACGTCGCGTGCGATCCGTCGCGAGGCGGCCTCGTACAGGGCCGGGTCGTTGAGGATCGATGCCTGAGCGAAGCGGGCACCGATGCGCCCGTCGAGGAACTGGCGGGCGAGCGGGATGGCGCCGACGGCGACGATGGCGAGGGCGATGGCGGCGGGGCGCGCGACAGTACGCAGGTGGGCACGCCACGCCCATGCCCACCCGGCGACCATCAGGGGCACGAAGACGATGCCACCCGGGTACGAGTAGATTGCCAGGAGGGTGGCGAGGGCGGCGCCGGTGAACCATGCGAGGGGCGTGCGACCTGACCCTCTCTGCGCCGTGCGGAAGCTCTTCGCGAGGCATAGGGCGAGCAGCGTCACCGCGAGGGTGATGAACGCCGCCTCGCGCGCGCCTCGGCTGAATTGCAGGTGCCACGGCGAGACGGCGAGGCACGCGGCGGCGATGAGGCCGGTGGCGCGGTTGCCGAAGAGGGCACGGCCGGCGGCGTCGAGGACGGGGATGGTCAGGGTGCCAGCAAGCGCGCCGGGCAGGCGGATCGCCCAGACGGTCGGCCCGAAGGCGGCAATCGACGGGACGGCGGCGTAGATGGCGACCGGACGCTTGAACTCCCCGAAGGCACGGAAGGCGGCCGGGTAGGCGACGCCGAACTCGTCGCGCCCGGAAACGAGGATGCTCCAGGCGTTGTAGCCGATCGAGAGTTCGTCGGGATCGGGGGAGGGGGGGAGCGTGTCGAGCTCCCAGAAGCGGAGGACGAGGCCGAGCAGGGTGATCGCGACGAGCGCCGCGGCGTGAAGCCAACGTGCCCGACCGCGCGCGCCGTGATCGCGGTCGGGCCGGACGGGGGCGCGCATGGGCGTGAGTATGCGCGACCTGCGCCCGCTGCGGTTTTGACGGGCTGTACGTCGCGCGGTGGGCGGGGCGGACTGGAAGTGTCGGCGTCTCGTCGGCCCATGGGCGGAGGGTGATGGGTGGCAATCTGGGCGTCGCTCCCGCTGGGGCGTGACTACCGTCAACCCGACGGTGGAGGAGGGGTCGGCGCGGTGCGCCGGTACGCTTGCGCCGGTGGAGCGAACGAGCGACGACCAGGCGGCGGAGCCGGGACCGGCCGGGCATCGCGGGACCGGGTGGCTCGCCCCGACGGTGGGGGCGCTGCTGGCGGTCGGGGCCTGCCTCCCGCTGCTTGTGGTCATCGTTTGGCCGGGCATCGATCTGAGACGAACCGACGACGGTGAGCAGTTCCTGCTGCGGGCGCTGACCCTCGACCACGCGCTGGCGTTGCGACCGGCGTACCCGCGCTGGCTCCCCGACCTCTACCTCGGCTACGGCTACCCGGTCTTTTCCTTCTACTCGCCGCTGGCATACCTGCTGGTCGCCGTGATCGCCCAGGTCGGCGCCGTGACGGTCGATGTCGCGGCACGGGTCGCCGTGGCGGGAATCGTCTTGCTTGGAGGCATCGGCGCGGCCACGCTTGCCCGTGCCGTCGCGCTTGGCGATGGACCCGCGCGCTCCCGCACTCGAGGCATCGCCGTGGGGGTGACCGGGGCGGTCGCGTACGTCGGTGCGCCGTACCCGTTCATCACGAACCTCTTCATGCGCGGCGACCTGCCGGAGGCGCTGGCACTGGCGATCCTGCCGTGGTTCTGGCTGGCCGTGCGGCGCCTGCTTCGTGTCGACGGGTCGATGGGCTTGACGCATGTCTCGGTTGCCGGCCTACTCGCGGCCGCACTCATACTCGTGCACCAGTTGAGTGCCCTGATGGCGGCGGTTGCGATGGCGTTCGTGGTTGTCGGCCACGCGGCTCGGTTGCGGTCGCCCACCGTTCTCGCGCGGGTCGCGCTGTCCGGCGCCATCGCGGTCGGCACGACCGCCATCTTGTGGATGCCCCTGGCTGTCGAGTCGGGAGCGGTGCGCCTTGGCGTCGTCGGGCATGGCGTGCCAGAAGTGCTGGCACGGCTGGCGCCGGCGTGGGCACCGGTCGTGGCAGGGTGGCCGTTCGCGTACGGCTGGGACCTGGTACGGGCGAAGGCGCCTGATGGCCCGGTGCTGCCCGGGGTCGTGCAAGGTGGGATCGTCGCCGCCGTGGCCCTCTCAGGTGCTCTGGCAAGGTGGCGTGGCCGTGGACGACCGCCGGTGCGTCATCGCTGGCGTGCGGGGGACACGCGGGGCGTGGTACTGGTCGTTGGCGCGTGCTGGCTGCTGAACCTCGAGCCGTCCACGGTGATCTGGTCGGACGTTGAGCCGTTGCGCATCATCCAGTTCCCGTGGCGACTGCTCGGTCCGCTGTCGCTAGGGGTCGCGCTGCTGGCAGCGATGGCCGTATCGCTTGTCGGGGGTGCCATGGCCGTCGGGGCGGCGGTCGTCGTCGGCGGGCTGTCCTGGGCGGACTCGCTCGGCGGGCTGTCCTGGGCGGAAACCACGGATGGCGCGGCGCCATACACCGTCGCCGCCATGGTGCGGGAAGACTACGCGCACGACCGCTGGGGAGCATCGACGACGACCGGTGATGGCGAGTTCACGCCACGGGCGGTGGACATCCGGCGGCCGGACGGGTCGCTGGGCGGGGCGGTGCGCCTCGACCGCGTCGCGCCCCCGGGGGCGTGGGTGGGTGGCCTCGCGATGGTGCAGGCGGGCGAGGGACACGTCTCGTCGCTGCACGGGGATGCGACCCGGTTGCGGGTGGTGGTGGAGGCGGGCGAGGCCGGTGCGACCCTAGCGATTCACCAGCTGGACTTCCCCGGATGGCGGGCGACGGTGGACGGCACGCGCGTGGGGGTGCAGGCAGCGCCGCTGGTGCCGGGTTCTGGGGTGGCGCCGGGGTGGGTGACCGTCGCCGTCTCGCCGGGTCGGCACGAGGTGGCGGTCTGGTTCGGGGCGACGAGGCCGCGGCTGGTGGGCGCCGCCATTACGTGCGCGGCGCTGGCGGCGCTGGGCGTCGCGCTGTGGCGTGAGTGGCGGCGGGGCAAGTCGCGCCCAGTCGGCACGACGATGGCAGTGGGGGCGCTGCTGGGGCTAGCGACGTGGAACCTGGCGGCGGAGGCGTGGACGGTACGGGCGCCCCCGGCGGCGTCGCCGGCGACGGAGCGGGTGGTGCTGGACGTGGTCGACGCGGTTCGCCGTGGCGACGCCACGCTTGGGTCGCCCTCGGGGGCGCGCCTTGGCCCGGAATCCTTCCTCGACGCCGGGTGGCTGGACGTCCGACCGCCTCCAGGGCGGCCGGTACAGGTCGGGACGAGGCGCCGGTGGCTGTACATGCACGCGCCGTCGCGGGCGACGGTGCGCCTGCGCATCCCCGCGGGGGGCGCCATCTTCCAGTCGGGCCTCGCACTGCGCCCTGACGCATGGGAGGTGCCCATAGGCGACGGCGTGCATTTCGTCGCGGAGGTGGAGCCGGTCGATGGCAACGGGGGCATGCGCACGCTATGGTTTCAGCGGGTGAACCCCCGGGCGAACCTCGATGAACGTCGCTGGGTGGAAGTGCGGGGAGACCTCGGGGAGTGGGCCGGGCGCGAGGTCAACCTCACGCTTCGCACTGAGCCGGTCGATTCCGTCGCGTACGACTGGGCTGGCTGGGGGAACCCGCTGGTGGTGGTGCCGTCGGGCATTCTGCGCCCGGCGAATGGCCCGCAGCCGCCCGCTTCGATCATCGCGCCGCGGACGTGGATGGTCGACCAGTAGGGCGCCGGTGCAGCCGGCGTGTCCGTGGTCCGGTGGCACGCGTTTTCAAGACGTGACCGGCCACGGTTGCCACCGCACGGCCTGGGTGCTTCGGTGGCGGACAGGGAGCG
>CAMBEO010000079.1 GCA_945865725.1 Thermoflexus hugenholtzii JAD2 | reverse complement strand
ACGACCCACGAGTAAATCTCGAAGTCGCGGTGCGGATGCATCGGGAAGCCGTGGCCCGGAGCGACGACGTCCTGGTTGATGACGCGCAGGACCGAAAAGCCCATGTGGGATCGGTCGTGGTACGACGCGAAGCTGAACGTGTGGCGGCTTTCAAGCCACCCGTGGTTGGCGTGCCCTCGGTCGGCGGCGCGGCGCATGACGATCATCGCGCGCCTTGTTCCGCCGCTTCGGCGAGGGCGATCGCGCCGACAAGCCCGGCATCCTGCCCGAAGCGCGGGGGAACGACGTAGGTTTCGTTCGGCACCGTCACCTCCGGACGACCGACGTATCCCGCGAGGACGTCCCGCAAGCGTTCCCGGGTACGGCGGAGGACGTCCCCCCGGTGCATCACGCCCCCGCCGACGACGATGCGCCGGGGCGATAGCGACAGGACGACGGACGCGAGGCCAAGCGCGAGGTAACCCGCCTCCAGTTCCCAGATCGGGTCGTCGTTTGGGATCGACTCGGCTGGTCGCCCGGCGCGGGCGCCAATCGCCGGGCCGGACGCCAAGCCCTCGAAGCACCCGCCGCCGTGGTACGCGCAGGCGCCGACGTAGTCATCCGGGCGGCCGTCCGGCCACGTGATCCGCGGGATCGGCAGGTGCCCGATCTCGGGGTGCATCAGGCCGTGCAGCGGCCGGCCGTTCACGATCGCGCCGCCCCCGATCCCGGTGCCGACGGTCAGGTAGATGGCGGGGTCGCATCCCTGCGCCGCGCCCCAACGGACCTCCCCAAGCGCCGCACCATTGACGTCGGTGTCGAAGCCGACCGGCACGCCGAACGCCTCCCGCAGCGGCCCGACGATCGGGGTGTGCGCCCAACCAGGCTTGACGGTGGTGGTCACCGACCCGTAGTCGGGCGCGCACGGATCGAGCTCGATCGGCCCGAAACACGCGACGCCGATGGCGGCGAGGACATGCCCGCGCGTCGCGTCGCGGAGGAACGCGATGGCCTCAGGGATGGTCTGCGCGGGCGTGCGGGTGTCGAGGCGCACCCGCGTCAGGATGTCCTCCGGGCCGGTCGCGATCGCGCAGACGAACTTCGTGCCACCGCCCTCGATTGCGCCGTAGACGCGTGCCATGCCCGTGACCCTCCGCCCCGGAGTGTATTGGCGCAAGTCACGGACCGGGCGGTGCCATGGCCTCACGGACCTCGGGGAAGGCGGAACACTCGCCCTCGGGGAACGCTACGCTCCCGGTGGCAACGGCAATGTTCCGATGATCGCGTCCACCCCCGCGGTGGGCACGAGGAGGACCCCCCGGCCGGCGCGGGCCTGCAGGGGGACCTCGCGTGGCCCAAGGCGGGTGACCGCGCCCGCGGCCGACCGCACGAGGACCGCGGCGTCATGAGCCTGAATGGTCGCCCCCGCGAGGGTCGTCCCGCTCGGTCCGACCTGCACGCCGCCGGTCGCGCGGCCCTTGGCCGGGATATCGGCGATGGCCGAACGCTTCCCCGCCCCCTCGAGGGTGAGGGTAAAGAGGGCCGCCGACGCCGGGTGACCCTCCGGCACGGCGCCGGCACCAATCACGCGCGCGCCGTCGCCCAGTCCGATCCCGGCGACCCCCTGCGTGCCTCGTCCGGTGCTTCTCACCTCCGGACCGCCCATCCGCAACGCCTTCGCGTCCGACGTCACGATCACGAGGTCGTCGCCCGGCGCGGCCGTGAAGGCCGCCACGACCCGGTCGCCGGTCGCCAGCTTGAAGTCGACGACGCCGCCCGACCCGGCGGCCCGGTACTCGGACAGCACGGACCGCTTGATGCGCCCCATGGCGGTGACGAGAACCAGGGTTGACGGCACGGAGGTGTCGTCAGGGTCCGGGTCATAGGAGGGCACGGCGACAGCGACGACCGGTACCTCGTTCGGGTCGAGGCGCGCCAGCTTGCGGACGGCCTCGCCGCGGGAGGCGCGCGTGCCTTCCGGCAGGTCTTGCACGCGCAGGCCGAAGACCCGCCCCGTGTCGCTCACGACCAGCAGGCTGTCGACCGTCTCGGCAAGCAGGATCGCCGACATCGGATACTCGCGCGCCGCCGGCCGGCGGTAGGTGTCGCGGGGGACCACCTTTATCGCGCCGTCGGCACCGAGGACGACCGTCACCGGCTGGTTCTCCACGCCCGGCACGACCTCGGTTACCTCAATCGTGGGGTCGCCGGCGACGTCGATGACGGTGCGGCGCGCGTCGCCGAGGGTCGCGAGGATCTCGCGCATGTCGGCGCGGACGGCCTCGACCTGCAGTGCCGGGCTTCCGAGGAGGGCAACGAGTTCGGCGATGCGCACGGTCAGGGTCCGCCGTTCCTCGGCGAACTTCGCCGCGTCGAGCCGCGTCACCTGCGCCAGGGTCATGCTGGCGATCGTCTCCGCCTGGACCTCCGAGAGGGCGTAGCGTTCGCGGATTGCGACCTTCGCCTCGGCACGGTCGGCGGCGCCCTGGAAGATGCGCACGACCTCGGTGGCGTTCGCCGCGCCGACGATCAGGCCCTCGACGACGTGCAGGCGTTCGCGGGCGACGGCCAGGTCATGGGTCGCCCGCCGCCGGAGGACGTCCAGCTGGTGGTCGTTGTAGTGGCGCAGGATCTCGACCATGCCGGCCTGGCGTGGCTGGCGTGCCGCCTCCCATGACCGACCGAAGAGGTAAACCATCTGCACCGATACGGCAGTTTGCAGTTCGGTGTATCGGTACAGCGCATTCAGCATCTGGACCGGGTCGCCGTCGCGCTTGACGTCGAGGACGATGCGCACGCCCTTCTCGGTATCGGACTCGTCCTTGAGTTCCGGTACGAGGCCGTCGAGGCGCCGATCGTTGAACGCCTTGACGATGCTGGCCTTCAGGCGCGCCTTGCTGAGGGGCGGCAACTCGGTAACCACCAGTGATCGCTGGCGGCCGTTCTCCTCGAGCTTGACAGCGGCGCGGACGACGACGCGCCCCTTGCCGGTCGCGAGGTAATCGCGTATGCCGTCCTCGCCGACGATGATCCCCCCGCCGGGGAAGTCGGGCCCGCGCACGTACTGCATCAACTCGTGCACGGCCATTGGGGGCCGGTCGAAGAGGGCGAGGCAGGCCGACAGCACCTCGGCGAGGTTGTGGGGGGGGATGTTCGTGGCAAGGCCGACGGCGATGCCGCTCGACGGGTTGCAGACGGGCGGGATGCGCGCCGGCAGGTAGTCGGGTTCGACGACCTTCGGGTCCTGCTTGTACGACGGCTTCAACGGCACCGTCTCGCGATCGATGTCGCGCAGCATCAACTCGCCCAGTACCGAAAGGCGCATCTCCGTGTACCGGTACGCCGCCGCCGGGTCGTCGTCGATGGATCCGAAGTTGCCCTGCCCCTCGATCAGCGGGTAGCGCAGGGTGAACTCCTGCGCCATGCGCACGGCGGCGTCATACACCGCGGTGTCGCTGTGCGGGTGGTAGTCCCCGAGGACCTTGCCGACGACCTCGGCGGACTTCACCGTCGGCCGGGTGGAGACGTACCGGTTCGCCCACATGCAGTACAGGATGCGTCGTTGCACCGGCTTGAGGCCGTCGCGCGCGTCCGGCAGCGCACGGTCCGTCACCACCGACAGTCCGTACGTCACGAAGGCGCGTTCGAGGATGGCCCCGAACTCCTCCAGCTTGACGATGCCGCGCCCGTCCGCGTCGCTCATCGGTGCCGTTCCCGGCCGACCGCGACCGCCATCTGCCAACCGGGGCTAGACGTCAAGGTCGACCACCTGCCGCGCGTTCTTGGCGAGGTAGCTGCGCCGCTGCTCGGCGTTGCCCTCCTCCATGAGGGCCGAGACGAGGCGTTCGGCGACGCCCGCGTCGTCGAGGGTCACCTGGCGCAGGACGCGGTTGGCGGGGTCGAGGGTCGTCTCGCGCAGCTGGCGCGCCGTCATCTCCCCGAGCCCCTTGTAGCGTCGGAACTCGGCGTTCGTCGCACCCCGGTTCTGCGACTGCCACCGGACGCGCGCCTCGTCGTCGACCAGCCAGTGGGTCTTGCCCTTCCATGTCACGGAGTAAAGGGGAGGGGACCCGATGTAGATGTGCCCGTTCACGATCAGCTGCGAGAACTCGCGGAAGAAGAGCGTCAGCAGCAGGCACTGGATGTGCAGACCGTCGACGTCGGCGTCGGTAAGGATCACGATGCGCCCGAACTTGAGGCGGGAGATGTCGAACGACGCGCGCGTCCCGCACCCGAGGACGCTGATGATCGTGCGGATCTCCTCGTTCTCGACCACGCGCTTCAGGTCGGCCTTGGCGACGTTCAGGGGCTTGCCGCGCAACTTGAGGATGGCCTGGAACTCCGCGAAGCGCCCCTGCGAGGCGGAGCCGCCGGCGGAGTCGCCCTCGACGATCAGCAGCTCGGACCGCGCCCGGTCCTTGGTGATGCAGGGGATGAACTTCTTCGACACGGTCGTGTCGATCAGTTCGCCGCCCTTGCGCTGCCCCGTGCGCGCCAGTTCCTCGACCAGCATCGCCTCGTTGCGGGCGCGCTGCATCTCGTTGACCTTGCGCAGCCACTCCTTGCCCCGGTCGGCGTTGGCCTCGAACCACTCCTTGAGGCCCTCGTCGACCGCCGATCGCACGATTCCCTCGACGGGCGCGTTGTTCAGGCGGTCCTTCGTCTGCCCCTGGAACTGCGGGTTGCTCAGCTTGACGCTGATCACTGCGACCAGTCCCTGCTGGATCACGTCGGGCTTGAAGGCGCCCTTGTCGCGGTCCTTGACGACGCCCGCGCGCAGCGCCTGGTCGTTCATGACGCGCGTCAGGGCGGCCTTGAAGCCAGTCTCATGGACGCCGCCGTCGCGCGTACGCACGCCGTTCGCGAAGCTGTAGATGGTCGTCCGGTAGCCGGAGTTGGGCAGGAGGCTGACCTCGATCTGCACCTTTCCGAGACCAGCGTCCTCGCGAGAGCGGGCGAGGGACACCGGCGCGCGGAAGAGGCCGGTCGCATCGGGCGGCGTCAGCTGGCGAACGTAGTCGGCGACGCCTTCGCTGGAGTGGTACGTGCGCGTGACGGGCGCGTCGGCCTCGTCATCCCACCAGGTGAACTCGATCTCGAGGCCCTTGTTCAGGTAGGCCGCCGCCTGCAGGCGCCCCTCGATCAGGTCGATCGCATAGTGCGCGTCGGCGTCAAAGATCGTGCGGTCGTGCCGCCACCGGAACTCGGTACCCGTGCGAGCGGCCTCGTGGGGGGTGAGCTGGCGGACCTTGTGCGCCGACGCCTCCCCCTGGCGGAAGGCCTGCGTGAAACAGACGCCGTCGCGCCAGACGGTCAGCTGCAACTCTTCCGACAGGGCGTTGATGACCGTCGCGCCGACGCCGTGCAGGCCCCCGGCGGTCTTGTAGGCGCTCTCATCGAACTTGCCGCCGGAGTGCGGGACAGTCAGGATGATCGTCGCCGCGGGCATCCGCTTGCCCTGGTACTCCTTGGGGTCGATCGGGATGCCCCGCGCCTCGTCGCGCACCGTCACCCACCCGTCACGTTCCACGTGCACCCAGATGCGCTTGCCGTGCCCGGCGTTTGCCTCGTCCACGGCGTTGTCGACCGCCTCGTACACGAGGTGGCACAAGCCGGACGTGCTGGTCGACCCGATGTACATGCCCGGCCGCTTGCGGATCGCCTCGACGCCCTCGAGGACCTGGATGTTTGCGCCGGTGTACGTGCCGTCTGCGGGGGGCGCGGAACGCGCGCGGCGAGGTCGCGGCGCGGGGGAGTCGGCGGCGTTCAGGGCGGCCTCCAAGGTGGCGGCGGCCCGGGCCGGCGCAGGAGTGCGGGTCGGCACGGGAACGGGCGGCGCGACCACGGCGGGAAGCACGGGGTCGCCGGCAATGGCCCCGGGCGGGTCGGTCAGGCGTAACTGGGTCATCGGGTTGGGTGGCACGAAACTCGCACAAGTGTAGTGCCGTCGCGAGCGTCCCTCGTGAGACGGGCGGCGGGCGGGAACGGCGCCCCCGTGCGCGACCGTCAGGCCGGCGGGAACAGCACGAGCGCCCCGGCGCCGATGATCCCCCCGTCGTCGGGCGATGCCTGCACCTCGAGCCAGTCGCGCGAGTCGCGCAACCGGTGGGGCACCCTCACCGCAAGGTCGGCGATCCCCGCGTGGATCGCGTCGACGACGACCTGCCCGGCGGCGACGACGCCCCCGCCGATCACGATGCGGTGCGGGTCGTACGCCCGGAACGCCACGGCGATCGCCATCGCGACGAAGCGCCCCTCGCGCGCCAGCAGTTCAAGCGCGACGGGGTCGCCATCGGCGGCGGCGCCCGTCACCGAGGCCGCGTCGATGCGCGACGCGTCCCCCCCGGCGCGGTCGAGGAGCCTTGGCGCCGCGCCGGCGACCGCGCGTGCCCGCGCCGCCGCGCCGAGTGCCGGGCCAGAGGCGACCGCCTCGAGGCAGCCCCGCGCGCCGCAAACGCACGGCACCTGCCCCGCCGCCGCCTCGACGGCGCCGGCGATGCCCGGCAGGTGCCCGAGTTCCCCCGCCCCGCCGTTGCGCCCGCGCAGGATCCGGCCACCATCGACGACGCCCGCACCGATGCCCGTGCCGACGACGAGGTAGGCGAGGGTCGGGTTCGCCGGCCATCCGCTGGCGCCTGGGGACCCGCCGGGCGCGTCGCCGGGAAAGGTCGCGAGGCCCCACGCGGCGGCGTTCACGTCGTTCTCGACCCGCGCCTCCACGCCGTGCCGGTCACGAAGGGCAGCGGCGATGCCGAGGTCGCGCCACGCCATGTTCGCCGCGCGCCGCAGCGTGCCGGTCACGTGGTCGACGTTCCCCGCGCAGGCGACGCCGATGCCTGCGAGGCGCGCCCGTTGCCCGGCGTCAAGGGTCGCCACGGCCTCGTCGACGACCGCCAGGATGCTGGCGATCCCGCCCTCGTTCGTCGCCGGGTCGACGGCACCCCTCGCCCGCGCGCCGATGACCGCGCGTCCGTCGCGCGCCTCGACAACGCCGGCCGCCACCTTCGTGCCGCCGACGTCCACTCCGATCACCAGGTCCCCTGCCCGCATCGGCCATCCCTCCCCGGTAGCCCCGGCGATCCCTTGAAGCCGTCGGGCACTACCCGTCGCGGCGGAA
>CAMBEO010000078.1 GCA_945865725.1 Thermoflexus hugenholtzii JAD2 | reverse complement strand
CGAGGTCGACGCGTCCTCCGGCAAGTTCGTCGCGGTGGTGACCGTGACCAACCAGGACGGCGTGGTCGTCGCCGCCGCGCGCCACGTGATGGCGTTCGTGTAGGGCGCCGCACCGTGGCAGGGGGTGGGGCTTCCCTCTCCCGCCGAAGCGGGGGAGGGACTGAGGGTGGGGGCCGTCCGTCGCGCGGGCCAGGGGCTACCGCCCGGTCACGCCGCGGATCAGGCCCAGGAGGTAGCCGGTACTCCACGCATGCCCCCGGTCGGCCCATCCGGACTCGCCGTCGCCGTCCATGTGGGGCACGTGGTCGTCGATCAGGCAGCCGTCAAAGCCGTTCCGGTCGAGGATCCGGATCGCCTCGGCGATGTCGACGTTCCCCTCGCCCAAGTAGCACTCCTGGAATTTCTCCGTCGTGCCGATGACGTCCCGGAAGTGGATGTAGGCGATCTCGCCCCGGGCGGCGTAGGTCTCGAGGGCGTGCAAGGCGTAGGCGTTCCCGCCGATCTCTGACCAGCACCCGAGGCAAAAGAGCACGCTCCACGCCGGACTGCCCTGCGCCAGGTCACGCGCCCGTTCGTATCCCTCGAAACTACTTATCACCCGCGCGACGCCGCCGATCGGGAACCCGGGCGGGTCGTCGGGGTGCAGGGCGAGGCGCACGCCGGCCGCCGCCGCGACCGGCAGCACGGTGCGGGCGAACCGTTCGTACCCCGCCCACAACTCCTCGGCGGCGTACTCCCGCCCGTGGCTAGGCGGACGATCCGACTCGGCCAGGTCGAAGGTGGTGAAGCGCGCCCCGCCCCGGCCGTCGGTATGCCCGGTGCGATAGAGCTGGTTCGGGCGCCAGTTGTAGCCGAGGATCGGCACGCCCGCGGCGCCGACCGCCCGCACCGTGTCGCAGTAGGCGTCGAGTGCCCGATCCGCGTCGGGCGTGCCCAGGCGGAACGGGTCGAGGAAGCTGGCGGGCGTGTTCTGCAGCGACTCGAGGCGCAGGCCGAACCCCTCGACCCGGTCGCGCAACCGCGCGACATCGTCCGCCACCCACCGGTCGCGTCCGGCCCAGGCGGCGGGGGTCGGGACGACGACCCCGCTGCACCCCATCTGGGCGGCGAGGCGCAGCTCGTGATCGCTGACATCGCGCGAGATGCCGACGGCGACGCGCATGGCGGTCTCCTTTTAAGAAGTCGTGGCGGTTCGTGGTCGACGAGGCGGCGGCTAGTCGCCGAGGCGGTAGAAGCGCTTCGCGTTCCCCGCCCACAACTTGCGCTTCGCCTCGGGCGAGAGGTGCGTCGTCAGGGCGTCGAGGGTCTCGACCCATCGCCGGTAGGACGCGCCGAGGAGGACGACCGGCCAGTCGCCCCCGTAGACGACGCGATCCTCGCCGAAGGCGGCCAGGACGTGGTGGACGTACGGCGCGATGTCGTCAATCGTCCACCGCTCGGAGCCGGCCTCGGTGGTCACCCCGCTGACCTTGCACGTGACGTTCGGGAGCGACGCCAACTCGTCAATCTGGGCGCGCCACGGGTCGAGCATCCCGTCCTTGACGCCCGGCTTACCGATGTGGTCGAGGATGAACGAGGTCTCGGGGCACCGGCCCACCAGCTCGATCGCGGCGGGAAGCTGCGGGTGCCGGATGCAGATGTCAAACGAGAGGCCGAACTCCGGCAGTAGGCGCACGCCCTCGACGAAGCGGTCGGCGACGCAGAAGCGCAGGTCGGCCTCGCCTTGGATCAGGCGGCGGATGCCCTTGATGCGCGCCGGGTCGGTGGCGACGAGGGCCTTGAGGAACTCGCGCGCCTGGGCGCCGTACTCCAGGGGGGCACTGGCGACGATCCCCTGCAGGCGCGGGTCGCCGTCGGCCAGGCGCGAAACGTGCTGCGCCTCGATCAGCTTGTACGGCGCGGCGATGTCGATCTCGAGGTAGACCATCGCCTCCACGGTCAGGCCCGCGGTGGCGGCGTCGTACTCGGGCAGGCCGAAGGCGTGGTTGAGGCGGTCGTTGCCGTGCAGCCACGGGATCTCGTGCAGGGACGGGTCCCAGAGGTGGACGTGCGAGTCGATGATCGGGAAGTCTGGCATGGCGCCGATCATATCCCGCACCGGGGGCGGACTCACCCATCTCCCACGGGCACGTGAGGGAGGGGCAGGGGGAGGGGGCCGTTCGTGTCACATGGAACGATCAAGCGTCGACCCACGACCCCCATCGTTATCCGCGTACGCGATCCCTCCCCCGCTTCGCGGGAGAGGGAAGGGCGGCTCCCGCCATGGATGGGGTGGGCGAGTGGCGTCCCCAGGTGGACGAGGAGGGGGAAGGTCGCCGCGCCGCTCAAGAAGTCGCCGGTTCCTACCGATAGTTCCCCTGAGGCGGATCGGTCTCCCCGGCTTGGCGTGCGCCGCATGGACGTGGTGCCCCGGGGACGTGCCCTCGCCTCGGGGCCGACTGGATGGAACCTGGCCGTTTCGCGGGGAACCCGCTGTACTACGTGCTGCTCGAGGTGTCGCCGGACGCCGACGCGGCCACGCTTCAGGCGGCCTTTCGTCGGCAAGTCCGGCGCTTCCACCCCGACGTCAACCCTGATCCCGAGGCTGCCGCGCGCATGCGCGACATCAATGCGGCCTACGCGATCCTCAGCGATCCTGTCCGTCGTGGTGCCTACGACGCCGCGCACGAGACCGATCGGGGCGGGGCCGTCTACGCCCACGCCCGCCCGGCGACCG
This sequence comes from Thermoflexus hugenholtzii JAD2, assembly GCA_945865725.1. GTDB lineage: Bacteria > Chloroflexota > UBA11872 > UBA12225 > UBA12225 > CAILQO01. Next base: position 4,748 of record CAMBEO010000078.1, on the reverse strand, counting down.
GCATCCCCGTGCGCGGGGTCGGCGTCCGTTCCTCGGCCGGGTCGTACGCGCCCCGGTGGGGCGGTGCCGTCGGTGGCACGCGCCCGGCGACCGTCGGTGTCGCGACCGCGACCACGCACGGCACCTCGTTCCTGGACCCTGACCAGGCGCCCGTTTCCCCGGCCCGACCGGTTCCCGAGGCGCCGGTCGACCTTGGGTGGGCGGCGCGCGTTGCCCGCGTGGTGGAGGCCTTCGGCCCCGGCACCGTGCGCGAGGTCTCGCCGGCGTCGGCCCATCGTGCCACCGTCACGCCGACCCCTGGCACGTTACGTGCGCGCGCCCTTGGCGGCATCCTCGCAGCCCTCGTCCTTGCCATCGCCGGCGCCGCCGCCGGGTCGGCGTTCTGGGGCGGGCCGGGCATCCTCTCGACCGCCAGCGTCGCCACGGGCGCCCCCGGTGTCGGCGCGCCAATGACGGGACCGGCGGTGCGTCCCGCGGTTGCCCCGGTCCGGCCAGTGACCGTCGCGGTCGTCGCCCCGTCCGACCCTCTCGCGCCGCTGGTTCCGGTGGTGCCGGCCGCGCCGGGGACGACCAACCCTGGCGCGGCCGGGGTGGCCATTCCCGCGCCCCTCGCCCCGTTGGCCCCCGCGTCCGCGCCGGCAATGGCGACCGGATCCGGATCCGGCGCACGTGCGGCCGGTGCATCGCTGGCGGGCGTGGTGGCCGTGCCCGAGAACGGGGTATCCCTGCCGGCCGCGGGAGGCAGCGGTGCCTCCCGTGCGGTGACCTCGGCGACGACCGCGAGCGCCCCTGGGGCGCAGGTCCCCGCCGGGGCAACCGCGACGCCCGGACTGCGCGCCCTCAACGCCTACGACCAGGCGTGGACGGCCTACGCCACGACCCTGCGGCGCGGCGCGGCTGGCGACGCCACCGCGTCGTCAGTCGCCCTTTCGTTGGCCCGGGTGCGCTTCCTCGAGGCGCGCACCGCGTGGGTCCGGCAGGCCGTCGCGACGCCGGACGCCGGTGCCGCCCGACGTGCAAGCGAGGTGATCGCCCTGACCTCCGAGGCCGACCAGTTGGCGCGCGACGCCGCGACGCTGGTCTCGCAGGCGAACGGCGCCCCGGTCCCGGCGGCGAGGGCCCTCCTCGACGAGGCCGCCCGGCGCCACGCCCGCGCCCTCGCCACCTGGTCCGCTGCCCACGCGCCGGCGTGACGCGCGCCCTCCCGGTCGTCGGCGCACCCCTTCCCGCGCCTACCGCCGTGCCTCCCTTTCCGGTCGGTGTCCCGTCCGCGACGCCAGGCGACTTGGCGCGTGCGGTCGCGGTGCGCTTGGAGGCCGTGCCCGGCCAGACCGTCCTGGTCGCGCCGTGCGGTGACGGCGACCTGGCGATTGGCTTGGCGCGTGTCCTGCCCCGAGGGGCGCGCGTCCTCGGCGTCGATGGCGACCCCCGTGCGATCGACGCCGCCCGCGCCGCCGCCGCGATGTTCCCCCCGGAGGACGCCCGCGCCCTCGCGTGGCGGGTCGCCGCGCCGCGCGCCCTGCCCCTCGCGTCGGGGGCGTTTGGTGGTGCCTGCACCGACGCTGGCCGCCTGCCCGACGCCGATGCCGACGCGATCCTTGGGGAACTGGCGCGCGCCGTCCTGCCCGGCGGCTGGGTGGTCGTCGTCGCCGATGGCCTCGGGGCGGACGCCATCGCGGCGTTGCGCGACCGCCTCGTGCGGCGAAACTTGCGCGAGGTGATCGCCACGGCCGACCTCGTCGCGGGCCGGAAGGCCCTGTAGCACCGGGGACGCGTTGAGGGCGCGCCGGGGCGGGTGTATCGTGGCGGGCCCCGGGTGCGGGCAGGAGGAGCAGGGACGATGCGGATCAGTGCCGTGCGGTGCTTCGCGGTCGAGGGTCCCGTCGAGATCGGGGCGCAGGAGGAGCGCCAGGTGGGGATGCTCGACATCTACCCCCACTTCGCCGTGCGCCCCGCCGCCGGCGCGCGCCATCGCCTCGAGGCCACCTACGTGCAGGTCGAGGAGGCGGGCGGCGCCTACGGCCTCTTCGGTCCCGTCTTCCCCGAGATCGTCCCGCTCATCCGCAGCAAGTTGGCCCCCCTGGTCGTCGGGCAGGACCCGCGCGCCGGCGAGTACCTCTGGGACGTCATGTACCGCAGCGACCGCCACGCCCGGAAGGGCTACCTCATGATGGCGATCAGCGCCGTCGACTGCGCGTTGTGGGACCTGCGCGGCAAGCTAGCCGGCGCGCCGGTCTGGCGCCTGCTTGGTGGCCCGACCCGGCCCGCGGTCCCCTGCTACGCCTCGATGCTCGGGTCAAGCCACGAGCCGGCTCGCATCGCGGCGCGCGTTCGCGAGGTGATCGACCAGGGCTACCGCGCCCAGAAGTGGTTCTTCCGGTACGGCCCGAACGACGGCCTCCCCGGGATGGAGCGGAACGTCGCGATGGCCCGCGCGGTCCGCGAGGCGGCCGGGCCGGAGGTCGACATCATGTTCGACTGCTGGATGGGGTGGGACCTTGCGTACGCCCTGCGCATGATCGAGCGGCTCGAACCATTCCGACCGCGATGGCTCGAGGAGGCCGTGCCTGCCGACCGCATCGCCGAGTTCGCCCAGATGCGGGGCAGCGGCCGCGTGCCGATTGCCACGGGGGAGCACGAGTACACGCGGTGGGGCTTCCTGCAACTCCTCCAGACCGGGGGGGTCGACGTCTTGCAGGCCGACCCGGACTGGTGCGGGGGCATTACCGAACTGGTCAAGATCGGCACGTTGGCGTCGGCGTACGGGCGTCACGTCATCCCGCACGGGCACTCGACGTACGCCGCCGCGAACGTCATCGCGTCGCAGGCGCCCGCGACCTTCCCGATGGCCGAGTACCTCGTGCGGCACCAGCCGACGGCGCAGCACTTCCACGTGCATGCCTTGGCCCCGCAGGGCGGCGCGATCCTGATGCCCGACCTGCCGGGCCTCGGCATCGAGATCGACGCCGCGAAGGTGGAGACGCGCCGGGACCTCTGACCGCTCCCCCATGGCGGGGGCCGGTCTAGCCGCGGGCACGACTGCACGCCCACTCCCCCCGCCCCGGCGGGCAGGGATGCCCGCGGACCAAGGCCCTCGCCTGCCCCCCAGCGGGGGAGGGGTTCGCGAGTACACTGCCCGCCGGAAGGGGAACCCGGGGGATGCAACGCGTAGCCGATCTTGACACGCCATCGATGGTCGTCGACCTTGACCGCCTCGAGGGGAACATCGCGCGCCTGCAGGCGAGCCTCGACTCGCTCGGCCTCGCGAACCGGCCCCACATCAAGACGCACAAGATCCCGGCGATCGGGCACATGCAGGTCGCGGCGGGCGCCGTCGGCATCACCTGCCAGAAGCTGGGCGAGGCCGAGATCTTCGCCGACGCAGGCTTCCACGACATCCTGATCCCCTACAACCTCGTCGGGGCGCCGAAGATGGAGCGCCTGGTGCGCCTCGCGAGGCGGGTCAAGATGACGGTGGCGATCGACGGTGGCGTCGCCGCGCAGGCCATCGCCGCCGCCTGCGACGCCGCCGGCGTCGAGGTCACCCTCCTCATCGAGATCGACACTGGCATGCACCGCGCGGGGGTGCAGACGCCCGGCGAGGCGCAGTCCCTCGCCCGCCAGATCGCCGACAGCCCCGGCGTCCGCTTCGGGGGGCTGATGTGCTTCCCCACCAAGCCCGCGATGGGCGACTTCCGCTCCGAGGCGACCGACCTGCTCGCGCGCGACGGCATCGCCATCGACCAGTTCAGCGGCGGTGGCACCGGCTCGCACGCAGTCTCCAAGGCGGCCGGATGCACCGAGCACCGGTCGGGGACCTACGCCTACAACGACCTCTCGGTGTGGCGTGCCGGCAACTGTGAATTGGACCACTGCGCGATGAGCGTCCTCGTGACGGTCGTCTCGACGAGTTGCCCGGGGTTCAGCACCGTCGATGGCGGGAGCAAGACCTTCACGAACGACGCCCTGCAGGCGAGCGGCATGAACGGCCACGTGCGCGAGTACCCGGAGATCTACCTCGAGAAGATGAGCGAGGAGCATGGCGTCCTGAACCTGTCGCGCGTCGCCGAGGGTGCGCCCCGGCCCCGCGTCGGCGAGAAGGTGCGCGTGGTGCCGAACCATGCGTGCGGGACGACGAACCTGCACGACGTGGTCTACGGCTACCGCGTCCGGGGCGCGCGCCCGGCGGACGGGTCGCTCACCGGCGACGAGATCATCGAGGTCGAATGGCCGGTACCCGCCCGCGGGAAGATCCGGTAGGGGGCTGTCCGACATTTCGGCGGTCGGTGGGGGGCATGGTCCGCGGGCATCCCTGCCCGCCGGGGTGGGGAGAATGGTTCGCGTGATCTGCGGTGCCCATGCCGCCCCGGATTACGCGGATCATGACCCCTACTGCGTTCGCGTGCCCGGCCGTCGCGTCAAGATGGCGTATAGGTACAGTCAAGGAACCGCGCCAGATCTGCAAGCTCGGCGCGCAGGGCCTCCGGGTACGCCGGGTCGACCGGGGCCTCGCCAGTCACGTAACCGATGTCAGACTGCAGGGCGCCGTCGACGACGGAAATGTTCGCCCACCCGACCACGGTGTCGCGCCAGAGGAGGGGCATGGCGTAGTAGCCGCGCACGCGCTTCGCGGCCGGCACGTACGCCTCGAAGCGGTACTCCCACCCCCATAGGAGTTCGAAGCGGTGGCGGTCCCACACGACCGGGTCGAACGGGGACAGGATGCGCACCGCGGGCGGCGCGTCGGG
>CAMBEO010000077.1 GCA_945865725.1 Thermoflexus hugenholtzii JAD2 | reverse complement strand
CCTACGTGCGCGCTGTCGAAATGTTCACCTGAGCCGTCAGGCAACTCGATGGCGATTGCCTCCGCGGGAAGCGGGACGGCGGAGGCGACCCGGGGGCGCGCGACAGCGACCAGCCCTGCACCCCCGTGGATCGCGCCGAGGGCGGCAAGCACCGGCGCGCCCGGGTATCGCGCGCACCCCCCCACGATGGCCACCCTTCCGAACGTCCCCTTGTGCGACCGGTCCGCCCGGGGGGGCAACAGGAATGACGCCTCGCGTGCAGCAACCCGGTAGGTCCCCCCGTCGTCGTCGGGCGTCGACGCGCCGGTGCCTGGCCACGCTCCACCGGGCAATCCGATGTCGAGGACATCGACTCGTCCAACCAGGGATCCACCGGCACCTGCGAACGTGCCCGGCTTGGCGGGCCCGGTCGCGAGCGTCCGCGTGGCCTGGAAGGCGTCTTCGCCGGCCGTGCCGCGGTCGGCATCGACCCCGGACGGGACGTCGATGGCGACACGCGCCTGCCGGCGTCCAGGTGGCGAGGCCGCGCAGCGCGCGAGCAACCCGGCAACGTTTCCTCGAGGATTCCCTCGGGCGCCGATCCCGAGGAGGCCGTCGAGTACCACGTCTGCCTCAGCAAGGGCGGTGTCGACCCTTTCCTCCCACCCATGCGGTGCTACTGACCCGGCGACTACCACGTCCACCTCGCCCTCGGCACAAGCGGTCCGCAAATCAGCGAGATGGTGGTCGGCCGGTCTTTCGGCCACGATGGCTACCAGCAGGCGCCACCCGTGTCGCACCGAGAGGTGTCGCGCGGCGACGAGTGCGTCCCCGCCGTTGTTCCCCTTGCCCACGAGGACGAGGCCGTGCCGACCACGCCCGTGGAGGACGGCAAGCCGATCCGCGATCGCCGCGCCGGCTTGCTCGAGGAGCCTCACCGGCGAGACGCCAAGCGAACTGGCGGTGGCCTCGACCGCCCGCATCTCCGACGCCGTCACGAGCCGCACCGGCACCTCCCGGGGGACGCGTACACGGATAACGAGGGGGTGGCCCGATGGGTCACGCGCGCCCCGGACCGGTCGCGACGACCATTGCGATGGCCATGTCGCGGGAGTGCGACAGCGACACCTCGAAGCGATCAAGGCCGATCAAGGCCGCCCTCTCCGCCGCCCTGCCATGCAGGACGATGGTCGGCTTGCCCCGGTGATCTGGCACGACCTCCATCTCGCGCCACGAGATGCCGACGATGCCCGTCCCCAGCGCCTTGCTGGTCGCCTCCTTTGCCGCGAACCGCACGGCGAGTTCCGGCGCCCGCCCGCGACAGTAAGCGACCTCACCCACGGTGAACACGCGCGAGAGGAAGCGATCGCCCCAGCGTTCCACCACGTCGGCAACTCGCTCGACCTCGATCAGGTCGACGCCGCATGACAGGTTCACGGCAGCCGTCCCATGCGGCGGCGAAAACCTATTCCGCCCACAGGTGAACCGACTTGACCGAAGAGGCGTAATCCCATCCCGAGGCGATGACCTCGACCCGGATGATCCGCCACGGACGCGGGACCAGCGACAGCAGGCTAGCGTCGAAACGCTGCCACTCGGTGGTCGTGACGTACGTCGCATCCTTTACCGGGAACCCGTCGTCGTTCTGCAAGTAAAACCCGTGGGTCCAGGCATGCACGGAACCCGTGATGTCGCGAAACGTCACGCGGAGCATGATCGGGTACTCGGACCCCTGCCAGCCCCCGCCGGAGAGGGAGTGCGAGAGGACCCGAACCCCGGCCTCGAGGTTCACTCGCTCGAAATCCCAGAGGTCCACGTCCACCACCTGGCTTAGGATCGTCTCGCCATGCCCGGTGCCTTTCCGCGACAGCATCACTGACCCGTCGCTCGGGTCGACGGTCGACTTGCCCCCGGGATCACGTTCCGAGATGTCCAGGAATTCCCAGTCCGCTGGCACGTTCTCGACGGCATTCGCGAACACGGGGTTTGCGATGAGATCACGTCGGGAGGGCAATCCGCCGATCAACGGGCGATCCGCCTCGACCTTTGCGCGTTGCCCTGTCAGCGCGGTCACCACATGGCCTCCGGCATGCACCGTCGCAATGCCTCGGCGGGTCGTCACGTGGGAGGCCTCCTTCGCCACGTCGATCGAGTAGCTTCCCTCCGACAGGTGCACCTGGCCACCAGGCACGCGCGCCTGCACGAACGCGTTCGCCTCCTCATCCGTCGGCGCCGCCACGCCGAAGCGCATCCGGCCCTCGTGAACGATGAGGATGAGCGTGTACTTGTCAGGTCGAAAGCGCGACACCTGACTGCGGAGGACCGTGACCGTCGTGTTCGGATATACGAGGGCGGTGCTTCCATCGAAGAACTGCACGAACGCGCGCGCATTCAGCGCCGTGCGGACGACGTCACCCTCCTCGATCGTGTCGCGCGCGTCCGCCATGATCCAGTCGCCAACGCCTTGGCGCTGAAGGAAAACGACGCCGTCGATGGATCGGACCGAGCCTTCGCGCACCTCGATTGCCCAGCCGACGTACCAGACATACGTCGCGGGGATGCCGACGAGCAGGGCGACGAGGATCGATGTCGCCGCCACGATCACGCGCCACGCGAGGCGCGTGGCACGCGCTTCTGTTCCGGTGAACGGGCTGAACGTTTGCACGAACGGCGCGTAGGCCGGTCGCGAGGCGAGGATCCGGGCCGCGACGTCCCCGTCGGTCTCGGTCCCGGGATCATCCGTCGCTCCTGGAGCAGACGGACCCGAGGTCGTCACCACCACCGACCCGCGGCCGCGTCCCGGACCGGCGCACGCCAGACGCGACGCGTGGTGGGAAGGGTCACGGAAGTAAGAACGCCCCGTGCGCGTGGGCGGCAAGTGGGACGATCAGCGTGGCGCTACGGCTTGCTGTCCTTACGCCGCCGCTGGATCAGCTCAACCGCGCCGGCCGTCTCGCCAACGCTCGAGCGAACTGACTTGGGCGGCGCGTCCTTCTTCGGCTTCTTCGCTTCCTTTTTCTGCGGTGTCCCCTGTGGCATCTTGGCTTCCCCTAGTTGAAATCGTCGTGCCATTATAGGCACGGCCACTGGGTCCATCGGCTCCCTGTACCCTCGGTCGGTCCAGCCGGGATGGCGGAACAGGCAGACGCAGCAGACTTAAAATCTGCCGCCCGAGAGGGCGTGCGGGTTCGAACCCCGCTCCCGGCACCCGTCGAACTCGCCCTGGACGACCGGAAGCGCCGGCGCCCCGCAAGCCTGTTCGACGATCCGATGAATGGCGCGTCCTCATTCCGTCGTGGAACGTTCGGTTGTCATGAGGGCGGAAGCAAGCAACGGCGTGCGCGCGGCGCGAGAGGCACTTGGTGTCACGCAACTCGACCTCGCCATGCGCGTCCGCTTGAGCCGCCAAGCCCTCGGCGCGATCGAGGCGGGGCGTGCATTGCCATCCGTCGACGTGGCGCTCCGGCTCGGAAGCGCCCTCGGGGCGAGCGTCGAGGCCCTCTTCGGCACGGCGGGCGATGAGGTCGACGCGACGATTGCTGGCGATGCGTGCGCTCCGGGTGGCCGTGTCGCGCTCGTCCAGGTTGGCGGGCGGTGGGTTGCCCATGCGCTCGGGGAGGACGGCTTGCGCGTCTCCGCAGACGGCATCGTTGCCCCTCAGGACCGCAACCCAATCTCAATCCGTCTCGCGCGGGACGAGGCCGTCGCCCGGGAGAACGTCGCAGTCGTTGGTTGCGCCCCGGCACTCGGCATCATCGCGGACCGGCTGAACACGCGCGCGGGACCGGGCCGGTTCATCTGGTTCGCGCGATCGAGCATGGCCGCCTTGCACGCCCTTGCCTCAGGGCACGCGCACGTCGCCGGGATTCACCTCGTCGATGAGACGTCCGGCCTGACGAACCTGACCGACGTGCGACGGGCGGCGTGCGGTTTCCCGGTGACCGTGGTCACGCTGGCACGCTGGGAGGCCGGCCTCGTCGTCGCACCCGGGAACCCGTGCGCCATCCGCAGCGTCACGGACCTGGCGTCACCGGCGCTGCGCGTCGTCATCCGCGAGGCCGGTTCCGGTGCACAGCGCCTCCTCGATCGCTGCCTCCGGGAAGCCGGCGTGCCACACGACTTGGGAGGCGCGATACGCATGCGTGCGCCGGGCCACTTGGAGGTGGCCCGTGCCGTGCAGATTGGCGCCGCCGACGCTGGCATCGCCACCCGCGACGCCGCTATTGCCCTCGGCCTCGAGTTCATTCCATTGGCCGTGGAACGATTCGACCTGGCATTCCCATCCGACCTGCGCGACGACCGTCGCCTCGCGCGCCTGCTCGACATGCTCGTATCTCGGACGTGCCGTGCCGACCTGGGGGCCCTCGGGTACGACGTGCGCGACACCGGCGCGCACGTCGCTGACGTGTCCGCTGCCTGAAGGCGACATGGAACGACGTGTCATGCGTGCACGACGCGCCCTCGTGCTTTCCGCGTTCCCCTCGGTGTTCAGCGCCTGCGCCTTCGCCGGTGCAACGGGAGGGTTGCCCGGATCATCGACGACCGTGCCGGTCGCGGACCCGGGCGCGGCGCCCTCCACCAGAGCGTCCGCCCGGCCATTCCCCTCCTCGTCCGATGAACCGGACGAGGTCGTCGCGTTCGCCGCGTCGTCGCTTGCAAACGTCTTCGACCGCATGTGGCTCGCCTTCCGGGCGCAACCCGGGAACGAGGGCTCGACGTTGACCGCGAATTACGGGGCATCAACCCAGCTGCGCGCCCAGATCGGCGCGGGCGCCCGTGCCGACGTGTTCGCTTCCGCGGACCACGCCCAGATGGACCTGGCCTCCCGTTCGGGCCTGATCGATGGCGACATCCGAACCTTCACCCGCAATCGGCTCGTCGTGATCGTGCCGAGGACAAACCCAGGTAGGATCCGCGGCCTCGCCGATCTCTCCCGGCCAGGCCTGCGCATCGTCACCACGCCGGAGGACGTTCCGATCGGCGCGTACACGCGAACGGCGTTCCGGAAGATGGCGGCCAACACGTCATTCGGCGCGGAGTTTGATTCGAAGGTCTTTGCAAACGTCGTCTCCGAGGAGTCAAACGTGCGCCAGCTGGTCGTCAAGGTTCACCTTGGCGAGGCCGATGCGGGCGTGTGCTACGCCACCGACGTGCTAACTTCCCCGTCGGGCGAGGTCACCGTGATCGAGATCCCGGACGCCTTCAACATGGTGGTCGAGTACCCGATTGCCCTTGTCCGGGGCGCGCGCGCGCCAATTCTCGCGCGACGCCTAATCGCATTCGTCCTCTCCAAGCCCGGTCAAGCCATCCTCGCGGATGAACGGTTTCGGCCGATCGAATGACTTCCCCCATCATCGCGTCACCAAGATCCAGGACTGTCGGACCGGACCGGGAGCACCGGCGTCCCGTCGGCTCCTCCCGCTTTCGCAGTCATCGTTGGGGGCATCCCGACATGCCGTGGCGCGCGCCAATCGTCGCGGTCGCCGTCCTCGGCGCATTTATCACGCTACCGCTGGTCGCCTTGATCTTCCGTGCCGTCGGCGCGGACCAGTTCGGTGCATTCACCCGAGCTGATGGCGTCGCCTCAGCCGTGACGCTGTCGTTCGCGACTGCGGGCGCGACACTGGCGATCGCCCTCGTGATCGGCACGCCCGCCGCATTTGCGCTTGCTCGGGTGACGTTTCCGGGCCGCGGTCTTGCGAACGCCCTGGTCGAAGTCCCGGTCGTTCTGCCTCCGGCCGTCGCTGGCCTCGCCCTGTTGCTGGCTTTCGGGAGGCAAGGGCTCGTCGGCGCCTGGCTAGTCGACGCCGGCCTGTCGCTGGCGTTCTCCACGACGGGAGTGGTCGTGGCCCAGTGCTTCGTCTCGCTGCCGTTCTACGTTCGCACCGCGCGAGCGGCATTTGAACGGGTCGAACGCGACCTCGAGTCGGCCGCCCTCGTTGATGGCGCCAACGGGTGGCAGGTCCTGCGCCACGTCACCCTGCCGCTCGCGACGCCGTCGCTCATCGCCGGCTCCGTGTTGTGCTGGTCGCGCGCATTGGGCGAGTTTGGCGCGACGCTGATGTTTGCCGGGTCGCTCCGGGGGCGGACCCAGACGATGCCCCTGGCGATTTACGCCTTGCTCGAGACAGACGTCACGGGCGCCGTGATGTTGGGCGGCGCCTTCGTTGGGATCGCGATCATGACGCTGGCCATCGCGACCGCGGCAACCCGGCGCATCGTGTCACTCGAAGGCTAGGACCACGCGGTGGTGGCCGCACGGGACTGGGGAGGGGAGGTGACGGCCGGAATCGAACCGGCGATAGAGCTTTTGCAGAGCCCCGCCTTAACCACTTGGCTACGTCACCCGGCGAGGCCACCAACCGGGACCGCTGGTGCCCGGAGCGGTCCGGAGCGGAAGACGGGGGTCGAACCCGCGACCTTCTCCTTGGCAAGGAGACGCGCTACCACTGCGCCACTTCCGCCGGGCGCACGACCTTGCCGTGCCCCAAGATCATAGCGTCGGCGTCCCGACGCCGCAACCTCGCGCGCTACCCCTCCTCCGGGACGATGCACATGACGCCGACGCCCGGCACCGTCTTGAGGATGGTCGGGTTCGCCGGGTCGTCCTCGATCTTGCGACGAAGGCGATGGACCGTGACCCGCACGATGTCGGCGGCGTCCGAGTCGTCGTAGCCCCAGACCTTGCGGAGCAGGACGCGCGTCGGGACGACGGTGCCCTTTGACTGCATGAGTGCAAGCAGCAGCTTGAACTCGGTCACGGTGACCTTGACCACCTCACCGTGCTTGGTCACGGCGTGGCGCTCGATGTCGAGAATGATCTCGCCCGCGACCAGGCGCGTCTCCCCGGCCGGTGTCGCCGCCGCTTCGGCTTCCGCGCGCGTCCGACGAATATTCGCCCGGATGCGTGCGAGCAACTCCCGGCTGGCGAACGGCTTGGTTACGTAGTCGTCCGCGCCGTTGTCGAGCCCGGCGACCTTGTCCTCTTCCGAGGCGCGACCGGTCAGGAGGATGACCGGCACCATGCTTCGCGCCCGGATTTCCTTCAGGATGTCGAAGCCGTTCCACGCTCCGAGGTTTATGTCAAGCAGTACGAGGTCCGGTTCGGTTGCCTCCTGCATCCGTCGATGGACCGCCGGGGCGTCGAACGCACGGCTGACCGTGTATCCCGCACGTCGCAGCGTGACCGCTACGAACTCGACCAGCCCACGGTCGTCATCGACAACAAGAACTTCCATGCGTGAGCCCGCCTCGCCTCAGGGTCAAATCCATGCGTCGCTCCGAAAGATCGAAACAGGATTGTGATCCGTTCGGAGCTCGGAAACCGAACCGCCGCTGCGATCCTATCCGAACCCTAGGGGGGAACGCGGCCAGCGGGCTGGAACTGCTGCCCGGTGAGGAACAATCTCATGGTCAACACCGTTGCGATGACGCGACGATCCTTTGCAGGCGTTGCGTCCGCGGTTGCCGGCGCCGTCGCCAGTGGGTTCCCGGCCGTCGCTCAGGCAGCCCCGGTGCCTCAGGGCGTCCAGGTCATCAAGTTCGTCAGCTCGCTCCCGATGACCGGGAGCAGCTATGGCCAGACGATTTCGATCATCAA
>CAMBEO010000076.1 GCA_945865725.1 Thermoflexus hugenholtzii JAD2 | reverse complement strand
CGACCTTCGATCTTGGGACCGTGGTCCATGTCCTTCGGCGGCATCGCGTAGATCAGGGGCACGTTTCCCAGCAACGCATAGGCCGTCGCAAGATGCAATCCCCCGAACGGAACCCCAGCCACCAGGTCGAACGGTTGCACGCGCCGCTCCCGCCGCGCCTGACCGGCATCGACCTCCGTCTTGATCAGCTCACCGACTCGCGCGAGGATCCGGGGTTCGCCGAGGAGGACCTTCGTATCGACATAGATCGGGGAGCCGACGGTGGACCGCCCGAGGGTGAAATCACCAAACTTGACCCCACCCAAGCGAAACAGGGCCTCGGCAAGCCATAGGTTCGTGACGTCTGTAGCAGGCATGTGCCCCTCCGAATGGCCCGACCGCCTCGCGGTGGTGCTTCCCTCTCCCGCCGCAGCGGGGGAGGGATTGAGGGTGGGGGCCGTCCCCTGGTTGCACCGGGTCGTAACGCTTGAAACTACCGCGCCCTAGAACACCAGGCGCGCATCGACGACAAGCACGACGAACACGCCCACGAGATACAGCATCGAGTAATGGAATAGTCGCGACGCATCCGCCCTGGCCTTTGATCGGGCGAGCCGGATTGCGAGAAAGATGAAATACGCGCCCAACGCGCCGGCACCAGCGAGGAATGTCAACCCCGCGCCCCCACCCACGACCGGGAGCATCGAGACCGCGACCATCTGCAGCGAGTACAGCACGATCTGGCGACGGGTCTCGCCTTCGCCGCGAACGACCGGGAGCATTGGCACGCCCGCCCTTGCGTACTGGTCGTGGATGAGAAGCGCGAGTGCCCAGAAGTGGGGGGGCGTCCAAAAGAAGATCAAGGCGAACAGCATCCACGCCGTCGCGGGCAGCTCGCCTGCAACGGCGGCCCAGCCGATCAACGGCGGGATCGCGCCCGCTGCGCCCCCCAGGACGATGTTGCTCGGGCTGGACCGCTTTAGCCACAACGTGTAGACGCCGACGTAGATCACGATCGCGACCGCGGCCAACCCTGCGGCGATCAAGTTTACGAGCCCGGCAAGCATCACGAGCGACGCCCCGGCCATCACGATCCCGAACGCGAGCGCGGAATTGGCAGACACCGCGCCCGACGGGATTGCGCGCCGACTGGTCCGGGAGCCCATTTCGGCGTCAATGTCTCGGTCGAACCAGCAGTTGATCGCCGCCGACCCACCAGCGGCCAGCGCACCCGCGATCAAGGTGACCGCCACCAGCCACGGGGATGGCAAGTCCGGCGTGGCGACAAGCATCGCCGCCAGGGTCGGAACCTCCAGGAGCAATATGACCTTTGGCTTCGTCAGCGACGCGTAGGCACGAATGAGCGCGATGGCACGGCCCCAATCCGTGTGCGTCGGGTCCGAGGCTGATGGCGGTGGTGCTTCCCTCTCCCGCCGCAGCGGGGGAGGGATTGAGGGTGGGGGCCGTCCCGGGGTGCTGGCAGTGGTGGTGTCGGGTTCCATCGGTACTGCAGAACCGTAGCACCACGTCGATTCGGCAGGAGGTCGCCCGGACCTTGACATCTGGCGGCGCGAACGACGACCATACGGGTAGCCAGCGGTAGGCGCGGGGACGGTGGTGCTTCCCTCTCCCGCCGCAGCGGGGGAGGGACTGAGGGTGGGGGCCGTGCTCCCCCCTCCCCCGCTGCGGCGGGAGAGGGAAGGACGGCCCCCGATTGGGAAGAGTTCCGATGGAAGCCTCCGACAGCCTTTCCGTGGCGCTCATCATCGCGGCCAGCGGCCTGGCGATCTTGCTTGGCATGGCCAGTTACCAGTTTCCGCGAGGGCAGTTGACGGCTCGCGGCGCCGCCGTGCTCGTGGCCGTGACCGCGGTCGCCCTGGTGGTTGGCGCCCTCGGAGATGTCACCGAGGTGCTTCCCTCTCCCGCCGCAGCGGGGGAGGGACTGAGGGTGGGGGCGTCCTCCACGGCCGAGGCTGGTGTCGTCAGCTCCGCGGGGATCGGCGTGTTGACCCTCGTGGCCATGGCCCTGATCCTTGGCGCCCGAAGCCGTTCCTGGGGGATCGCGCTGTGGGGACTCGGTTGGCTCGCGACCATGGCCGCCGTGCCGTTCCTTGCCCTGGGCGAGGCGCACCTCGCGGTGGGCAGCCTCGTCGGGGGACCAGGGCTGTTGATGTTCGTGGCCTTCCGCCACCCGTCCTTGCCTGCAGGCCTCGCGCGGTTCGGCCTCGTCTCCGCTAGCGCGCCGTTCACCGCACATGAACTGGAAGCGGAAAAGGCGCGCTACACCCGCATCGCCCTCACCCTGACCGCCGTCACCTTGTTCGTCCTTTGGAGGGCCGGTGGCGTCCCGGAGCGCCCGGTGGCGGAAGCGAAGGTCGAACTGGGATTTGACCCCGTCCTCGCCGAGCAGGGCAAGTCACTTGCCACGGAATACGGTTGTCGCGGATGCCATAGCATCGACGGCAGCGCCGGGTCCGGACCGACTTGGAAGGGTGCGTTCGGCGCCAAGGTGCGACTGGCGTCCGGGAAGCAGGTCGTGCGCGACGAGGCCTACATCCGCGAGTCGATCATCGCGCCGGACACGAAGGTCACGGCCAACTACGCCGCCGGATCGATGTCGGCTGGCCTCGGGTCTCGCCTCGGCAACGAGTTGACAGTCGAAGCGAACGTCAAGGCCCTCGTCGAGTACTACAAGTCGGTCAGGGGTGGCGAACCGAAGTAGGGCGGGAACTGCCGATCCTGTCTGAGCGGTGCTTCCCTCTCCCGCCGCAGCGGGGGAGGGACTGAGGGTGGGGGTCGTCTAGGGCGCGTACGCGGCTTCGGAGGCGGGCACGAGCGCGGTCGCCGCGACCTCGAGTTCAGGCAGGCGCATCAGGAATGCATCGAGCGCGCCGGGGTCGTCAGGTGGTGCTTCCCTCTCCCGCCGCAGCGGGGGAGGGACTGAGGGTGGGGGCGTCCTCCCCAAGTTGGAACGCCAGCGCTCCAAGTCGCGCGAGCGGTCACGTCTGCCATCGCCCGGTAGCGGTCGACGGGTCGGGGCAGCGAGGCCCTCGCAACCACTGACGCCACGAACGTGTCAGCGAGTCCGTGCATCGGACCGACGACCACCGATGACCAGCGTTCGATGGACCCGGTGGCAGCGAGTTCGCTCACCGCCTGGCCTATCCGTCCGGATGCCACGAGGCCAGTGTCCATCCAACTCTGCAAGGCCCACTGGTGTTCGGACCCGTCACGAGAGGCGGCGAAGGGCGTGTTCCTTCCGAAGTAGCGCCGGTAGATCCGCAGCGTCCATTGCTCGTCGACCACGAGATGGCACAAGTAGCCCGCCACGAACGCCTCGATGCCAGACCCCGGGGCGACGTGCCTCAAGTCGGGACGCGGCGGCTACCAGGCACAGCGCACCGCTGACGTCACCGCGCGGACCCCACCAGTGCGTGGTTGCCCGGGGACACGCGCGCCGCCTTGTCCACGTCCGGGCAGACGGCCCCCGCCAGGAACGCGCCGACGTTGCCATGAATGCCGACCGTCGCCGCGACGTCGGAGGCGATGTCGAGGTGCTCGAGGGGCGAGCAGTGCAAGCGATGCAGATGCGTGCCCGTCCACGAGCGTAGCCAGTCGCCCGAATGGGGGGCGGGGGAGGACGCCCCCACCATCTGCCGCAAGCGCCCCGCGCTGCGGCGGGAGAGGGAAGCACCACACCGCCCCACCCCTGCGGGCAAGGATGCCCGCGGACCAATCCCCCCGCCGCCACCCCGGCGTCGGCCGTGTCGGCCTGGACCTTGCCGAGGAATGCACCGCGCTCGAGCGCGTCACGAAACCGGTCCTCATCGACGAGGGATTCGCGGCCGAGCAGCACGAAGTACTCGGTCGGGTCCGCAATGGTCGCCCAGGCGTCTTGGGTCGCGAACAGCCGGTCATGCAGCCGCCAGAACTTGCCTTGCGCACCCGCGGCCTCGGCAGCGAGCGCCGCTTGCATAGCGTTCTTGTTCTCTGGGAGCGGATAGTTCCGAAAGGAAAGCTGCAACCGTTCCCCATGACGTGCGATCAACCGCTTCACGTGCGGTTCGATCTCACGGCACGCGGGACACTGGTAGTCGGAGAACTCCACGACCTTGACCATCGCCGTGTTCGGTCCGATACGGTGCGAGGAGGGGCTATCGATTCCGGGTTCATCGCGTGACCGCGCAAACGCCTCGAACCCCGCGATCCCCACGCCCACCGCGACCAGAACGCCGACAGCGACCACGATGACCGTCAACCAGGTTGGAAGAGACCGCGGCGTACGTCTCATGTACTGCGCCGTCCCGCCACGGCGAGAAAACTCCCCCTGTCCCCCGTAGGAGGTTTCAGGCGCCCGGGGCGAGTGACCATCTCGATGAACCACGCGCGATGCAGCACCCTGCCCTTTCCGACCCTACTCCTTGAGCGTGACGCGAACGGCCATCCCGATCCGGAGACCGGGTACCGGTCCGATCAGTTCGAGCGACACGGGGTAATGGTCGGTCGCGCCGGCGCTGACCGCGTCAGGCACCGATGCGCCAACCGGTTGCGGTCCGACTGAACGGACCACGGCGTCGATCCCTTCGATGTCAAGCGCCGGGACCGCCACCATCGCCCGCTGACCCCGATGCACGCGACACGACCGTGTACTCGTCAACGTCGACCGCCTCGACCCGAAGCGACGAGATGTCGGCGACGACGAACAGCAGCGCACCAGGTGGGACGGTGTCCCCGTGGGAGACGGCACGCGCGGTCACGGTCCCGGAGCGCGGCGCCGCCACGACCTCCACGGCGGCGTTCTGGGGCGCACGGATGCGTGCCAGCTCCTGACCCTCGACGACGACGTCGCCCACGTCGATGGCGGCGAGTGCGACCACGCCGCCGGCCATGGTTCCCACGCGGCTCCAGGCCAGCGGGCGCACGATACCCCTGACGGTGGTTCCCGCAACCTCTGCTCGCGTGGCTGGTACCGGAACCGGCGATGCGACCGGTGTCGCCGCTGCGCAACAAGCACCCCCCAACGCGACCGCAACGGCGACAGCGACCACGGTGACCGCCGTGGCAACAGCACCCCAGACGAGCAGCGGGCGTCGGCGCGATCGCTTCGACGAAGCCGCGCTTGGGTCGATCGGCGACGCGGACCGCATCATGCCGCCCTCCCAGCGCCCGGCCCCCGGGGCGGCACTTCCGTGACGTGCCCGTCGCGAATCTCAAGGCGCCGATCGCAGATCGCGGCGATGGCGTCATCATGGGTGACGATCACGACGGTCTTCCCCTCGCGTGCAGCACGGGTCAAGAGCGCGATCACCCCCGCCTTGTCGTCGCTGTGGAGCGCACCGGTCGGCTCGTCGGCGAGGACCAGCCTGGCGTCGTTCGGCACGCCCGCGCGCGATCGCCACGCGCTGTCGTTGCCCGCCCGATAGCTGCGCCGGATGCGACATGGCACGGTCGGCAAGCCCGACGCGAGCGAGGAGCGCATGGGCGCGCGCGTACCTGGTCGCGACGTCCTTCCCCGCGGCCTCGAGCGGAACGGCGGCGATGTTCTCCAGGGCGGTGAGGCCGCCGCGCCTCTTGAAACCGCTGGAACACGAACCCGATCGTGTCGAGACGGAGGCGGGTAAGCGCCGCGTCGCCAAGCGTGGCGACATCCTTCCCGTCGATCGAGACCGTGCCTTCCGAGGCCCGGTCTAGCATCCCGAAGACTTGCAGCAGCGTGCTCTTGCCTGAACCGGACGGTCCGACCACGGCCACGAGGTCGCCTGGATTGATCACGAGGGTGACGTCCCGTAGCGCCGCGATGCGCGTCTCCCCGTCGCCGTACCAGCGACTTACGCGGTCGAGGGCGAGCGCCACGCCGGCGTCAGGCATCGCGCAAGACCTCGACCGGATCGACCGAGGTCGCTTGGCGCGCAGGCACCAGCCCAGCAATGATCCCGATCGTCACCGACAGGGCGAACAGGACCCCGAAGAGCGGTGGATCCGGGACCTCGGTGTTCTCGAGGCCGTACTCCTCCAGCACGAACTGGTTCGTCCATGACCCGAGGCCCCAGGACATCACGATGCCGAACACCCACGCCAGCACGACGATGAGTGCCGCCTCACCGGCGACGGTCGCCAGGACAGTGCGCGCAGGCAGGCCAAGGGCGCGCAGCGTCGCGAACTCGACGCGGCGCTCGGCGACCGATCGACCGAGCATGTTGCTGACGAACAGGGCGGCGATCCCCAGCGTCAGGCTGATCATCAACCATGAGAAGACGTAGCTGGCGCTGTTCGCTTCCTCCGCACGGGCCACCACTTGCTGGGGGTCGTACGCGGTAACCGGGGCCATGCCAAGGATGCGCCGCCGCAACTCCTCGCGTTGGACGAGAAGGTCCCCACCGGATGCGCGATCGAGGCCGACCACGAGCATGTTCATCGCGTCAGGCGCCCCGGAGCGTTGGCGCAACGCCTGGTAGTCCATGTACGCATACCCCTCAGTCCCGAACGACGACCCTCGCAACCTCCCGATTCCGACCACGGTGAACGATCGGCCGCTGAGACGCAGCGGGTCCCCCACCGCCAAGTGGCTCAGGCGGGCGAGTTTCGGGCCGATCATGACCTCGTCCGGTCGGCGGATCCACCGTCCGGCGTTCAGCACGAGCATGCCCCGGATCTCGCGAGGGTCGCCGTCGACGCCCATGACCGTGACGAGGGCATCCGGTTCACCGGACCGCCGGGGCCCTTCCGTCTCACGCGCGAGGCTTGCGAGGACCGTTCCGAGTGCGGACTTGACGCCACGTTGGCCTCGCAGGCGGGAGAGCAGCCCCGCCCCGTTGGAGACGGGGCCGATTGCGTCACTGGGCAGGATCGGAACGAGGGTCCCGCCCTGCTGGACCACGTACAGGTCGGCCCCGGTATCCACGAAGTTCGCCGTGTAGATCTGGATCGTCCCCTTGGTCGTCCCCAGGAACAGCATGCCGATGCCAAGGGAGATGCCGACACCGATGACCATGCCGATGAGACCGCGCCACCGCCGCGCGACCGTCCGGTACGGGTAGGGGACGCGCAGGAGCCACCCGATGCGAGGAGGGGCCGCGACAGCACCCTGACCGGAAGTGGGGACAGCGCTCATGGCCGTAGTCGGACGATAGCACGCGCAGGATTGACAGCACGCCGAGGGAGGCCCAGGGTCCCGTCGGCGCCACGCTATGCGCTTTCGACCGCCTCCCCCTCGATCCCGATCGCGCGGCGGTTGACGCTCCGGGCCTCGAAACCAAGGGCGGTGGCCACGTCCTCCGGGCGCCCGGCCCCCGACGCATCATGCCGGAGCACCAGCCCGATCACCGGCGCCCCATCGGGATCGCACGCGTCCAGCACGCGGGCCGAAATGACGTGCGCGCGTGCGTCGATAGTGGTTGTCCGCCCGTCACGCGAACGGGCGACCAATGACGACGAGCCAGCGAGGAACGCCACGAGGCGCTCGCCAACTTCCCGCCCCGAAATGGCCGGTTCATCGAGAGCCAACGGGGGCAACCACTCCAGTGGAGGCCTCAGCGGACCCTCGCTTTCGAGACCAGGTCCGACATGCGGGTTGGCAACGAGCTCGACGGGACTTCCCGCGGGATGTGGTTGTCCGCTTGTCCCATCGCCGGGATCCGGCACTGGATCCGGTCCCTCCCCATCGATGGAGGTGTCATCAGGGATCCGGCGGGTCCACCGCGAACCGCCTTCGACTACGGGCGCATCACCAGCCCGAGGCATCCCGATGGCGACCTCGTACCACGCCCATCGCACCAGCGACGGCAGCGAGGGCCCGTGGAGGTCAACCTCGCAAACCTCAACGAGTTCGCACCCGGCGGGCAGCTGCGCCGACAGTCGTGCCGCGATCGGGCCTGCTCCGATCGCCTCGACGAGATGGAGGTCGACACGCTCGTGATCCGCCGTCGACCCTAGGGAGAGGGGTGCCGCGAATGCGAGCCGGACGCGCGGAGTGAACCCCTGGGTCCAAGCCACCGGCAGGTCAGCTCGCCGGAGGGCGCGCTCCCATGCGCGTGCAAGATCGAGGTGCCCGATGAACCGGAGC
>CAMBEO010000075.1 GCA_945865725.1 Thermoflexus hugenholtzii JAD2 | reverse complement strand
TCCCCGACTATCCCGGCACCCGCCCCATGCGAGGCGACTTCCTCTTGAAGGACGGCGTCACGTTCCTGAACCATGGGTCGTTCGGCGCCTGCCCGCGCGAGGTCTTCGAGATCTACCAGGCGTGGCAGCGCGAACTCGAGGCGGAGCCGGTCGAGTTTCTCGGGCGGCGCTTCGGCCCCCTGATGAAGCAGGCGCGAGATGACCTTGGCCGGTACGTCAACGCCAATGGCGACGACCTTGTCTACTATCCGAACGCAACCCAGGCCCTCAACGCGGTCATCCAGTCGCTGGCCGAGACCCTGCCGCTTACTGCGGGTGACGAGGTCCTGGGGACGAGCCACGAGTACGGCGCCCTCGACCGCGCGTGGACCTTCGTCTGCGAGTCGCGGGGGGTGACCTATCGCCGGGTTCCGCTCGACCCGCCGTTCACCACGCCGGCGGAACTGGCCGAGCGGTTCCTCGCGCAGGTGGGTCCGCGGACGCGGGTCGCGTACCTGAGTGACGTGACTTCGCCGACAGCCCTTCGCCTGCCCATCGCCCAGGTCGTCGCCGACGCGCGCGCACGTGGGATCGTCACCGTCATCGACGGCGCCCATGCGCCCGGGCAGGTGCCCATCGACTTGACGTCCCTTGGGGCGGACTTCTACGCGGGCAACTGCCACAAGTGGCTGTGCGCCCCGAAGGGGACGGGGTTCCTGCACGCCCGGCGCGACATGCAGGGCCTCCTCCGTCCGCTCGTCGTCGGGCACGGGTGGCGCCCCGCAAACCCGGGGCCGTCGCGCTTCATCGACGAGCACCAGTGGCGAGGCACCCACGACCCCGCGGGCTTCCTGTCCGTGCCGGCCGCGATCGAGTACCAGGCCCGTCACGACTGGCCGGCGATCCGTGCCCGCGCGCACGAGATCGGTGCCTATGCCGTCCGGGAGCTGTCCGGCCTCTTCGGGGTCGAGCCGCTCTCGCCGTCAACCACCGACTGGTGGGTGCAGATGGTTGCCGCCCCGATCGCGCGGTGCGACGCGCAACGGGTGGGTACGCGCCTGCGCGAGGAATGCGGAATCGTCATCCCCATCATCGACTGGGGCGGGCGCACCTTTGCACGCCTCTCCGTGCAGGCCTACGTCACCAAGGCCGACGTCGACGCACTGATCGATGCCCTTGCCGAGATCGTGCCCGCCTGCCCGCCGTCGCCGGCGTAGCGCCGCGCCGCGTGTTGCGCGTGACCGGCTAGGCGTCCGGCCTGCCGGGGACCGCCGGGATGGCCCACTCGTCGAGCGGCACCATCGGCGGGATCGTCGGCAGCGCGGTGTCCGGCACGACCGGCGTGAGGATGACCGCGATCCGCACGTCGCCGGTGGCGGGCGGCAACTGGACGGTGAGCTTGCGCACGCCATCGATGCGCCGTTGCGGCGCGGGGGCGGCGACGACCTCCACCGCGAACCACGCGGAATCGGGAGCGATGATGCGCGCCTCGAGTTGCGCGGTGCCGTGCGCGAGGATCGCGATGCGTGCGCCCGCCGCGAGGTCAAGACGCACCTCGGCCTGGGTGTGCATCGCCCAGGCAACGTCGGTGCCCGGACGAACCGTGACCTCGTCCTGCACGATGACGCGGCGCCTCCCATCGACAAGGCCGATCCCGCGACGCGCGCGTGTGACCCCGGCGGTGGCGTAGGCCTGCCCGAGGTCAATCACCGCCCGCGCCTCGCTCGCACTGGCGGCGAACGCCACGACCTGCGCCCTAGCCGCCGGATCCTGGTTCTGGCCATCCACGATCAGGGTGTTGTGTGCCTCGGTCCGCGTGCGGTAGTACGCGTGGCGCCGTCGCCCGAGGTACTCGGGGAGGGTGAAGTCGTCCGCCCCCAGGTCGAGCGCCCACCGGTGCCCAAGGGCGTCGAGCACGAAGGTGCCCAGATCGAGGTGCGCGTGCTTCGTCGCGTTGTTGCCACCCTTGGCCGCGCAGTAGGTCGCCGCGGGGTCGTCCCACGCGCTGCGCATGCACACCACGTTGGCGTCCGGGAACAGCCGGTCGAGCGCCGTGGCGCGGCTGACCGTGGCGCCCAGAAGCAACGGTTGGTACCACGCCAGGGCAAGTGGTCGACCGGCGCCGCCAGTGCGTGCGCGGGCCTCGGCGACAACCCACGGGTCACGCGAGCGGTGGCCGAGCCATTCCAAGGCCGGGTCGACTTCCAGGCGGTCGGCGGAGTCCGCGTAATTGAACGCGAGGCCCGTGGCACCCGTCACGTGGAGGCGATAGGCGGGTCCGGCGAGGAGGCCGACGGAGTCGCAAATCCCCAGGTGGGTGCCGATCGCCGATTCGAGGGCGGCGACGGTGATGGCCAAGGCACCGGTCGCGCCATCCCAGAAGGCAGGCCCGTCGGGCCACGCCCCGTCCGACCCGAAGGCGGCCAAGGCGAGGGGCAAGGAGTCGATGGCGCGTGCCGCGACCGCATGCGCGAGGTCGGGTTCCTCATCCGCGACGGCGAGTGCCCCGACGATCATGGCGGCGTTGCAGGTGGCGGTCCAGTCGTCGCCCGCCGTTACCCACGGCGCTTGCTGCCAGTACGCCGCCTCGCCTGCCCGCAGGCCCTTTTCGACGATCGCGACCCGGACCAAGCGTCGCGTATCGACATCGAGGGCCGCATGGAGCCAGTCGTACCCGATCGCCATCGCCTGGGTCGTCTCGGCCACGTCGAGGAAGTGCGCCGGGTTCCAGTCGGGGAGGCCGGCGATCGCACCCATCTCCTCGACCGCGCGCGTCACCCACCGCTGGTCGCCATCGACCAGGTGGAGGAGCGAAAGGCAAGCCACCCGGTCAAAAAGGCGCCGGGTGCCGGGTGCCGCCCTCGTTGCCAAGGCGACCCGGGGGGTGACCGGCTGGTCGAGGATCCGCATCCCGACCTGGGCGAGCCGTGCGGCGTACGTTCGTGCGGTCGCGTCCGCGCCCACCATCGCACGGAGCGCCTCGACCCGGTCGTGGGTCAACACGAGTCGCGGACGGCCATGCCGGAGCGCGGCAAGGAACTCGGGCAGGCCCGGAAGCCCTTCCAACGCGCCTGCCTCGGGGAGTTGACGGCCACTGCCCGGGGGAAGGCTTGAAAGGAGCGGTGCGGCGCGTCCGGCCGCATTGGCCACCGTGGCGTCGCGCCCGGCCAAGACCGGCGCGAGGATCGCGGCAAGGAGGGAGGCGGTGGCGTGCCGCCGCGTGCTGCCATGCCCGGCGTGACGGGTACCGTCCAGAGCCGCGCGTGCGCCGGGCAAGCTGACCGGCGTCGGACAACTCATTCGCGGGCGGCGGGGCGCACCCGTTGTCATGTCGAGTCCACGTTGCTGCGTCCGGTCGCGGCCCCCTCCGCCCCCCCATGACCCCCGCGCCGTGATGAGCCAAGGGTACCCCCGTGCGGCGCGCATGCGGGCGCCAGATCGATGTCGTACGCTAGCGACCGCGCGAACGCAACGATCCCGCCACCGGTCCCCGGCGGGCGACGCCCGCGACGACCATGCACGACGGCAACGACGTTCCTGACCCGACAACCTTGGCGGGCCTCTCCGTTGGCGTGCCGGACGTGGCAACGGCGTCTGTACAAGCGCCGGCCCCCTTGGCGCGCACGTACCCGGTCGCCCCGGGCGAGGACGTCCGCGTCGCGGCCCTTCTCGAATACGGCATCCTCGACACGCCCGAGGACGCGGCGTTCAACGACCTCGCCAGGATCGCCGCCGCGCTGTGCGGTTCTCCGGTCGCGATGGTGAACCTCGTGGCACGCGACCGGCAGTTCATGAAGGCCGCCTACGGTTTTGCCCGCCGGGACGTGCCACGCGAACTGTCGCTTTGTACGCATGCCATTGTTGATCCCGGCCAGGTCCTGGCCATCCCGGATCTCACGGCCGACGCCCGGTTCGAGCGGCACCCGATCGTCGCTGGCGCGCCGCACATGCGCTTCTACGCCGGCGCGCCGATCGTGACGGAAGATGGCCATGCGATCGGTACCGTCTGCGTGTTGGACGACGCGCCTCGGCCCGACCTGTCCGATGACCATGCGGAGGCGTTGCGCGCGATTGCCCGGCAGGCGATGGCGCTGATCGAGTTGCGTCGCGACCGCGCCACCATCCGCATGGCGAAGGACCGCCTCGAGGAGGCGAACGCCCGTCTCGAGGACGTGAGCCGGCGCAAGACCGAGATCGTTTCCGACGTCTCCCACGAGTTCCGGACGCCGCTCACCACGATCCTCGGGTATGCCGAGTTGATCCGCGACGAGGACCTCGATCCTGCCGAGGTCCGCGGTTTTGCCGGCGACATCATGCGCGACGTGCAGCGGCTGACGCGGATGATGGAGAACTTCCTCGACCTCGAGCGCCTCGAGGCCCGTGCGACGGCGTTCCGTCCGGCCACCATCGACTTGCGCACGATCCTCCAGGATGAGGTCGAGCGGTGGGAGGTCGACGAGGCGGCGGACAACCACGAGTTCTCGACGTCGGTCAAGGACGGCCTTCCGCTCGTGCGCGCCGACGCCGATCGCGTGGCACAGGTCGTGCGGAACTTCCTCGCCAACGCGGTCAAGTACTCGCCCGACGGTGGACCGGTCGACGTGCGTGCCGATACGACGCCCGATGCCCGGTTCGTTCGGGTCTCCGTTGCCGACCACGGCATCGGGATCGCGGCGGGCGGGCAGGCCCGCATCTTCGAACGGTTCGCCCGGACGGCCGAGGCCATCGGTCGAGGCATCCGTGGCACGGGCCTTGGCCTCGCCATCTGTCGCCAGATCGTCGACTTGCATGGCGGCGCGATCGGGGTCGAAAGCGATCTGGGCCAGGGATCGACGTTCTGGTTCACCGTGCCGGTCGCACCGACGGTACCGGCGAAGTAATACGGGCCGCCGTCAGTCGCGCGTCGTCACCGCGATGGCGCGGGACAGGCTGGAAGGCGTCTCGTCCGCGCCGAAGACCCGCACGACGTGCAGTGCCCAGCTGATCGCGAAGTAGTCCCACCCGTCAGCCACGAGGAGACCGCGCGCGGCGGCCTGCGCCCCGGCTTGTCCGAGGAAGCGTCGTTCCCCACGGTAGTTCAGGTCCCACGCGACGCCGGCCTCAGGGAAGCGCGCGTCATCACGGATCGGCGATCCCGGCAGGTCCTTGCCCATCCCCGTCGCGTTGATGACCACCGATCCTGCGGGTAGGGCGCTGACCAGGCCACTTGCGAGCGCCGCATCCCCACTGGTCTCCACGCCGGTCACCCAGTCCGCGCGACCGCCGGCGCGCAGGTGCGTCGCCATGGCGTGGTCGACCCGCGCCGGGTCGCGATCGGCGACCGTGAGGCCGCTCGGTCCCGGGCGACCCGGGTCGCGCCGCGCGAGGCCGGTGCCGATCGCAACCCCTGCACCCCCGGCGCCGAGGCAGAGGACGCGCGCCCGGGGATGGCGCGCCCAGTGCGTGTCCGGCACGAGTCGGTCGAACGCTGCCATCGCGGTCAGCGGGTCGAGGGCGTGCCCCACGAGGCGACCGGTTGCGCGCGACAGGCATCCGACCTCCCCGCACAGGGTCGCAAGGTCGTCGGTCGCGTCGAGGAGGTCCGAGGCTGCGGCGTGGATTGCCAGCTTGTGCGAGGTTACGAGGGCGCCCGCAACGTCAGGGTCGTCGCGTAGCCGTCGCACGACCGACCGGAACGCCTCGGGTGGCGAGCCAAGCGGGAGGTCAACACCCTCCAGTCGCCGGTCCGGGGGCAGGCCGAGGGCGTCGCGCCACGACGGGAAGAGGCGTCGCGCGGCCGAGGCACTGGTCGTGACCCCGATGAAAAGCATCGTGCGACCAGTTCTGGGACGATCCGGGGATGCGGTTGGTGTCGCGTCGGGCCATCCGGTTGGGTCGGGCGGCGCATCATCTCGTTCCACGTGCAATGCTAGCATCGGAACGCAGCGGCGCCCATCCCGGGTGCCCGGCGACCGCGGGGTCGCTGGTGCTGTCCGCGGGAGTGGTGGCGTCGCCTTCGGGGGAGGGCGTGGCCATGGGAGGCTTCGACGCAAGGGCAATCCCGACCGTGTCGCTTACCAAGGAAGAGAAGGCGATCATGGACGGAATCGCGAATGGTTTTACGCGGAAGGAGGTGGCCCAGCGCCGTGGGGTGAGCGCCGGTACGGTCCAGCACATGCTGCGCGTGATCGAGGCCAAGCTCGGTGCGCGGTCCACCGAACAGGCGGTCGCCGTCGCGATCCGGAGGGGCCTCCTCTAGCGCCCCGCTGATGCGTGACCCGCCGTTCCCCGTTCCCCCCTCTCCCGCCGGCGTGGGAGTTTTCAGCAGGGGGTGGTGCTTCCCTCTCCCGCCGCCGCGGGGGAGGGATCGCGTACGCGGATAACGATGGTGGGGGTCGTATTGGGGCAGGGGGTGGTGCTTCCCTCTCCCGCCGCAGCGCGGGGCGCTTGCGGCAGATGGAGGGGGTAACGGTGGTGGGGGTTGTACCGGCAGCGTTCACCAAGCTACCTGAGTAACTCCAAGACCATCGCCGGCGCCTGGTTGGCTTGTGCCAGGACCGAAATGCCCGCCTGTTGCAGGATCTGGTTCCGCACCATCTCGCTCATGCTCTGGGCGATGTCCGTGTCGGCGATCCGGCTGTTCGCCGCCGCGGAGTTCTCGATCGCGATCGACAGCGATCTCGTCACGCTTTCCAGGCGTGTCTCCATCGTCCCGACGCTCGTGCGCGCCGTGCTGACCGCGTTGATCGCGAAGTCCAGCGACGTGATCGCGGTGTTCGCCAGCGATTGCGACGTGATGCCCGTCGTGTTCATGGACGGCGACAGCGAGCTGAGGTGAAAGCTGCCGGAGGGGGTGACGTTCAGGACGAAGATGTTGTCGTTCACCGCCGGGTCGTTCGTGTTGGCGCCAATCTGGATCGTGACGGCGGTGCTGCCACCGGTCAGGATCGCGACGCCATTGAACTGCGTCGAGTTCGCGATGCGGTCGATCTCGGTCGAAAGCGAGTCGAACTCGGTCTTGATGTTTAGGCGGTCGGTGTTGTTGATCGTGTCCGACGCCGCTTGGACCGCCAGTTCGCGCATGCGTGCCAGGAGGCCGTGCGCCTCAGCCATCGCCCCTTCGGCAGTGCGCACCATGCTGATGCCGTCCTGCGCGTTCCGGCGTGCCATCGTCAGGCCCCGCACCTGGTTCTGCAAGCGTTCGGAGACGGCCATCCCGGCGCCATCGTCGGCCGCGCGGTTGATGCGACGACCGGTCGCGAGGTGCTCGGCCTCGCGCGAGTAGTTCGCCTGGGTGGTGGCCAGGCTTCGGATTGCCACCGAAGCCCCAAGGTTGTAGTTGATCCGTAACGCCATCGCGGCAGGCTCCCTCCCAAGACCGTTCGACCGGCTTGCGCCACGCCTTCGGCTCGTTCGCGCCCGGGGACCCACAATGCGTCGGCCAACACATCCCGGGGGTCTGGCGAATGGCAGCTCGCCGCGCGACCCCCGGGTGTCCCACGTGTCCCATGGTGTTTCGGCCGCGCCGTGATCGCGTCCCAGTTCACGGCAGTCGCGGCGAACACGCTGCGGCACCCGCGCGGCGCCCGCCAGCACTCGTGTAGCAGGGGTGGTCACCATGGCGGCAGCGAATCCCGCGGCAACGCGGCAGCGGTCAGCGGCCGCAATCGAGGTGCTTCGCGGCCGCGTCCGATCTGGCGAGCCGCGTGATCAGGGCCTGGGGGCGGTGCTTCCCTCTCCCGCCGCAGCGGGGGAGGGACTGAGGGTGGGGGTCGTATTGGGGCTGGGGACGGTGCTTCCCTCTCCCGCGCTGGCGCTGGGGGGTGCTTGTTGCGGCAGATGGTGGGGGTCCGTCCCGATCGTGCGCCCCTCGCTCGCCCGGTTCGATGCACGATCTGCGAGGGATTGACGCCGCGCGCGCCCTCACTATAGTGAGATGGGATCCGGACGAGAGTTCCGAGAAGGGGCGTGTCGAGATGAGTGGCCCGCCCCCTGCCGTCCGAGCGATCGTCGCCCTGCTGGTCGTGGGCGGGGGCACGACGTGGTGGGCCGCGCGCGCGGGGTACGTCAACGTCCCCGGCGTCGCGCGCGCCGCCGTCACCTCCACGGCCGACCGTGTTGTCGCCTCCGGGACGATCGAGACGGATACGAGCACCCTC
>CAMBEO010000074.1 GCA_945865725.1 Thermoflexus hugenholtzii JAD2 | reverse complement strand
TGCTCGGCGATTGTCGCCCGGAGCTCAACAACCAGTGCCTGCAAGGTGGCGACCACGGATGGCATCACTCAACAGAACGTGCACCGGAACCCACCCGGCACCCTTACCCCGCCATGACCCCGTGAACGGTTACGAAAGGGGCTCGGCGCAAGGGGCCGTACCATCTCTCGCGTGTGGGTAATCGCATGCAGTTGACGTTCCTCGGGACCGCCGCCGCCGAGGGGTATCCCGCCATCTGGTGCCGGTGCGAGCGGTGCGTGGTCGCCCGGGCCCGGGGCGGACCAAACCTGCGGTTCAGGTCGTCCGTCCTGGTGAACGATGACCTCCTGGTCGATCCCGGTCCCGACCTGGTCGCGGCATCGATCCGCCTTGGGCTCGACCTCGCGAACGTGCAAGGCGTCCTGATCACTCACTTGCACGACGACCACGTCGACCCGACGGCCCTGTACTGGCGCGCCCCGGGCTTCGCCGTGCCCCCGCTGCCGGAGGCCTTGGTCGTTGGCACCGCGCCGTCCCTGCGACGCCTGCACGACCGCAATGGCGTGCCCCTGAACGCTGACGCGACGCGGATGCGCCTGCACGTCGCGACGCACGGCGAACGCCTCGAGGTCCGGACCGGCGGTCCGCATGCCGTCGACCCCCGCGCCCGGCCCGAACGCTCCCTGTCCGCCAGCGGCATTCCGGCTACCGGCCCCTCGCGTCACTACGAGGTCATCGTCGTGCCCGCGTCCCATGCCGGTCCCGACGACGAGGCATCGTTCTTTGCGATCCGGCAGGTCCTCGGGCCGGAGGCCGAGGGGCGCACGGGAGGCGACGCCCCGGCCATCCTTTACGCGACGGATACCGGCCCCTTCAGCGCCGGGGCCTGGGCAGTCCTCGAAGGTCTTGGTGCCGCTGGTTGGCGCTACGACACGGCGATCATCGACGGGACCCTTGGCCTCGGAAACCCGGGCACGGCGCACATGAACCTCGACCAGGTCGCGCGCCAACACGAGGAGCTTGAACGGCGGGGCCTCCTTCGCCCCGGCGCCCGTCGCATGGCGCACCACTTCAGCCACAACGGCACCCCACCGCACGAGGAACTGGTCGCCCACCTGGCACCGATGGGAATCGTCCCTTCGTACGACGGACTGACGATCGATGCCTAGGTCACTCCGGTCACGCATGGGGCGCCCCCGTTGAGCCTCCCCGGCAACCCCCTCCACTTCGCGCCTACGCCTGAACTGCGCGAGCGCTTGCGCATCGGCATGGGTACCGGTTCGTTCGGACAGTTCGCCCTCGCCCCGCCACTTGGCCTCGTCGCCCTCCTTGGACGCAGCGAAGCACCCCGAGGGGGGCGAATAGGGTCGATCGGCTTGATGGCGATGATTAGCCCCGGCGGGTCGGCGGCGGCGATCGCCCTCGCGGCGATCGGTCGCGGGGCGCTGGCTGGCTTGATGGAGCCGCCGACGACCATGGGCCCGGACGGCACGTGGAGCGTGACGCGCCACTCTGACGGGATCGTCGTGCGCGACCACCACGCCCGGGCGATCGCGATCACCCACGCCACGGTGATGAACCACGTCGTCGTCGCCTGCGGGAACTGGCCGCTTGCCGTGCCGGTCGCCGGCACGCGCGTGCCTCCCCTCGGGTGGCGTTTCGCGGAGGAACTCGACGCCGCGATCGTCGCCTTCACTGACGCAGTTGCGGCGACGGTCGCCGCCCTCTACGCGCGCGCCGGCGTCGCGCCTATCCGACGCACCTACGCCTTCGGATCGACCGCGATCGGCATCGATGGCCCGGCGGGCGCCGCGAAGGCGATCGGACGCGCCGCCCGGGCAATCGCGAGTGGCCTGTCGCCATTTTCCGGACCCGGCCGGATGCCCGGCGACGGCGGCATCGCGCGCCCCGTCGATACCGCACGCCTCGCCCCCGTCCGGCAGTCGACCACCGACGCATCAGATCCATTCGCCGCCGTCGGGGGCCTTGCGCAAGTCAAGCGCGAGTTGAAGGGCGTCCTCGTCGCCGTTCGCGACCCGGATGCGTACCGCCGATGGGGCGTGCGCCCACCGCGTGGCGTCCTCTTGCATGGGCCGCCCGGCACCGGCAAGACGTTGCTCGCCCGCTGCCTTGCACTTGGCGTCGGCGCCCGGTTCGTGCACGTGCGTAGCACCGATGTCACCTCCAAGTGGTACGGCGAGGCGGAGAAGCGCCTGCAAGCCGTCTTCGACGAGGCGCGCGCCAACCCGCCAACGGTGATCTTCTTTGACGAGCTTGATGCCGTCGCGCCCGCACGCGAGGACTCGCACGAGGCGACGCACCGCATCGTGAGCACGCTGCTGGTGAACCTCGACGGGCTTGAGGACGTGCATGACGTGGTCGTCGTCGGCGCGACGAACCGGCCGGACACGATCGACCCGGCGCTGACCCGCCCGGGGCGGTTCGATCGCCTGATCGAGGTGCCGTTGCCGGACCGCGAGGGGCGCGACCAGATCCTGCGCCTCCACCTTGAGGAGGCGTCCCGCGCTGCGGGGCGCGAGGTGTTCGCGGCACCCGGACGGAAGTCGTGGGAGGCACTCGTCGAGGCGACGACCGGCATGAGCGGCGCGTCCATCTCGGAGGTGGTGCGCCGCGCGCTCGAGGCGCGGGTCCTCGCCGGCGACCGCGACGGGCAGGTGACGGCGGACGATCTCTTCCGGGAGTGCGCTGGCGTCGCGTAGGCGGACGGCCGTCTCCGCCCGGGACCGGGAACGCCGCTCGAGGACCCCTCCCTCCTACCGCAACCGCCCGTCGCTTCGCCGGACAAGGGAGGGACGAACGCCCCCTGCCCCTTCCCCGCGACGCGGGAGAGGGGAGAACGGCCGCGCACTTCGTACCCACACTGGCGGGTGGCGCTCAGGGACGGCTACGGACGGGCCAAGCGCGCCAGGATCGCGTCGGCAAGCATGTCGGTGGCCACCGGGTTGGGCCGGTCGTGCGGGATCACGAGGTCGGCCTGGCGGCGCTGCCACTCGACGTAGTGCTGGTTGTTCGGCTGCACGTCGCGGACGTACCACTCCAACGACTGCTCGATCGTCCGCCCGGAGGTCGTCGTGTCCCGCCGGATCCTGCGCACGACCCGTTCCTCGACGTCGCACTCGAGGAACGCCTTGAGGTCGATCATCGCCTGCACCGGCGCGTCGACGTACAGGACGTGCCCCTCCACGATGACCAGGGGCGTCGGCCCGATGGTCCGTACCTCGGGCTGCCTCTGCGCGAGTCCCGTCCCTCGGCCGGGGAACGCTACCGCCTGACCCGCGCGCAGGCAGCCCAAGGCGTCGCGCAAGGACGGCCAGGCGATCGCGTCGGGCCGGTTTGCCGTTCGCGCCGCGGCGCGCCCGTCCTCGGGCAAGTGCAGGTAGTCCTGGAAGTACTCGTCCTGGCGCAGGAGTACGGGGGCGATGCCCGGATCCATCGCGGTGAGGCGCTCGACAAGCGCACGCGCAAACGTCGTCTTGCCCGAGGACGTGCCACCGCATATCCCCACCACGAGGGCACCGGATCCCCGCGTTCGCGACCACCGCTCGTGCACCTCGCGCGCAGCCGGTGGCGCGGGCGCGACCAGTCCTTCATCGATCATCACTGGCACTCCCGGAAATCGTCCGCCGCAGCTGCGCCGGGTCGTCAGACGTAGTTCAGGCCGTACCAGAGGGTCGGCAGCGGCAGGGCACCGGCAAGCGTCGCGGCGAGGGTGCCATCACCCTCCACCGCCGGAAAGGCGTTGTTCGGCGCGCCAAACAGCCACGGGCCGAGGTCGGCGTGCGAAGCGATCCTGATCGTCGCGGCGCCGTGTCGCACGGTGAAGCCGCCCCGGGCACTTCCCGGACGCTCGTCCGCCTCGAAGCGGAGGCCGGCGGCGAAGTCGTCCCCCAGGCGCGCGGCAAGCAGGGGCCGGGCGCTGTCCATGAGACCGGGGAAGTCGATCACCCGTACCGTTCCGGAAGTCACCTCGGTCCGCCACGCCACACCGGCGCCATCGAGGCGGCGGGCTAGGGCAACGTCCGACGCGACGACGTGAACCTCGACGGCCGCCACGCCGTAATGGTTCGCGAGATGCGTGACGGCCGCCGCGACCGCGTCCCGATCACCGGCGCACTCGACCACCCGCAGGAGGCTGGGATCCCCGGGCCGCCGGTTGCGCACGCGGTCAGGACGGTGGACGACCACGTACGCGATCGCACCGTGCCCGTCATCGACGGCCCAGAAGTCCGAGGGCGTGTTCATCACGATCCCGCAGGCCATCGCACGCGTCCAGTCCTCGCGGGGCCGGATGAATCGCACCGCCTCGCGTTCGTGGATTGCGGCCAGTGCGGGGAGGTCGTCGGGTCCCGCCAGGACGACGCGCAGGCCGTCGCGACGCAGGCGGTCGAGGGCACCGGAGGGAGCGACCACCTCGTAGGTGCGGTCGTGCCCGACCTCCCGGCACCCGACGCGCACGTAGAGGTCGCGCCCACCACTGATGTACATGAGGTGCGCGCCCTGCGACGCCGCGTGGTCGAAGGCGTCCTGCACGCATGCCGACCCGTAGCCGCGCCCGCGCGCCTCACGCGCCGTGGCGACGGCCCCCATGCAAGCGACGGTCACCGCGCACCCGAGGAGCGTTGCCGGTCTCACGGTGATCCCGACGTGGGTCGCCAACCGGTCGCCGTCACGGACGACGCG
The DNA here is from genome assembly GCA_945865725.1 of Thermoflexus hugenholtzii JAD2. Lineage (GTDB taxonomy): Bacteria > Chloroflexota > UBA11872 > UBA12225 > UBA12225 > CAILQO01. The sequence continues at coordinate 3,927 of CAMBEO010000074.1, read as the reverse complement.
CAGGTTCGACCGGTTCTCTGGCGCGAAGAGTTGCGGGTAATCATGGAACATCTGCGGCCGGAAGACGGTCGAGACCAGATGGTCGAGGAGCGGCCACTCGTCGTGCGCAAGGGCGCGCGGGCCATCGGAGGACGTGTCGGCGGGGACTGGTCGATCGACCATCGGGATCCCTTCCGCGCGGCGCACGACACGCGCACGCGCAGTTGTCTGGTGCCCGGGGCGACGGGCACCCAAAGTTCGAGCTACGCGAGGTGCCGGCGCAAGGCGTCACCGATCCGGACGGCATCGCCCGGCGAGAGGTTTTGCGGGTTGACGTAGACGCCGTTGGTCCCGGCGTCCGACAGTTCGATCCGCGGGTGTCCGGACCGCAACCGCGCCTGCAGCTCGTCCCGTCCGAGGCGCGCGCCCTCCCCAAGGTTGACCGCGGCGCGGGGCAGCGGCTGCCCCGCCTCGTTCGGCCACGCGCGGGATCCCGAGACGCCCTCTAGGCCCTCAACCGCCGCGATGACGGTCTGGACGTCCGCCTCGTATCGCCGGACGACATCGGCGAGGTCAAGGCCGAGGTACCACTCGAGAGCGGCCACCATGCCGCACAACTCCTCTTTGCCGACTTTCATCGGGCGCCCGATCAGGGCGTTCGGGTTGCCCTGTCGCGCGACGCTGTCGATCAGGTCCTGGCGCCCGAGGAGGAGTCCGGCCGATTGCGGTCCGCACAAGCCCTTGCCGCCGGAGAAGATCGCGAGGTCGGCGCCGAGGCCGGCGACGGTCGGCGATGGCTCCGGGGCAATGCCGGCCGCATGCATGGCTTGCGCCCAGAGGGCGGGGCCACCGTGACCGCTGAAATGCCAGAGGTTCTCGACGGCCGGGATCTGCGCGGCGGCATCGACGATGACCGGGATGCCGTGGGCGTGGGCGCGTTCGATGACGACCGGGAGGGGAAGCGCGCCAGGCGCGTGCGGGGCGCCTGCGATGTACAGGACGGCGGCGCACGCATCATTCAGGACGAACTCGAGATCCTCGACCGTCGTGACCTCCCCGCGCGCCGCGGCCTCGCGCGGCGGGCCGATCTCGACGAGGTCGACGCCGGTCGACCGGACCGCGAAGTCGTAGCCAATGCGCTGGCACCGGTGGATGACGACGCGCGACGGGGCACCAGCGATGCGTTGCGGTCGAGGGAACGACGCCATGACCTCCGGGTCGTCGCCGCTGACGCACGCGGCGGTCGCGAGGACGAGGCCGGCCGCCGCGCCGGAACAGACGTAGGCGGCATCGTTGCGCGTCAATTCGGCGACGCGCCGGCCGACCGCCCTCTGCAACTCGTCCAGGGGGACGTACGCGCCCGCGGCGTCGCGCATCGCGTCGATGACCGGCGCGGGCATCAGCGACCCGCCAAGTTTGGTGACCGTGCCGATGCCATTGATGACCGGCGTCACCCCGAGGCGGTGGTAGGTCACGCTGCCGTCGTGTCGCCCGTCGGACATCCTGCATCCCCTCTCGCGCCGGTCCACGCCGGCGGGCGGCCGATCATACTCGCGGCCCACCCCCAAGGGCGGCGCGGGGTCATGCCCGCGCGAGGACCCGGCCGCCGACGATCGTGGAGACTGCGACAAGGCGGCGGGTGACGGTCTCGGCCGCACCGTACGAGTCAGTCAGGACGATCGGCGTCTCGTCGATCCGCAGGATTGCGACGTCGCCACAGTGGCCCGGCGCCAGGCTGCCGATCCGGTCACCCCACCCGATCGCGGTCGCGGCGCGCGACGTCGCGGCGGCGACCACGTCACCTAACGGCATCCCGAGGTGCCAGAGGCGGGTCATCGTCGCGGGCATGTCGATCGAGACCGGTGCCTTGATCGACGAGGTGTGCACGTCCGTGGAGATCGTGTCCGGCCAGAAGCCGTGGTCGGCCAGCTGCCGGGCGACGCCCCAATTGAAGCTGCCGGACCCATGCCCGATGTCGAACAACACGCCCCGGTCCCGCGCGGCACGTACTTCCGCCTTGACACGGCCGTCGCGTTCGACCAGGCGCGTTATTGGCTGGCCCTTCCACGCATGGGTCACGATGTCGCCCCCGCGGAGTTGCGCGAGGCCGTCCTCGAAGGTTGGAGGCGGGTCGCCGAGGTGCATCATCACCGGGAGGCCAGCCGCCCGCCCCACCGCGACCGCGTGGCGCACCGGTTCGGCCGTGTTGTCCTCGCCAAGCGCGTTCCGGCTTGCGCGCACCTTCACGCCGACAATGACGTCGCGATTCGCCTCTACCACGCGAAGCGTTTCGTTCGCATCGACGAAGCGCGCGTAGCCGCACTCCGGCATCGCCGCCAGGCCGATGATCGAGATGTTCAGGAATGCGAGGACGCGACTGCGCGACGGTTCGACGATGAACCGCCGGAAGCCGTCGAACGTCGCCGCCCCGGCGCTGCCGGCATCAACCTGCGTGGATGTGCCGCTGCGCGCCGCCAGCGGGTCAGGGTCGATCGACAGGGGCGTCACCGAGGCGTAGACGTGGGCGTGTAGGTCGATCAGTCCGGGAGTGACGAGGCACCCGGACGCGTCGATGACCGTCGCGCCCGCGGGCACGACGATGCCTTCCCCGACCGCCGCGACCTTGCCGTCGACGATGAGGACATCGGTCGGACCATGAAGGCCACTGGCCGGGTCGATAACGGTGCCGCCGCGGATGGCGAGGGTCGATGGCATTTCAGGCATGGCTCGCAGGATAGCCGCGACGCAATGCCGGCTGCGCGCCGACTGCTCGCGCTTCGTATTGGCTGCGCCGGCGTCCGAACGTACTCGCTGGGAGCGCTGGCGTCCCGCCGGCCTGTCGCCCTATCCGACACGAAACGGATGATCCGCCCACCCTACGATTGCGTCCGCCTCGCGCGATTCGCCTCGACCAGATCCATCGACTGACAGGTTCAGACTGCTTTCTCCCCGTGAAGCCCACGGTAGCCTTGATACGGCCCGTCTGGACGCGCGCGATCGGTCGGGAGAGGATCACGATGGCCGCGACCCGGATCGACCCCCGAACTGCCGTGACCAACGGTCAGGCAAGCGCTGGCGTCCCCACTTCGGGCGACGCTCCCGATGCCTACAAGTGGATGGTCCTCGTCGTCGCTGGCGCAGGCATCTTCATGAGCACGCTGTCGAACGGGATCGTGAATGTCGCGCTCCCGGTCCTGACGCGCGAGTTCGACGCCTCCCTAGTCGTCGCGCAGTGGGTCGTCCTTGCCTATGTCCTTTGCATCACCGGGTTGCTACTCCCGGCGGGCCGCCTCGCGGACATGTTTGGGCGCAAGGAGGTCTTTCTCGGCGGGTTCGTCGTTTTCGCCGTCGGCGCCGGCGCGTGTGCCGTCGCGCCGTCACTGAGTTGGCTGGTCGTCGCACGAGTGCTGCAAGGCGTTGGGGGCGCCTTCGTGCAGGCGAACAGCGGGGCACTCGTCACGCAGGTCTTCCCCGCACGCGAGCGAGGTCGCGCCCTGGGGCTGATCGGGTCATTCGTCTCGGCGGGTGCCTTGATGGGGCCGGTCTTCGGCGGCCTGATTACCGAACACTGGGGTTGGCGGTCGGCCTTCCTCCTGATCGTTGCCGTCAGCGCCATCGCGACCCCGGCCGGGTGGCGGCTGCTTCGCCGGTCGCCTGTCCGGCCCGGCCAGCGATTCGACCCTTTCGGTGCCGCCCTGTTCATCGCCGCGACCGGTGGCTTGATGCTGGCGCTGAACTCCGGCGCGGCGGTCGGCTGGTCCGCGTTGCCGACGGTCGCGCTGGGCGTCGGGACGATCGTGGGTAACCGTTCACGGGGGTAGGGTGCCGGGTCGGTTTCGTTGCACGTTATGGTGAGTGATGCCATCCGTGGTCGCCACCTTGCAGGCACTGGTTGTTGAGCTTCGGGCGACAATCGCCGAGCAGCAGGCGGTGATCGCCGAGCAGCGG
>CAMBEO010000073.1 GCA_945865725.1 Thermoflexus hugenholtzii JAD2 | reverse complement strand
GTAGCCGAGGACATGGCACGTGCCCTTGGGCACGTCAGCGGACAATTCAACGCCCGTCACTAGCTCGATACCCGCCGCCCGGCACGCGACGGCGGCGGCGGCGAGGCCTCCGATCGAGTCGTGGTCCGTCAGCGCGATAGCCGACAGGCCGAGCGCGACCGCCCGGGCGACGAGTTCCGTCGGCGACAACGTCCCGTCCGAGGCCGTCGAGTGGAGGTGCAGGTCAATGTGACGGTCGCCAACCGTCATCGCGCGTAGTCAACGACGCGGGTTTCGCGGATCACCGTGACGCGGATCAGGCCGGGGAACTCGAGCGTGTCGCCGATGCGCTTGACGATGTCGCGGCTGAGGACGAGGGCCTGGTCGTCGTCGATCTCGTCCGGCCGCACGAGGATGCGGACCTCTCGCCCGGCTTGCAGGGCGTACGCACGTTCGACACCCGGGAAGCCGATGGCCACCCGCTCGAGTTCCTCGAGTCGGCGCACGTAGTTCTCGGCCGTCTCGCGACGCGCGCCCGGGCGCGAAGCGGAGATCGCGTCGGCGGCGGCGACGAGGAACGCCTCTACCGTCTGCGGGTCCACTTCGAAGTGGTGGGCGGCGATCGCGTGGACGACGCGCGCCGGCACCCCGACCTTGCGGGCGAATTCCGCGCCCGCGGCGGCGTGCGCCGCCTCCTCGGATTGCGCGAGGGCCTTGCCGATGTCGTGCAGGAGGCCCGCACGTCGGCAGGTGGCGATGTCCGCACCAACCTCCGCGGCCATGGTGCCCGCAAGGAGGCTGACCTCGAGCGAATGCTGCAACTGGTTCTGGCCGTATGACGACCGGAACTTGAGGCGACCGAGGATCTTGAACAGCTCCGGGTTCAGCCCGGGGACGCCGGCCTCGTACGCGGCGCGCTCGCCGTCCTCGCGTAGTTGCGCCTCGACCTCGGCGGTCGACCGCTGCACCAGTTCCTCGATGCGCGCGGGATTGATCCGCCCGTCAGCCATGAGTTTCAAGAGGGAGACGCGCGCGATTTCCCGGCGGAGCGGGTCGAATGACGAAAGCGTGACGGTCTCGGGCGACTCGTCGATGATCAGGTCCACGCCGGTCGCGGCCTCGAGGGCGCGGATGTTGCGGCCCTCCTTGCCGATGATGCGCCCCTTCATCTCCTCGCTCGGGATCGACACGCTCGTCTGTGTCAACTCGACCGAGGCGTCGGCGGCGCACCGTTGGATCGCTTGCGCGACGATCCAGCGCGCACGCCGGGCGCCTTCCTCCTTCGTGTGCTGTTCGATCTCGCGGATGCGTCGAGCCGCCTCTTCGCGCGCGGACGCCTCGATCGTCGAGACAAGCTCGACGTGCGCGGCCTCGGCCGTGAGGCCGCAAATCCGCTCGAGTTCGCGCGAATGGGAAACCCTCAGAGACTCGGCGTCGGCGAGGCGCGCGTCAGCCTCCTGATCGCGTTGCCCCTGCGTGCGCTCGCGACGCTCGACACCCTCGACGCGTCGCTCCAAGGCCTCCTCGCGGGTCGCGATCCGCTGTTCGCGCCGCTGCGCCTCGGCGATCCGCCCGCGCGCGTCGGCCTCGGCATCGGATTTGACGCGGACCGCGTCCTCCTTTGCCTCGAGGACGACTTCCTTGGCACGCGTGCGCGCCTCTTCGATGATTCGTTCGGCATCCGCGATCGCCGAGCGCGCCGCGTTCGCGCGCTCATCCGCGGCATCGCGCTCCTCGATCACGCGGTCCTGGCGCTCGCGCTGCTGCCGAAAGGTGGCGGTGACGTACCACGCGACGGCGAGCAGGACCGTGACCAGAAGGAACGGCAAGATGGACGAAAGCATGGGGTTTTCCACAGGAATCTCTCCCCCGGGTCGTGAGGATACGCCACCCCGCGCGGATGGCGCCCGTCACTCGCCTCTCTACGTCCCGCCTGGGGCGCTTGCGATCATCCCCGCGTTCCCTCTCCCGCGAAGCGTTGGACGCTTGCCGCGAGCAGATTGGCCGGTACTGGGGCTGGGAGCGCCGTGGCGCGCGGGCTACCATCGGGGCGACCGGAGGGCGGCAGTGATCGCGGATTTCCACACGCATAGTTTCTTCTCGGACGGCGTGCTGCTCCCTTCGGAGCTCATTCGTCGCGCCCTCGTCGCGGGATACGCCGCGATCGCCGTGACCGACCACGCCGGTCCGGGAAACCTCGAGGAGGTTCTCGATGCGCTCCGCCGCGAGTGTGAGCTCGCGCGGGCTCACTGGCCGATCATCGCCCTGCCGGGGGTCGAGTTGACCCACGTGCCACCGGCATCCATCGCGGGCCTCGCCCGTCGTGCCCGCGCCGCCGGGGCCGCGATCATCGTCGTCCACGGCGAGACGGTGACTGAACCAGTCGAACCCGGGACCAATGCCGCGGCGATCGACTGCGAGGAGGTCGACATCCTCGCGCATCCCGGCATCATCGATCCTGCCGACGCGGCCCGCGCGGCGGCGCGTGGCTGCCACGTGGAGCTGTCCGCCCGCAAGGGCCACGCATACGCCAACGGCCACGTCGCTCGCGTCGCCCTTGACGCCGGTGCCCGCCTCCTCGTGAACAGTGACGGGCACGCGCCGGAGGACCTGCTTACGCCGCGACTGCAGGAGATCGTCCTTCGGGGCGCCGGCGTGCCGACCGCCATGCACGCGGCAATCCTCGTCGATTACCCGCGCGATCTGCTCGCCGTCGCGACTGCCCGTCTATAGGCCGGGTGTCCGGCCTAACCCCCCAGCCCCCTTCCCGGCGCGGGAAGGGGAAGAAGGACGCGGGCGCGAGGGAGGCACGTGGACGCCGGGTGCCGTGCCGGACGTACCCTGTAGGCTTGTCCGAGGAGGCGTGGCGCCTCCTTCGGACGGTGCCTGGCCATGAGCGATACGACTGATCCCCCAGCCCCCAAAGTGCGTCCGGCGAGGCGCCGCGCCCCGTCCGCGACGACCGCGCCAGACGCGGCCGCGATCGCCCCTGAGGGTGCGACCGTCGTCACGGCGCAAGCGCCAGATGGCGTGCCAACACGCCGGGCGCCGGCACGCCCGCGGCGCACGCGCCCCGCGCCGCCGATCGAGATCGCAGTCTTGCCCGTTCGCGACCTCGTGCTGTTCCCGCACATGGTGTCCCCGCTCCCCGTCGGGCGACCGAGATCGCTGCGCGCCATCGAGTACGCACTTGCCCACGGACAGGTGCTGTGCATCGTCGCGCAGCGCGACCCCGACCTTGAGGACGTGTCGCTCGAGGACCTCCACCCGGTCGGCACCGAAGCGATTCTCGGTCGTGTCCTGAAGGTGCCGAACGGGAAGTCGAGCGTCCTCGCGCAGGGCCAGCGGCGCGTGCGCCTCCTCGAGGTCATCCACGAGGACCCGTTCCTGCTCGTCCGCGCCGAGGTCCTCGCCGAGGTGGAGGCGAAGCTCGAAGGCACGCCGGACCGGCTCAAGGCGGTCGTTGAGATGCTTGAGCGCTGCGTCAAGCTCAGCAAGGACCTGCCCGAGGACGCCGTGGTGGCGGCGATGAACCTCGATGATCCCGGGCGCCTCGCCGACCTCGTCGCGTCGACCCTCCACCTTGAGCTGGCGCAGCGGCAAGAGGCGCTCGAGACGGTTGACCAGGGCGCACGGCTTGCGCGCGTCTCCCAGATGCTCGAACGCGAGCTGCGCCTGCTGGAGCTCGAACGCGAGATCCGCGAGGAGACGCAGCACGAGGTCGACACGACCAAGCGGGAGTTCTTCCTTCGAGAGCAGCTGAAGGTCCTCCAGAAGGAGCTTGGCGACCTCGATTCCGCGAACCGCGACTACGACGAACTCCGTGCCAAGCTCGCCAGCGCCCAGATGCCCGCCCTCGTGGCGGAGCGCGCGCGACGCGAGATCGACCGGCTCCAGACGATGCCGTCCGCCTCGCCCGAGGTCGGCGTCATCAGGACCTATCTCGACTGGCTCCTGACCCTGCCATGGGCGACGCGGACCGAGGACGTGCTCTCGATCTCGGCCGCGTCGAAAGTGCTCGAGGAGCACCACTACGGCCTGCCGAAGGTGAAGGAGCGCATCCTCGAGTACCTCGCCGTACGCAAGCTCAGCACGCGCATGCGGACGCCCCTCCTCTGCTTCGTCGGCCCGCCAGGCGTCGGCAAGACCAGCCTCGGGCGCAGCATCGCGACTGCCCTCGGCCGCAAGTTCGTGCGGGTCTCCCTCGGGGGGGTCCGCGACGAGGCGGAACTCCGGGGCCACCGGCGCACCTACGTCGGCGCGTTGCCTGGCCGGATCATCCAGGGCCTCCGGCAGGCGGGCACGGTCAACCCGGTCTTCGTCCTCGACGAGGTCGACAAGCTGGGCATGGACTTCCGCGGCGACCCGTCCAGCGCCCTCCTCGAGATCCTCGACCCGGAACAGAACGCGCACTTCTCCGACCACTACCTCGAGGTGCCATACGACCTTTCGCAGGTGATCTTCATCGCGACGGCGAACCAGCTCGAGCCCGTGCCGTCGCCCTTGCGGGATCGGATGGAGGTCATCGACCTGCCCGGGTACACCGAGGAGGAGAAGCTCCACATCGCACGGAACTTCCTGGTGGGGCGGCAGCGTGCGGAGCACGGCCTGACCGACCGCCACTTGCGATTTACCGACGGGGCGTTGCAGCGGCTCGTCCGGGACTACACGCGCGAAGCCGGCGTGCGAAACGTCGAACGCGAGCTCGCGACGATCTGCCGCAAGGTGGCGCGACGGGTGGTCGATGCCCTCGCGCCCGCGGACCTCCCGGGGCCTCCAACCCTCGCCCCTGACCCGCCGTCTCAAGAAAGCGTCGAGCCCTTGTCCGACGGCACCCCTCTCCCGCCGGGCGCGGGAGGGATAGGGGGTGGGGACCACTCTCCCACCTCGTCCGAGGAGACGACGGTGCCCTCCCCGACGCTATCGCCTGGTGGCGAGGTGTTAGGCCTGCCCGACGACTTCCCCCGCACCACCGTGGGCGCAAGGGACCTGCGCGCGTACCTCGGCCCCCGGCGCTTCTCGCACGCCTCCGCCGGCGAGGCAGACGAGATTGGCGTCGCGACCGGGCTTTCCTGGTCGCCCACCGGGGGCGACATCACGACCGTCGAGGTCACCCTCATGGAGGGGCGAGGCAAGTTGCTCCTCACCGGGCAACTCGGCGAGGTCATGCGCGAGTCGGCGCAGGCCGCCCATTCGTACACCCGGTCGCGGGCGCAAGCCCTCGCGCTGCCGCCGTCGTTCCACGACAAGACCGACATCCACATCCACGTGCCTGCAGGGTCGATTCCCAAGGACGGGCCGAGCGCGGGGATCACGATTGCGACGGCCCTCGTCTCGGCGGCGACGCGGCGCCCCTCGCGGCGCGATGTCGCGATGACCGGCGAGATCACCTTGCGAGGTCGGGTCCTGCCCATCGGCGGGGTCAAGGAGAAGGCCCTCGCGGCCCACCGCGCCGGCGTCCGCGTCCTCATCCTGCCCGAGCGCAACCGGCGCGACCTCGTCGACGTCCCCGCAGAGGTGCAGCGCGACCTGGAAATCGTGTTCGTGGACCGGATGGAAGCCGTCCTGGAAATCGCCCTCGTGCCCGTACCGGTCGCGACGGCGTCCGCCTGACGCCACGTCGCCGCCCGGCCGTCCCGGGCGCCCAGGCGTGATGGCGCGCCGTGCCGGCACTCGCGCGTTGGAAGGGACACACGTGTCCCGAAGCGGAGCCGCACGCGACCGATGGCGACCGAAACCATGCCGGACCGCGAGGCACCGACGCCGTCCCCCCTCTCCCGCGAGCGTGGGAGTTTTCAGCAGGGAGTGGAGGGGGCGCGTACGCACATAACGAGGGTGGGGGCATCGTTCCCCCGCCGCGACGCCTTGGCGCGCCTGGTCGCCCCCGTGCTCGCCGCGCCGCTTGGCCTCGCGTGCGGGCCTGAGCTGCCGTCGCCCGTCCGCTTGTCCGCCCCTGCGCGCACCCTGCCCTGGACCGACGTCGATCCGTGGGGCACGAACCTCTTCCTCCACAAGGAGGTCGAGGCCTGGAAGCGGGAGCAGACCGTCGAGATGGTGCGCGCCGCGGGCATCACATGGGCGAAGCAGCAGTTCCCGTGGGAGGAGCTCGAGCTGCCGCGCAAGGGCCAGTGGTACGACCTCAAGTACGCGCAGTCCACGTGGGACAAGTTCGACGACATTGTCCGCCTCGCCGAGGCTCGCGGGTTGCGCCTGATCGCCCGGGTCGACCGCCCGCCGCCGTGGGCACGGTCGGACAAGTCCCGGCCGAATGGACCGCCCGATGACCTCAAAGACTTTGGCGACTTCCTGTTCCAGCTCGCGCTGAGGTACCGGGGGAGGGTCGACCACTTCCAGGTGTGGAACGAGCCGAACCTGGGCGAGGAATGGACTGGCCGACCCGACCCTGCCGCGTTCGTCGCGCTCCTCCGCGTGGCGTACCGGCGGATCAAGGACGCAAACCCGGCGGCGTGCGTCCTCGCCGCCCCCCTCGCGATGAACGTCGAGACCGGCCCGATCCACCTGAACGAGATCGACTTCCTCGACCGGATGTACCAGGCGGGCGCCCAGGATGCCTTCGACGTCCTCTCGGCGAACGCCTACGGCATGGACCGCCCTCCCACCGACCCACCTTCGCGCCAGGTCCTCAACTTCCGCCGGGTCGAGCTCCTCCGGGCCGTGATGGAACGCCATGGCGACGCCGGGAAGGCGGTCTGGTTCAACGAGTACGGGTGGAACGCCTCGCCCCGCGACATGCCGCGCGAGGAACTGATCTGGCAACGGGTGACCGACCGGCAGCAAGCGGACTGGACCGTCGAGGGCATCGAGTACGCGCGCCAGAACTGGCCATGGGCCGGCGTGTTCTGCACGTGGTACTTCCGACAGGTCGGTGACATCCCCCCGTCGAAGTCGGAGTACTACTTCCGCCTCGTCGACCCGGACTTCACGCCGCGCCCGGTCTATCACGCGGTACGCGCGGCGGCCCGCAGGCGGTGACGTCCCGTCCCTCCGCATCGCGCCCGGCGTCGCGCCGGAAGCGGCGATGGCTTGTCGCCGGGATCATCCTGTGGGCCGTCTCGCTGGCACTCGCCGCCGGGGGCCTTGCCCTCGCCCGCCAGGTCCTTGATCGCGGCGTCGCGTACGGCGAGACCTCAGCGCAGGCGCGGCGCGACCGGACCATCCGGGCCGTCAACGTCCAGCTCGAGCTCGAACCGGATCTCGATTCCGTGGCCCGCGTGCTCGACCTCGCGCGCGCCGCCGGGTTTGGGTGGGTGCGCCAGCAGGTCAGCTGGGCCGACATCGAACCCGGGCACAAGGGCAACTTCTGGGATTTTGATGCGGACCGGCCGACGTGGGCGCGCTGGGACGCGATTGCGCGGCTGGCGGCGGAGCGAAACTTGCAGGTGATCGCGCGGCTCGAGTTGCCGCCCGACTGGGCCAGACCCGCGGGGACCTACAAGTCCCATCCACCCACCAACGTGCGCGACTACTCGGACTTCGTGGCGGTATTTACCTCCCGGTACCGCGAAGAGATCACGCACGTGCAACTCTGGAACGAGCCGAACCTCGCCGAGGAGTGGGGACGTCGGCCCGTCGATGCCGGGGCATACGTCGAGCTCCTGCGCGCGGGGTTCGCTGGTGCCCGCCGGGGCAACCCCCGCGCGACCGTCGTCTCGGCGTCCCTCGCGCAGACGCTCGAACCGGACCTCGAGACGTCGGCCGGGCTTGACGACCTCGCGTACCTCGACCGGATGTACCGCCTGGGCGCCGCCCCGTTCCTCGACGTCGTCGCCGCGAACGCGTACGGCCTGTGGACCGGCCCGGGCGACCGGCGCGTCGGCGCGGGTTACACCAACCTCCCGCGGATCCTCCTGGTGCGTGACGTGATGGCGCGCCACGGTGACGGCGCCAAGCCCCTCTGGGTCTCCGAGTTCGGGTGGAACGCGCAGCCCACCGGGTGGCAAGGGCGCCCGTCCCCGTGGGGGCAGGTCGACGAGGCGACGCAGGCGGCCCACCTGCTCGGGAGCTACCGGCGCGCGACCCGCGAGTGGCCGTGGATGGGCCCGATGGCCGTCTGGCTGCTCCGGCACCCGCGCGCGGCGCCGGATGACCCGACCACCTTCTTTGCCCTCGTCCGCGACGACTGGTCGCCCCGGCCGGCCTATGACGCCCTCCTCTCCGACCGCGCCACGCCGGTCCTTGCGCCGGGCACCTGGCCGGACGACGCAGGCGGCCTCGAGTACGTCGGGACGTGGCAGCGCTCGACGCGGGCGAGTGGCGACACGTTGCACGAGACCCCCGCGCCCAACGCCCACTTGCGCCTGCGGTTCGAGGGGACCCGGATCGAACTCGAGTCGCCGGTCGGCCCGACGCGGGGCGTGGCGTACGTCACGGTCGACGGGTCGTACCTCCTGGCCGGGCAGCTGGCGCGCAACCGTTTCGGGCAGGCGATGATCGACTTCGGGGCGCCGGTCGCGCGGGACGGCGTTCGCATCCCGGTGGCGGCCGGATTGCCCGACGGGACGCATCGCCTTGAACTGACGGTCAGCGGCGACGCTGGCACCGGGTCGACGGCACCCGGCGTGGGCATCGACGCGATCATCGTCGCGCGAGACCGGGCGACCGCGCCGGAGACCATCCTCGCGGGGGCAGGGGCGATGACCGTCCTTGCCGGGGGGTGGGCGACTCGCCGGGCGATTGCGCGGGGAATCCATGTCGTCGCGACCGTGGCGGGGGCGCTGATGCCGGCCTCCCTCGCCTCGCGTCTCGGGCGCATCGACCCGGCGTCGTGGTCCGCCCTTGCCGTCGCCGCCATCCTGCCCTTCGCGACGGTCATGATCCCGACACCCGCGGGGCGCTTCTCGGTCGTCGAGGTCGCCGCCCTCGCGGCCGTGGCCCTCGCCGTGACCCGCGCGGCGATGCGCGCCGGCCTCCCGCGACCGTACGCGCAACCCACCGTGCCCCGGCTCCTCGCCCTCGACGGCGCCGTGTGGGCGGCAATCCTCGTCCTCGTTGGCGGGACGATCGGGGCGGTCGTCGCCGCCTACCCGAACCCGGCCTGGCGCGAGTGGCGCCTCCTGGTCGCCGAACCGGTCGCCTGGTACCTGGTGGCGCGGGCGGCGACACGTCACGCGCATGGCGCACGACGCCTTGCGTGGGCGCTCGTGGCCGGCGCGACCTTCGCGGGACTTCACGCCCTCGTGCAGGCGGCCACGGGGATCGGCGTCGTCGGAGCGGAGGGCGTCGACCGGGCGCGCGCCCTTGCCTCAAGCCCGAACAACCTCGCGCTCCTCCTCGACCGGGTCCTCCCCTTGGCGGTCGCCCTCGCG
>CAMBEO010000072.1 GCA_945865725.1 Thermoflexus hugenholtzii JAD2 | reverse complement strand
GCGGCGGGCGTGATACCCCGGCCCGACGACGCAAGCGCCTGTCGCAACGCGACGGCCAAGGCCGCTCCCGTGGGGTAGCGCAGCGCACGGGCCTTCGAGAGGGCCTGGCCAAGGACGTCGGAAACAGCCGGTGGCACGCCCGGTGCCAGGGTAGTTGCCCGAGGCGGGGGCTGATGGACGTGCGCAAGCATGACCGCCATCGCGGTTTCGGCCCGGAACGGAACGGCGCCGGTGACGATCTCGAAGAGGACGACCGCGAGGCTGTACAGGTCCGTCCGCGGGTCGGCCGCCTCGCCGCTGGCCTGTTCGGGTGCCATGTAGGCGGGGGTACCGGTGACGTGCCCGGTCAGGGTCAATTGCTGGGTTGGCCCGTCCTGCAGGGCGCGGGCGAGGCCGAAATCGCCGAGGACGAAGCGCCCGTCATCCGCGACGAGGATGTTGGATGGCTTGACGTCGCGATGGAGGACGTCGGCGTCATGGGCGGCGTCCAGGGCCGCGCCGATCTGAGTGGCGACATCAAGGGCAAGGCGGCATCGCTCGCGCGTCGACCGGGTACGGCGCATGGTGACGTCCAGGGCGCCGCCCGCGCAGTACTCGGTGACAAGGTACGCATACCCGCCCGCGAGGCTCCGGCGACCAGGCGGGACAGGGTCGGTGCCGGGACCGTCCGGACCAGACTCGCCGCTGTCAAAAAGGCCCAGGACATGCGGATGGTTCAAGCGGCGGACAAGGGTCGCCTCCTGCTGGAAGCGGGCCCGGAACTCCGGGGAGGCCGCGAACGCGTTGGCGAACAGCTTGATCGCGACGTCGCGTACCAGGGCGTCGGCCCGGAGGTCCCGGGCGTGGTAGACGACGGCGCTACCCCCGTGCCCGATCGCTTCCAGGAGCTCGTAGGGGCCGAACCGCCTCCCCGGTCGCGCCGGATCGACCGTCATGTTCCATGTCCAGGGTGCAACCGCCCGCACGTGGGGGCACGTCGCAGGGCGCTCGGGCGCGTCACGGGTCGTTCGGGGCGTGGGCGGGTCGCCGGGCGCGGAATCCGCCAAGCCGGGGATGCCCCTCGCCAGTGCCCAAGGGTACCCGACCCCTGCCCGAGGGACCGGAACGGACGGCGCGTGTCGCGTGGCCCTGCCGTTTTGCCATGATCTGATCGGGCTGGCGAGTGCCGCCCCAAGGAGGTCGTGATGGCACGTCCCGGTTGGTTCGCCGTCCCAAGGCGCGTCCCGTTCGCGCTCGCCCTCGTCACGCCGTTGCTCGCAGGCGCGCTCATGCTCGGCGACACCCGCGCCGCAGGGGCCGAACCGTACTCGGCCCAGGCATCAGCCACCTCTCCCGGCCTCACCGTGACTGGCGAAAGCACCGTGATGGTCGCGCCTGACGTGGCCTACCTGACGGTCGGCGTACAGGTATCGGCGCGCACGGCGCGGGAGGCAAGCGCATCGAACGCGACGCAGGTGGCGGCGTTGATCGAAGCGGTCACGCGTGCGGGGATCCCGCCGAGTGCGATCCGCACCATCGGCCTGTCGCTTCGCCCGACCTACTCCCAACGCAACCCGGCCGACGGGCGTCCGCCGGTCATTTCAGGCTACGAGGCGACGAACCAGGTTGAGGTGACGATCGCGACGGTGTCGCAGGCAGGCGAGATTCTCGACGCGGCGGTCGGCGCCGGTGCCAACCTCGCCGGCAACCTGCGCTTCGCGATCAAGGACGACGACGCGGTGGTCGCACAGGCCTTGCGCGAAGCGGCGGCCGACGCCCGGGCACGGGCGGACGCGATCGCGACCGGCCTCGGCACGCGGGTGACGGGGATCCTCGCGGCATCGGATGACGCGGGTGGCGTGGTGCGCCCGATGTACGCCGATGCGGTCGCGCCACGGGCGATGACCGCCCAGGCGATGGCGCCCGAGACGCCGGTCTCGCCGGGGGAGCTGACGTACCGCGCCCGCGTGCGGGTGACGTTCGCGATCGGGGGGTAGTCGGTCTGCCTTCCGGACACATGCGTAACAAACGCATAAAAACGTGCCGGTCCGCGGTCTAGCATCCTGAGTTCTCGGCACGTTTCTTGCTCCTCGGAGACCGATGTTGTTGTACGGATCACCGTGATCTGCGGAGGAGCAAGCAATGAATAGCACTGAGGGGGCCAGCCCGCCATCGATCCACGTCTCGGGACCGGATCGATCACCACGACACCTGACGTGGCCTACCTCGCCTTCGGGCTACGGACGTCGGGCGAGACCGCGTCCGACGCCGGCCGGGCCAACGCGGTGAAGGGCGCCGCCGTCGCCGCAGCCCCCGGGTCGCTCAGCATTCGGGAACGCGCCATCAAGACGACCCAAGTCGGCCGTGCGCCAACGTACGCATACTCGCAGGCGAAACCGGGCAAGACGGCCGAACCTCCGAAGGTGGTCGCGCGTGTGGCGACCACGTCGATCTACGTGACCATCTCCGACCTCTCGCGCGTCGGAAAGGTCATCGACGCGGTGGTCAAGGCAGGCGCAGACACCACGAACGGTCTGACGTTCGCTCGGCGTCGCCCGGCAGCGCGCCCGGAGCCGTGACGACGGAAGGGGCGGTCCCTCCCCCCTCTCCCGCCGCACCGAGGGAGGCCTCACCCAAGCGAGGGAGTGGGGGCGTCCTGCTTCCCTCTCCCGCCGCCGCGTGGTAGCGCTTACCCAAGCCAGGGGGTGGGGGCGACCGGCGCGAGTTCGCGCCTACGACTTGCCCTCCCGACCAAAGTCGTCGAGGTTCAACTGGTTGATGATGTCGCGGAAGACGGCAAGCTGCTCGTCGCCGACGCGCTCGCCGGTGCGCTCCGCCTCGGGCGCCTCCGTCCCGCCTTCCGGGGTCGATGACTCCGGCTCGATCGCCCCGCGCTTCAGGACGGCCTCGTCGACCAGGATCTGCGCGCCGACGCGGACCGCGAGCGCGATGGCGTCGGACGGGCGCGAGTCGACCTCCACGTGGCGGCCCTCGACGTCGAGGATGATGCGGGCGAAGAACGTCTCGCCCGAGAGGTCGTTGACCACGACGCTCGTGACGCGCCCGCCGAGGGTCGCGATCATGTTCGCGAGGAGATCGTGCGTCATCGGTCGCGGCACCTCGGTCCCTTGCAGGCGGAGGGCGATGGCATCGGCCTCGTGGACGCCGATGACGATCGGCAGGATCCGGTCGCGACCCGACTCCTTGAGGACGACGATCCGGTGCGGGGCAAGCAGGTTCATGCGAATGCTCTCGACGAACATCTCGACTGGCATGGCGCACCCTCCTGCTGGGATGTCGCGCCCCGTCCGGATTCGGGGTCGCGCCGAGTGAGGCGCCGGCGAAGGGCGTCCCTCACTCATGAATATAGGACGACAGTCGGGGCGGCGCAATGCGCGCGCGACCGTACTTCCCCTTCCGGCGTCGGGAAGGGGTCCCGGGGAGGGCAATCGACGGTCCACGTCGGCCCCGACCGGCGTCGGGGCGGGTCCTAGGCGAGGTCGAGGCGGAAGGCTTCGTGCAGGGCGCGCACCGCGACAGGCACCTGCGACTCGTCGACGAGGCAGGTGATCCGGATCTCGCTGGTGGTGATCGAGACGATGTTGCACCCGGCCTCGGCAAGGGCGCCGAACATCCGGGCGGCGTAGCCGGGGTTCGCGACCATGCCCGAGCCGACGATGCTGACCTTGGCCATCGTCGCGGAACTGGTCACCTCGCTCGCACCCATGCCGCGCGCCACCGGCTCGACGATCCGCAGGGTGCGGGCAAGGTCGGTGCGCGACACCGTGAACGAGATGTCGGTGACGTTTCGGTGGCTGACGTTCTGGACGATCACGTCGACACTGATCGCGGCGGCCTCGATGGGCGCGAAGATCGCATGGGCGATGCCCGGGCGGTCGGGGACGGCGACAATGGTGATCCGCGCGACGTCGTAGTCATGCGCGATCGCGCGCACGCGCTCCCGGCCCTCGAGTGGCATGGCGTCTCCTCTAACGATGGTCGTGCCCTCGGCGTCATGGAAGCTCGACCGGACGACGATCGGCATCCCGTAGGTCTCGCCAAGCTCGGCGGCACGCGGGTGGAGGACCTGGCTACCGGCCAACGCAAGCTCGAGGATCTCCTCGTAGGAGATCAGGTCTAGCTTGCGCGCCGTCGGCACGAGGCGCGGGTCGGCGCTGAAGATGCCATCGACGTCCTTGAGGATCTCGCACCGGTCGGCGCCGATCGCGACGGCGACGGCGACGGCCGTGGTGTCCGACCCTCCCCGGCCAAGCACGGCGATGTCCTGGTCATCCGTCCATCCCTGATAGCCGGCGATGATCGGGATCGCGCCCGCGTCCAGTTCCCGGTGGATGCGCGACGGGTCGATGTCGACGATCTGCGCCTTCGTATGGACGAGATTGGTGCGGATACCTGCCTGAAAGCCGGTGAGGGCGGTCGCGTCGCGCCCCTCGGCGCGCAACGCCATGGTCATCAGTGCGGCGGTGACGACTTCGCCGGTGGAGAGGAGGAGGGCCAGTTCGCGGTCGGGCGGGTCGGCGATGACGCGCTTCGCGACGGCAAGAAGGTCGTCGGTGGCGTCACCCATGGCGGAGACGACCCCAACGACGCGAGTGCCGCTGGCATGGACGCGGGCGAGACGACGGGCGACGTTGCGGATCAGGTCGGTCGTGGCAACCGAGGAACCGCCGTACTTCTGGACGATGAGGCCGGGCACTAGGACTGATGGTAGCGTAGTGCCGCGCGATTCCTGCCCTCGCCTCCGGGAAGAGAGGCAGAGCAGAACGGCCCCCTCCATCTGCCGCAAGCGCCCCGCGCTGCGGCGGGAGAGGGGAGAAGACGCGCGCCCCGGCCCGGAGGTTGTCATGCCGATCCTGCCCTTCCGTGGCACCTGGCCGGTCGTCGCATCGGACGCGTTCGTGGCTGACAGCGCCTACGTGATCGGCAACGTGACCATCGGCCAGGGGAGCAGCGTCTGGTACGGCGCGATCGTGCGCGGCGACATGGCACCCATCGCGATCGGCGCGCGCACCAACATCCAGGATGGTTCCGTCGTGCACGTCGATGACGGCGTCGGCACGGTCATCGGCGACGACGTCGTCGTCGGCCACGGCGCGATCGTGCACGGGGCGACGGTCGGCGACGGCGCGATGGTCGCGATGCGCGCGACGGTCATGAACCGGGCGATCGTCGGTGCCGGCGCGATCATCGGTGCCGGGGCGATCGTGACGCAAGGCAAGGAGATCCCGGCGCGCATGATGGCGATCGGCATCCCCGCGAAGGTCGCGCGCGAGGTGACCGACGACGAGGTGGCGGCGGTGCGGGCGAACGCCGCCCGTTACGTCGCGTACGCGGCCGAACATCGCGAACAGCACGAGGCACGCCTGCGGGCGTCCTCCGGAGGACAGGCATGAGCAGCGGCAAGCCGGGCATCCGCCCGCTTCGGTTCAACCACGTGGGGTTCCGGTGCAAGGACATCGAGGCAAGCATCAAGTGGTACGTGGATGTCCTCGGCTTCCGCGAGGCGTTCCGCAGCCACCGGCCGGACGGCGGCCTGGCCCTCGTCTACGTCCAGTTCGGGCCGGACCAGTTCATCGAGTTCTTCCCGGGCGGCGACGGCGGGCACGTCGGCGAGGCGTCCGAGACCGGGTCCGGCTACCGCCACCTGTGCGTCACCGTGCCGGACCTGCGCGCGTCCCTCGCCATCCTCAAGGGGAAGGGCCTCGCGATCAAGGAGCCGTGGGTCGGGATGTCCGGCGCGCTGATCTACTTCATCGACGACCCGGACGGCAACAAGATCGAACTGGCGGAACTCAATGCGGAGTCGACGACGCGCCAAGCCGAGGCGCGCGCGCGGTGGGTGGCCGAGTTCCCCGAGGAGGGCAACTGACGATGGGCGTGCCAGCGGTAGGATGCCACCTGATCATCTTCGGGCAGGCGGGTCGCGATGACCTGGACGGCGCCCTCGCGACGGTCGCCGCCGCGGGTTACGACGGCGTCGAGGCCGGCCTCCTCTGCGGCGGTGACGCCGCCGAGGCGAGGCGCCACCTCGAGGCGCACGGCCTCGAACAGGGCAGCGTCTCCACGAACTGGCGCATGCTCGACCAGTTTGGCGACGTCGTGTCCTACGCCAAGGCGGTCGGCGCGCGCATGATCCAGATGTCGGGGCAGCACCGGCCCGACGAGGGCCTCCACTGGTACGACGCCTTCGCGCCCCGCTTCGACGCGGCGGCGCGCCAGGCGCACGACGCCGGCATCCCCCTCTGCTACCACAACCACTCCTGGGAGTTCCTGCGGTACGACGCCGGTACCGGCGCGATCATCCCCGGTGACCCGCAAGCCGACGCGGCGTCGCCGGGACAGCAAGCCGGCGGCGTGGTGGCGATGGACCGGCTGCTCGAACGCACCGACCCGGCGCACGCCAAGTTGTGCGTGGACGTGCATTGGGTGCACCACGCCGGCCTCGACCCGGTCGCGTTCGTGCGCGAACATGCGGCACGCATCGGCTACGTCCACATCAAGGACATGGCCTATTCCGGGCCGTTGCCGCGCCGCCAAGGCGTCCTGCGCATGGACGACTCGACGTTCAAGGAACTTGGCCACGGCGAGGTCGACCTGGTGGCCACGTGGGCGGCCCTGAAGCCCCTCGGCCTGCCGTGGGTGGCGTACGAACAGGACCGGACGGCGCTGCCCGTAGCCGAGGCCATCGGGATCAGCCGCACGTACCTGCGCGACCGGCTCGGGATCTAGCCCCAGGGCGCCTCGCACCAATGTAGCCCCGCTCCCCTCTCCCGCCGCAGCGGGGGAGGGGCTGGGGGTGGGGGCCGTTCTGCTCCCCTCCCCTCGACCTAGATCCGCGGGTCGAGGATGCGGTCGAGGATGTCGAGACTGAGGTCGCCTAGCCCTTCGAGGGCGCCAGTGACCTCGGTCGCCCGTTCCGAGGCATCGCGAAGGAGGCGAACGACGTCGGCGTCGACCGGTAGTCCCGGTTCGGACGCGCGCCGCGCCTCTTCCTCGTACGCCTCGCCGAGGCGGCGGAGGCAGAGGGTCGCCGCTTCCAGGAGGAACTGCCGGTGCATCGCATCGGCAAGGCCGGATCCGCTGGCATCGGACACCTTGCGTGCCCGCGTGGCGGCGTCTTGAACGACGTGGCCGGCGAAGGCCATCGCGGCGTTGAGGACCGCTTCCTCGGCAAGCGCCTCGCGCCCCTGGCGGCTCAGGGGGATGTCCGTGTCGTTGGAGTCGGTCATCGCCACTGGCCCCTCCTTTTCCCAGTGTACGGGCGTCTGGTACGACGAGGCGCGAGGAAGGTGAGACCCCGATGTCGATGATCGCGATCCGACCGCTTGGGCTTGGCGACTTCGAGGCGTGGCGCGACCTGCGATTGCGGGCATTGCGCGACCACCCGGACGCGTTCGGGTCGTCGTACGAGGACGAGGCGGCAAACGGGTCGGCGGCGCGGCGCGGGCGCTTCGAGGCGTCGGCGCGCGGCGAGGGCAGCGCCATCTTCGGCGCGTACTCCGGCGAGGACCTCGTCGGCATCGCCGGCGTGTTGCGGTCGGACGGCCGGAAGGACGGGCACCGCGCGACGGTCTGGGGGATGTACGTCGCCCCGGAGGCGAGGGGACGCGGCGCGGGTGGCGCCCTCGTCGCGGCGTCCCTCGACGCGGCCCGCACGTGGGGATGCGGACAGGTGCACCTGACGGTCGTGGCGGGGAACGGGTCGGCGGAACGCCTGTACCGGCGCGCCGGCTTCGAGGCCTACGGCGTCGACCCGCGCGCCCTGCACGTCGCCGGGCGCTACCTCGACGAGTTGCTGATGGTCCGCTTCCTGGCGTAAGCGCGGCAGCCGGGCGGCGCGTAGACTGGCCCCGGCCTTGGGGCCACGGAAGGGGTCGGGATGAGCAAGACGTTGCGGATGGGCGTGATCGGTTTCGCCCACATGCACATCAACGAGTTGATGCGCCAGATGCACGAGCAGCCGGGGGTCGAGTGGGTCGCGTGCGCCGACACGGTGCCGTCCCGCCCGGAGATGGTCGAGGCGAAGAACACGCGCGGGTGGAACAAGAACGCGATCGCGTTGGGCGAACTCGGCATCCCGAAGGGGTACGACGACTACCGCGAGATGCTCGACAAGGAGAAGCTCGACTTTGTCGTCTTCTGCCCGGAGAACTCGCGCCATGGCGAGGTTGCCGAGGCGATCGCGGCGCACGGCGCGCACATGCTGACCGAGAAGCCGATGGCGGCGTCGCTGTCCGAGGCGTTGCGCATGAAGCGCGCCGCCGACCGGGCGGGCGTGAGCCTGATCGTGAACTGGCCTATAACGTGGTCGCCCGCGGTGCGCACGGCGAAGCGGGTGATCGCCGAGGGCCTGATCGGGGACGTCTGGCAGGTGAAGTGGCGTGCCGGGTCGATGGGACCGCTCTCGCACGGCAGCGTGCACCCGGGCGTCGACGGCACGATGGTGGAGATCACCGACGACGAGAAGGGCGCGACGTGGTGGCACGACGCGGCGTCCGGTGGCGGGGTGCTGCTTGACTACTGCTGTTACGGCGCGTGCCTGTCGCGGTGGTTCATCGGCGAGGGTGCGGTCGCGGCGAACGGCATGGTGGCGAACCTGCGGTCGCACTACGGCGACGCCGAGGACAACGCGGTGATCACGGTGCGTTTCCCGAAGGCGATCGCGATCCTCGAGGCGACGTGGTCGTGCCTGGACCACGGCGTGCCGACCGGGCCGATCATCTACGGGTCGACCGGGACGCTGGTGGTGGACCGTACCGCCGGGCGGCAGGTGCTGCTGCTGAAGCGTGGGCGGGGATCCGAACCGGTGGAAGTCGACCTGGACACGTTGCCCGCGGGGCGCGAAACGCTCGGCAAGGAGGTGATGCACCACCTCGCGACGGGGGAGGCGCTGCACGAGACGCTGCAACCGGGCTTCAACCTGGAGGCGCAGGCGATCCTCGACGCGGGGCAGCGGTCGTCGAAGTCCGGGCGCCTGGAACTGGTGAACGACGGGGAGTGGTGCGTGGGGTAGTCGCGGCGTACGCCCTCCCTCGTTGGCTCGGGAGGGCGTACGCATGCACGCAGGCACCAATCGATAGCGGGTCTGGCGATGGCCAGAAGGGATCTTGGATGAAGATTTCGACCATCCTCGACCACATCGACAGCGGGCACATGGCGCTGCCAGAGTTCCAGCGCGGATATGTCTGGAATCGCGACCAGGTCCGAAGATTCTTCAAGTCGCTCTACCTCAGACGTCCCGTCGGCGGCCTGCTTACCTGGGCAACGGAGTCCGGCGGGGCGCACCACCGCGGCGACGGCACCCTCGCCGCCGGGGTCGTCAAGTTGCTTCTGGACGGACAACAGCGCGTAACCGTTCACGGGGTCATGGCGGGGTAAGGGTGCCGGGTGGGTTCCGGTGCACGTTCTGTTGAGTGATGCCATCCGTGGTCGCCACCTTGCAGGCACTGGTTGTTGAGCTCCGGGCGACAATCGCCGAGCAGCGGGCAACGAT
>CAMBEO010000071.1 GCA_945865725.1 Thermoflexus hugenholtzii JAD2 | reverse complement strand
ATGACGCGCCCCTGGTCGGCGAGGGCGCGGCTCACGGCCTGCCGGATCCACCAGTAGGCGTACGTCGAGAACCGGTACCCCGTCCGCGGGTCGTACTTGCTCACCGCGCGGTCCAGGCCGATGTTCCCCTCCTGCACGAGGTCGAGGAGGGGCATGCCCCTGCCTGCGTACTTGCGGGCGACGGAGACCACCAAGCGCAGGTTGCACTCGATCAGCTTGCGCCGGGCGCGGGCGCCCTCGCGCGCCTTAGCCGCCAGCTGCCGGTACTTCTGCTCGTAGGCGACGTAGTCGGGATGCGCTCGCGTGTACAGGCGCTCGAGCTTGACGAGGTCCTTCTCCATCGCGGGCAGGAGTTGCTCCGCGTGTTCACCGACCTCTCGAGTCTCGGCAAGCTCCACTTCCTCGTGGGCCGTCAGGAGGTTGTAGCGCCGGATGTCGCGCATGTAGAGCGCCTCGGCGGAGTCGAGCTGCTCCGGGGTCACCTCGACCTCGGGGAGGGCCGCGCCGACCTCCCACGCCATCAGGTCAGTGGCGACCGTCTGGATGGACGATTCCTCGTCCTCCTCGACGCCGGACAACTTCAGTGGGTCAACGAAGTCCGTGCTCAAGTCTCGCATCCCTCGACGGTTCAAAGTGTGCCGACGCAAGGGCCACACCTTGGTGCGGCCATCCGTGTCGTGGGTGGTGTCAGGTTCAGGCCCGTGCGCATGGTTGCCGGCCTGATCCCGTCCGACCGGCGCCGTAGCCTGGCGGACGCGAATGCCCGGTGACGTGGTCGAGCGAGGGTGGCCCAACTGGTGGGCGGTTGCCATCCATCGGAGGTCCGCCGCCTGAGTTGGGTTGCGCCCCGCTCCTCGACTACGTTACACGCTTCTCCCCCGAAGTCAATACCCCCGGGCACGGATTCGAGGTTCCAAACCAGATTGGCCGACCGGCGGGGACCGATTCCGTTGGTACGATGCCGCCCCGAAGGAGAAACAGGATGACCCTCGCCGACGGCGACCGGCACCACCCGAAGCGCCGCCTCCACCACGTCCTCGCACGCGATGGCCGTGCCGTCATCGTGGCGATGGACGGCGCCCGCTCGGGCCCGGCCCGCGGCCTCGAGAACCCTCGGCAGGCCGTCCGGAACGTCGTGGCCGGCGGCGTTGACGCCATCCTCACGACCCCGGGGATGGCCAAGGCCACCGCTGACCAGTTGCACGGGATCGGGTTGATCATCGGCCTCGACGCCGAGGACGACTCCGCCGACTACGGGGTCGAGGCTGCGATTCGCCTCGGCGCGGACGCCGTCGAACTGAAGGTCTTCCCGGGCAATCCGGACGACACGAAGCTCGCCCACTTGCGACGCCTCGCCGCGCGCTGCGACGCCTGGGGCGTCCCCCTCCTTGGCGAGCCGATCCCGGTGAGTTTCCAGGACGTCGGGGCGCACACCTTGGACAACGTCGCGCAGGCGAGCCGCATCGGTGCCGAGATCGGGTGCGACCTGCTCAAGGTCCACTTCGTCGGCCCCGTCGAGCGATACGCTGCCGAGGTCATCGCTCCGCTCTCGGTCCCCGTCCTCTGCCTTGGCGGTCCCGCCAAGTCCGATCCGCGCGACGCCCTGCAACTGTGCTTCGACGCGATCGCCGCTGGCGCGAGTGGCGTCGTCTTCGGGCGGAACATCGTCACGGCCGACCGTCCCGACCGCATGTGCGCGGCGCTTGGCGCCATCGTTCACGGGGGTGCGAACGTCGAACAGGCGCTGCGTGAACTCGCCGTGCCGCGCTGACGCGCCTCGGGGCTTCCGGTCCACACGAACGTTGATCCCAAGAATCGAGAGGGGGAGGACCGGTAACCCGGTCCTCCCCCTCGTCGGTTTGCACGACCCCGTGCAAGCGTCGTACCTACGACGACATCGGGCGCTTGAGCGGCAGCTTCTTGCGCGGCGCGGTGCCGGTTTCGAGGCCAGCCTCCTTGCGCGCCTTGCGGCGGTAGCGAGCGGCTGACTTCCGCGCGGAGATGCGCTCTTGCTCCCCCGGCGGGATGAAGAACCGCTTCGCCTTGACCTCCCGAAGCAGGCCGGAGTTCTGGATGCTCCGTTGGAAGCGCTTTAGCAGGCCTTCCTGCGATTCGCCGTCCCGAAGACTCACGAACATCCCGTCATCACCTCCTCACGCGCGCACCAAGTCGATTCGAACTGCCGATCATCCGGCGCGTCCGCCGCCCGTCGCGCGGGGAGACGGAAACGAAGACGGCGCGCACCCCTCGCGGGACGCGCGCCGGATCAGCAACAGTGTACGCGATGGCGAAGCCGGGGCAGGTGCCCCGGCGCGCTACCAGCTGGAACCGCCCCCGCCCTCGCGCTGCCGACCGAAGCAATCGCTGCAGTACACCGGGCGATCACCACGCGGCACGAACGGAAGGCGAGCCTCGCCCCCGCAGGAGCTGCACACGGCAACGTGCATCTGGCGCTGGCCACCACCGCCACCGCCACCACCGCCGTACGAGGAACCGCCGCGGCTTCCGCCGCCGCCGTAGCCACCGCTACTGCTTCCGCCCCCGTAGCTGCTGCTGCTGCCGCCGCCGCTGCCGCCGCCGTAGCTGCTGCCACCGCCGCCGTAGCTGCCACCGCCGCCGCCCGAGTCGTACCCGCCGCCACCACCGCCGCGATTCCCCCCGCGCGTCTGGCGACACGCGGCGCACCGCTTCGGCTCATGCGCAAACTGGCGTTCCGCGTAGAACGCCTGCTCGCCTGCGGTGAACGTAAACGGTCCCCCGCAGTTAACGCACGTCAGAGTCTTGTCCTGGAAACTCACGCCTGCAACCCTTGGCCCTTACCCGCCTTGCCGTAACGTCTGAGCGCATCCGTACGCCAGTCGTTCGAGAACGGGCCAGCATCGACTTTCATGCAATCGGCCACGTGGACGGTACCACGCCGCAATCTGGCGCGCCAAGACTTCGCCAGAAGGCCGTTGCATGTGCGTACTCACCGCAACCGCGGCTAGCGCGGCATCGCCGTTCGCGGGTCGCCGCCCGTCCGTGCGAGCCGCTGTTGCAGCCACGAGAACGCGGCCTCCGCGACGGCGTCGCGCCCTGCCGCGAGGTCCGCGCGCCGGAGGGGCACGGCGACTGCCGGCGTCATCCCCGTGCGGTGGACATCCCGCCGCGCCAAGCCCGTTTGCAGCGCGCTCACCGTGATCCACATCCCGGACCCGTCAGGCAACCGGAAAAGCTCGCTCGTGCCGAAGCATCCAGCCGTCCGCTCGCCGAAGAGGCGCCCGACGCCGTAGTCGAAGAGGTCCCCTGCCAGCAGTTCCGCCGCCGAGGCCGTGTCGGCGCCGGCGAGGACCGCCACCGGCAGGCGGTCAACCGAGGCGGCATCGTCTGGGCCCGGGGCACGCGCCCGCGCAATCACTCGTGGCGCCCCGTCGCGCTTGATCGTGATCGCGAGGGGACCGTCGATGAAGAGCGACGCGACCTGCTGGAACACCCCAAGGTCGCCTCCCCCGTTGTCGCGCAAGTCGATGACCCACCCGCGCACGCCCTTCGACCGCATCGCCGCCACGGCTTCCGTGAATGGCGTCACCGCGGGACGGGCAAAGCTTCGGAGGCGCAGCACCCCGACCGGTCCGACGCCAGCGACCATCTCGACACGCCAGGCCACGAGCGGCACCGTGACCTCGCCGCGCACGACGGGCACCTCGACCAGCGTCTCCTCGCCCAGGCGATCGACGCGCAGCACGACCGTCGTCCCGGGCACGCCGCGCACGCGTTCGACCAGCGGGCGACTGGCATCCGCCGTCAAGGCGCCATCGACCGCGATGACCGCGTCGCCTGCTCGCAGCCCCGCACCGGCTGCCGGGCTCCCATCGAAGACCTGGACCACGACCGGCCCGGGCGGCGCCGGATCAAATCGCCGCGCCTCGCGGATCACCGCACCGACGCCGCCGTACGGTTCGACCCGGGACAGCGCCACGGCATCACGCCCGTGGTCGTCCGTGAACGAGGTGTGGCAGTCGTTCAGGCTCGCCGTCATGCGCCGCACGGCGACGTGCGCCGGGTTCATGCCGGCCGCTGGCACGTGCGCGACGGACGAGAACTCCTCGATGAACCCGGCCCAAGCCTCCTCGGCACTTGACCCGCCCGCTCCCGAAAGGGCCGGGTCAACGGAGGCCTCTGCCCCTCGCGCCGCCGCCAGCAAGGCGGCAGGCGACACCTCTAGGACATACCGCTGCCTCATCAAGTTGTACGCGGCGCGCACCACGTCACGTGGTGACGGCGATGGCGCCTCGCCGGTTCGCGGCGATGCGAGGTCTGCCCGGGGCGTCGCCACCGGTGTCCGGGCGGGCGCGTCCTGCGCCCCGGCGTGACCCCACGATCCGGCCCCGACCAGCGACGCCGCCAGCACCGCGACCGAGAGGCAACGCCACCTTCCGGCAACCCGCATCGGCGCGTCAGTTGAAGCCGATCGAGCCGTCGACCCGGATCGCGTTCGTCCGCCGCCACCGCGCGTGCGGGTAGCGCGCGCACGCCGACTCGTCGATCTCGATTCCAAGGCCCGGCTTCGTAGGCAACTCGATCGAACCGTTCCGCACCACCAGCGGCTCCTGGACGATCTCGCGGCGCTGCCCCTGGTCGTCCGGCGTGTACTCGAGCACCGCCACGTTCGGCGTGCTCACGCAGAAGTGGACGTTCACTGCCGTGGCCACCGGGCCCATCGGGTTGTGCGGCGCCACCATGACGTAGTGGGCCTCGGCCATCGCCGCCACCTTCTTCATCTCCAGGAGGCCACCCATCAAGCACACGTCCGGCTGAATGATGTCGGCCGCCTCGCGGGCCAGCAGCTCGCGGAACTCGAACTTCGTGTACAGGCACTCGCCGGTCGCCACGGGGATCGGGCATTGGCGACGGAAGCTCGCCATCGCATCGATGTTCTCCGGCCGGATCGGCTCCTCGAAGAAGTAGGGGTCATACTCCGCCACCGCTCGCGCCATCTGCAGCGCGCGCACCGGCTCCCAGATCTTCGCGTGCGGGTCCAGGCCAATGTCGATGTCCGGGCCGACGGCGTCGCGCAAGGCCTTCATTCGCGCCGCCGCGCCCCGCACGACCGCCGACCAGGGCATCGTCTCGGATCCCGCCGGGTGCGGACCGATCTTGAGCGCCGTGTAGCCGTACTTCTCGATCAACGCCAGCGCGCGTTCCGCCGTCTCTTCCGGCGTGCGCCCGCCCGGGTTCTGGTACACGCGGATGCGGTCGCGGACCGCTCCCCCCAGGAGCTGCCACACCGGGACGCCGAGCGCCTTCCCCTTGATGTCCCAGAGCGCGTGCTCGATCCCCGAGATCGCGCTCAGGAGCGTCGGCCCGGGCGGGAAGCGCGTCCCGTTGTACATCAGCGCCCACAGGTGCTCGATCCGGCGCGGGTCCTCGCCCACGATCCACGTCGCGTAATCGTCGATCGCCGCGACCGTCGCGAGGTCGGGGCCGACCGAGTACGCCTCGCCGATCCCGTGAATGCCCTCGTCGGTCGAGACCTTGACGAACACGAGGTTGCGCCGACCGACGTGCGTCACGAAGGTCTCGATGCGATCGATTTTCATCCGGTCCCGTCCCTCCCCGTGCCCGTCCCGGCACGCCGCGATGGTATGGGACCACTGGCCGCCCGTCCAAGGCACTCGCACGACCGGCGACGCCGGGCACGGGTGCCGGCCGGGACCCTAGCGGACCCCTTCTCCCCGGCGGGCAGGGATTCCCGCGGGCCAGACCTTGCCCCGGTCGGCCTATACTCTTCGAAGGGCATTATTTCAAAGATATGAGCGGTCGACTTCGCTGCATTCCTCTCGGCGGCCTCGGCGAGATCGGCCGGAACATGATGGTCATCGAGGACGATGACGACATCGTGGTCATCGATTGCGGGGTGATGTTCCCCGAGAACGAGATGCTCGGGGTCGACCTCGTCATCCCCGACGTCACGTACCTCGCCACGCGGCTTGATCGCATCCGGGGCGTCATCCTCACCCACGGGCACGAGGACCATGTCGGCGCCCTGCCGTACATCCTGCCGCAGATCGGCTTCCCCCCCCTCTGGGCGACGCCCCTGACCGCGGGCCTGATCTCCGGGAAGCTTCGCGAGCATCGCCTGACCGACCGCGTGTCGGTGAACCTCATCGACCCGGCCGAACCCGTCGCCTTCGGCGCCTTCGTCGCCGAGTTCTTCCACGTGTGCCACAGCGTCCCCGACGGCGTCGGCGTCGCCCTGCGCACCCCTGCGGGGATGATCGTCCATACGGGGGACTTCAAGTTCGACCACACCCCCGTCGACGGTCGCCCGACCGACTACGGCAAGTTGGCCGAGGTCGGCAGGCAGGGTGTCCTCTGCCTGTTCTCCGACAGCACGCATGCCGACCGTCCCGGGCACACCCCCTCGGAGCGGGTCATCGACGACGCCTTCGAGCGCATCTTCGCGACGACCGAGGGGCGGATCATCATCACGACCTTTGCCTCGCTCATCTCGCGCGTGCAGCAGGTCATCGACGCCGCCGTGCGCCACGGGCGCCGCGTCGGCATCGTCGGCCGGAGCATGGTCCAGAACGTCGGCATCGCCCAGGAGCTTGGCTACATCGTCGCGCCGCCCGGTGTCCTCCTGCGCCCGGACGAGCTGGATTCCGTCAACAAGCTGCCGGGCAACCAGGTGGTCCTCGTCACCACTGGCAGCCAGGGCGAGCCGACCTCCGCCCTCACGCGCATGGCGAACCGCGACCATCGGCAGGTCCAGATCGTGCCGGGGGACACCGTCGTCCTCTCGGCCGCTCCCGTGCCCGGCAACGAGGAGCTGGTCACCCGCACGATCGACAACCTCTTCCGCCTCGGCGCGAACGTCGTCTGGGGTGCCGACCAGCAGGTCCACGTCTCCGGGCACGCCAGCCAGGAGGAACTCAAGCTCATGATCTCGCTGATCCGGCCACGCTTCGTCGTGCCGGTCCACGGCGAGTACCGCCACCTGGTCATGCATGCCCGCCTGGCCGACGGCCTCAACCTGCCCGGCACCCGCTCAAAGGTCATCGAGGACGGCGACGTGCTTGAGTTCGGCGACGACGATGCGACCGTCATCGACCGGGTTCCCGCCGGGTACGTCTTCGTCGATGGCCTCGGTGTCGGCGACGTGGGCCAGGTCGTGTTGCGCGACCGGAGGGTCCTGGCCCAGGATGGCGTCCTGATCGTCTCGATCGTCGTCGAACGCGAAACGGGTCGCCTGGTCGGAGAGCCGGACATCGTCACCCGCGGCTTCGTCTACATGCGAGATGCGGGCGAGCTCATCGACAGGGTCCGCACCCTCGTCGAGGAGTCCGTCGAGGCGGCCCGTCGGTCATCAATCGCGGCGTGGTTGCCCCAAGGGGTCGATGCGGAAGAGGCGCGGGTGCCCGTGTCGTGGGCGGACGTCCGTACGCGGATCCGAGACGTCCTATCCAAGTACGTGTACGAGCAGACCAAGCGCCGCCCAATGATCCTGCCCCTGGTCGTCGAGGCCTAGCCCGCAAGGCGAGTGCCCGGCCCGTCACGAGCGCATCTCGTGCGTCCAACGCTCGTTCTTGATTCCGGCACGGGGTGCCGCGACGCCGTGCGCCGCCCGTCGGCGACCGCGCGGCCGTCGCCTTGGGCCCCGCGCCGGGAGGCGGCAAGATGGCGGTAACCGCGGGGGCCGAAACCGAGGCACCGACCGGACGGGCCAGGCGCCCCACCACCGAAGCCGGCACGGCCTCCACGGGGCGCCGTCGCTCCCCATCATCCGCGACTGCCCCACGCCCCGCCGTGAGAGTGGATCGGGGTGGTGCTTTCCCGGGTCCGCGCAGCGTTGGGGCGCTTGCGGCAGATGGAGGGGGCGAGGGGGGAAGCCCCCACCCCCTGCCTCTCCCCCGCTGCGGCGGGAGAGGGGAGAAAGACGGCCCGCGCCAAGTCCTCGCCGTGCGCGTCGCCGGCGCCGCCACCGCCCTCCTCTCCGGGTATGGCGCGATCGCGGTAGCAATCCCGGACGGCGCGATCGCAAACGTTGTCGCGACGGCACTGGTCGGTGCGTTCGGCTGGCTTGCCGCGCCCTGGTGCGTCGCCACGGTCGTCATTGGCACCGTCCTGGCCGCCGGGCCGATGGCATGGCGCCGACCAGTGACCACGCGCCTCACCGGATTGATTGGCCTCCTCGGCGGGCTCGCGATCGCCACGGCGAAGCCCGACGGCACCTTGGCGGTCGACCGCTTGCTCGACGCGTCCACCGGGTCTGGAGCGACCGGCTCGGCGATGCGCGTCGCCTTGGAGGCCGTCGTCGGTTCCGGGTGGGCGACGGGGCTGGCAGTCCTCATCTGCGTCGCCAGCGTGGTGATCGTGGCAGGCGTGCCGGCCAGGTGGTGGGTGCGATTGGCCTCCGCAATCCTTTCCGGCCTTGCGTGGACCGCCTCGCGCGGCGGGTCCGTGTCGGCCCGCTTGGGCTCGGCCGCCCTGCGAGCGATCACTCGCGCCGTCCTCGCACTCGTGGCCCTCGTGCGGCGGGAGGGCACGCGGGCAGCGCGCCGGGCCTGGGTCGCCATCGTTGCATCACGCTCCGAGCGCCACCCCGACCGCGCTGTTCCTCATGGCGATGATGGCGCCCCGCACCGGGTGGCCCCGACCGCGCCAGTTCGCATGCGTCGGCCCGAGAGGGACGCCGGCAGGACGGCGTCGCCCGGTAGCGCGGTCGCGCCCGCGGCCATCAACGTGCGTTCCGGTCCGGCCGACCTCGATGAGCCCGGGCGAAACCCGTTCCCCATGCCTGCCCGGCCGGTTCGTGACGGCGTTTCGGCGCACTGGACGCTGCCCCCGGTGACCTTGCTCTCCGAAAGCGCCGCCCAGCAGCTTGGCGACGCCGAGATCGCCGACAAGGCCGCCATCATCGAGCGCACCCTCGCCAGCTTCAACATCCCGGTGACCGTCCGCGAAGCCCGCGTCGGTCCGACGGTGACCCGGTTCAGCCTGGTCCCTGGCGAGGGCATTCCGGTCAAGGCCATCAAGCGCTTCGAGTACGACTTGCAGTTGCGCCTCGCCGCGAAGACGTTGCGCATCGAGTTGCCGGTTCCGGGTCGTCCCTTCGTCGGGATCGAGATCCCGAACGACCGCGCCGCCTCCGTCGGCTTGCGCGAGGTCCTCGAGTCGCGCGAGTTCATCGAGCACAAGGGGCGACTGCGGGTCGGCCTCGGGCGCGATGTCGACGGGCGGTCGCGCGTCGGCGACCTCGCCCGCATGCCCCACGTATTGATCGCCGGGCAGACCGGAGCGGGCAAGTCGGTGTGCCTCAACACGATCGTCGCCTCCCTCCTGTGCTACTGCCACCCCGACGAACTGAACCTGCTCATGATCGACCCCAAGCAGGTCGAACTCGCCGAATACGAGGGGATCCCGCACCTGCGGTACCCGGTGGTGACCGACCTTGCGGAGGCGGGAAAGCTCCTCCTGTGGCTCTGCGACGAGATGGAGCGTCGGTACACGCTCCTCTCGAAGGCAGGCCAGCGGCACCTCGACGG
>CAMBEO010000070.1 GCA_945865725.1 Thermoflexus hugenholtzii JAD2 | reverse complement strand
GAGCGCGCGCACGGCCACGCCTCCCCTGCAGTGGGACCTCCCCAACTGGGACGCCCCATGCTGGTCCGACCAGTGCCTCGCCACCGTCGGCGCATCACCCTGATCTGGACACATGTGGGTAGCCGCCCATGCCCGCGCCGGGAAGGGGGAGGGGAGGGGGGCGCTACCGTTGGCCGGTCGCCGCCTGACCCGCCGGGGCCGGGGCACCGGGACCGCCAGGCGAGCGACCTGGTCCCCCGTTTCCGCCGGGACCACCGGGACCACCGGGACCGCCGGACCCTTGCCCGCCCTGCCCGATGCGGACATTTCCGCCCTGCCCATCCGGCATCACCGAGACCGCCTGCGCCGTCACCGGCCCGCCCCCCTGACCGGCCTGGCCCTGCGCGATCACGGACACCCGCATCCCGACCGTCACGTCAGCCATCGCAACCTGCGCCTGGCGCATGACCGGTACCTCCGACGGCACCGTGACCACCACGGACTGGTTCTCCGCGGTCGTGACCGTCAGAACCTGTCCTTCGACTTTCGTCACCGTCCCGATCGTCGCGCGTCCGGCGCCCGGGCCAGACGGCGCCACCGCTGCAACCGGTGCGGCGGGGTTCGACTGAACCACCGCTGCGGCGGGGTTTGCCTGAGCTGCCTGGCCTCCCGGCCCAGGCGCACCCGACGCGGCGCCCCCCGTGACCAGCACCCGGGCACCCCCGGTCGTGGCCGGCCCGCGCGTGGACTCGTACGTGCGCCCGGCGGCGAAGGCCCCGCCGGCCGATCCACCGAGGATCGCCGCGATCAGTAATAGCCACCCGAAGTTACGCGCCATGTTGCTTCATTCCTTCGGGGCGGGGTATCGACCCTAGCCTCCGGTCCCGGCCAGTCACCGGCCAGCTACTCGTACCGCAATGCCTCGATCGGGTTCAGCCTCGCGGCACGGATGGCCGGGTAGACGCCGAAGAACAGCCCGATGGCCGCCGAGACGCCGAACGCGAGGAGGATCGCATCGAGGCCGACGATGGTCATCAGCTTCGGGCCGGGCCCGAACGAGATCCCGTCGAGCATGCTCGCGCCGCCACCACCGATGGCGATCCCGATGCCCCCGCCCACGACGCTCACCACGATCGACTCGATCAGGAACTGCACCATGATGTCGCGGCGCTTGGCGCCGATCGCCTTGCGGATGCCGATCTCCCGGGTGCGCTCCGTCACGCTGACCAGCATGATGTTCATGATCCCGATCCCGCCGACCAGCAACGAGATCCCGGCGACCGCGCCCAGGAAGAGCGTGATCGCGCCGGTGATCTGCGTCGCGGTGTTCAGTAGGTCCTGCTGGCTCCGGATCGTGAAGTCATCCTGGGCCGCGCGGTGGCGTTCGCGCAGAAGATCGCCGATCGACTGCACCGCCGCGTTGGCCGTCTCGGCCGTCTCGTCCATGAGTTGCACGTTCACCGATGACACGGTGAACCCGCCGCGCGACGTGCGGTTGCGGCTCAGGCGCGTGAACTGCGTCGTGAGAGGCACCAGCACCACGTCGTCCTGGTTCCCGCCAAACCCGGACCCCTTCGGTTCCAGGACGCCGACCACGCGCAGGTTCGCCGCCACCCCCTGCTGGTTCACGCGGATTACCTGGCCCACCGCTTCGCCATCGCCGAACAGGTTCGTCCGGGTCGTCGCACCGATCACCGCGACGAGGGCGCGGGTTTCAATGTGGTCCCGCGTGATGAAGTCGCCATCGATCGCGTGAAAGTTCCGGACTTGCTCGTAGTCGGGCGTGATCCCGGTCACGCGCACGTTGACGTTCTTTCCGCCGGACACGATCTGCGCGAAGCCACCCGTCTCCGGGGCCACAGCGAGCGCCTGGGGCACGCGCCCCGTGTCGATGATCGCCAAGGCGTCCTCGTAGGTCAGCGAGGGCGACGTCCCGGCCTGCGACCGGACGTTGCCGGCCGTCTGCGCCCCCGGACTGATGAAGAGGAGGTTGGACCCGAGGGACTGGATCTGCCCCTGGATGCTTGCCTGGATCCCCCGGCCGATCGACATGAGCGCGATCACCGCGGCCACGCCGATGATCACGCCGAGCATCGTCAGGGCGGCGCGCAGCTTGTTGGCACCGAGGGCGCGCAAGGCCATGCGCACCGTCACGAAAAAGTTCATTGCCCGTGTTCCCCCCAGTCGCCTAGGTCGCGACCACCGGAGCCTCGTGCACCCGGCGCGCGATGCGCTGGCGCTCGACCGGCACCGGCTCGTCGCGGACGATGCGCCCGTCGCTCAGCCGCACGCTCCGGCGCGTGTGTTCGGCAATGTCGAGCTCGTGGGTCACGAAGATGACCGTGATCCCTTCCCGGTTCAGCTCCTGGAAGATCGCCATCACGTCTTCTGACGTGCGCGTGTCCAGCGCCCCCGTCGGCTCGTCCGCGAGGATGATCGCCGGGTCGTTCACGAGCGCTCGCGCGATCGCCACCCGTTGCTGCTGGCCACCCGAGAGCTCGGTCGGCCGGTGGTGCCACCGGTCCGTCAACTGGACGCGTGCCAGTGCTTCCATCGCCCGCTTCCGCCGCTGCGACGCCCCCGCGTAGAGGAGCGGCAACTCGACCTGTTCGACCGCGGTCGTACGCGCAAGCAGGTTGAACTGCTGGAACACGAACCCGATGCGCTTGTTGCGGATGGTTGCCAGCTCGTCATCCGTCAGCTGGCTAGTCGCGGTCCCGTCGAGCCAGTACTCGCCCGAGGTCGGCTGGTCAAGGCACCCCATGATGTTCATGAGCGTCGACTTGCCCGAGCCGCTCGGTCCCATGACCGCCACCATCTCGCCCTTGCGGATCTCGAGGGAGGCGTCCCGGAGCGCCCGGACGTCGACGTCACCCATGCGGTACGTCTTGCACAACCCCTCGGCGCGGATCACGACGGGCGCCGGGTCGATCACCGGGACGTGTTCGTTCGCCACGGTCGTCATCATCGAGTCCCTCTCTGCTGGCGACCCTCAAGACAGAGGGCCGGGGGTCGCGCATGCGGATAACGATGGCTCCGTCGCAATAACCCGCGACTAGCCACCGCCGAACCCGCCACCGCCCGGACCCCCACCGCCACCGCCCGGCCCAACCATGACCGGACCCCCACCGCCACCGCCCGGTCCGCCACCCCCGCCGGGCACCACCGACCGGATCGTCGTGGAAGGGATCACCACCCGCTCGCCCGCCATCAGGCCCGACACGATCTCCGTCTGCGAGTCGTTCGCAAGCCCGACCTGGATCTGCCTCGACTCCGTCTTGCCTTCCGCGTTGAGCACGTCGACGACCTTGTTGCGCTGCAACGTCTTGATCGCGCGGTTCGGCACGACCACCACGTCATCGCGATGGGCCGTCGTGATCGCCGCCGTCGCCGTCATGCCCGGCCGCACCATCATCGCGCCGCTTCCGAGCTGCACTTGGATCGCGTAGTTCACGACGCCCTGCATGACCGTCGCCGTCGGCGCCACCACTTTCACCGTCGCCGGGAAGCGTTGGCCGGCAAGCGCCTCGAACGTCACGGTCACTTGCTGCCCGATTGCGATCTTCCCTACCTCGGTCTCGTCCACCACGACGTCGACGCGGAGCGCCTTCGAGTCGACAAGCGTCACGGTTGCCGTCCCGGACCCGATCTGCTCGCCCAGGTTGCCGACGGTCGCGGCGACGACCCCGTCGAAAGGTGCCACGATCACGGCATTCGCGAGGTTCGCCTCCGACTGCGCGACCGAGATGTGCGCTTGTTCGAGGGACACCTCGGCAGCCCGGATCTCCAAGGACGTCGCCCCGGCAAGCTTGAGGTCAAGCTGCGCCTGGGCTTGGATCAGGGACGTCTGGGCATTCCGGATGTCGTACCCGTTCGAGGTCAACGCACGCTCGAACGAGGCCTTTGACTGCTCGAATGCCTGCTGCTGCGATTGCAGGTCGTAGGGAAGCGGGTTCAGCAGCTTGCCTAGGGCAGTCTCGGCCTGGATCACCGACTGTTGCGCCGAGACGACGTCCG
Organism: Thermoflexus hugenholtzii JAD2; assembly: GCA_945865725.1. Classification (GTDB taxonomy): domain Bacteria; phylum Chloroflexota; class UBA11872; order UBA12225; family UBA12225; genus CAILQO01. The sequence goes on along the minus strand of CAMBEO010000070.1, from coordinate 5,672 downwards.
CCTCCTGCGGCGACCGCAGCTTGTCGAGCGTGATCAGCGCCTGGGTGACACTCTCCTGCGCCATGGCGACGTCGTACGGACTTGGCGACCGCATCTTCTCGAGGGACGACTGCGCCTGTTCGACGGCAATCTGGGCGCTCAGGACATCGGCCGGAGACGGCGACCGCACCTTGTCGACCGCGATCTGCGCTTGCGTCACCGCCTGCTGCTGTAGCCGGATTTCCCAGTCGGTCGGCGCCTGCGCGAGAAGCTTGGAGAGGTTGTTCTGCTGGGTCTGGAGGCCGATCGACGCCTGGGCGACCGCGGCGTCAGCCGCCGGCTGCGATGCCGTCGCCGCCTTCGACTGTTCGGCGCGTGCCTTGTCTAGGGACACCTGCGCGTTCTGCACGGAAAGCTGTGCATTCGCGACGTCCTCGGGCTTCGATCGCGGCGCGTCGATCAACTGCGCCAGTCGGGTCCGCTGCTGGTCAAGGGACAAGTCGGCGTTCGCGAGGTCCTCTGCTCGTGGGTTGAGCAGCGCATGAAGCTTCGCCTGCGCCCCCGTGACGCTGGCGGTGGCGTTGCGGATGTCCTCCGCCCGCGGATTGCGCAGCTGCTCGAGCTTCGTCCGCTGGGAGAGCAACTGGCTCTCGGCCGACGCGATGTCCTCCGGGCGGGGGCTGCGAATTTGCACGAGCTTTGCCCGTGCCGACGCGACCTGGGCCTGGGCCGCCTCCACGTCCTCCGGGCGGATCGGGTTGTTGGCCTGTTCCAGCTTGATCCGCGCCTGCTCGACCTGCGATTTCAGGATCGTGACGTCGGGGCCGTCAATGTACGCCTGCACCTGCTCGAGCTTGGTCCGCGCCGCCTCGAGGGATGCCCGGGATGACCGGATCTCCTCGGCGCGCGCGCCTTCCTTCACCTGCGCGAGCTTGACCTCGGCGTTCGCCAGCTGGCCTTTCGTTTGCGACAGCGCGACCCGCAGCTCGGTGTCGTCCAGCCGCGCGAGGACCTGGTTCGCCTTGACGGCATCGCCCACCACGACCGCGAGTTCCAGCAAGCGCCCCGATGCCTTGAAGGCCAGCTTCGACTGGACGGGCGCGGCCACGGTTCCCGTCGCGGTCACCGACGATTGGAGGTTGCCGCGGGCGACCTCGACGGCATTGACCGGCGCCGCGACGACCGGCTTCGGGTAGTACCGCTGGTAGCCGTAGTAGCCACCAATCGATGTCGCGCCGGCCATGGCGACGAGGGACAGGACTTGCGTGGCCTTCAGCGATCTCAAGGTGGGCTCCTCGGCGACCGGCGGGATGCCAGCCGGGTTGTCACGAGGATTACAGCGGTCAAGCCCTAACCAGCGTGCGGCGACATGTTAACGACGAGATAAACCGGCGGGCAGGGCGGTGCTTCCCTCTCCCGCCGCAGCGGATGGGCAGGGCGGTGCTTCCCTCTCCCCACAGCCCCGGCGGGCAGGGATGCCCGCGGACCAACGGGGGAGGGGGCAGTGCTTCCCTCTCCCGCCGCAGCGGGGGAGGGACTGAGGGTGGGGGTGTCCGTGTCCCCCTCTCCCGACGCCTTCACTGGGAGCGTTCCCCTCCGCGTCCCGCCGGTCGGCCTTCCCGCTCCAGCCGCCAAGCACAGGGGGGCGCTTGCGGCAAATGGAAGGGGCCGTCCCGGGGTGGGGTTTGGTCCGCGGGCAACCGCGTCCCCTCCGGGGTGGTGGGGACCGAGGGTGGGGGCCGTTCCCGGGGTGGGGCCGACCCCTTGGCGCCCTACAGCACGCAGTCGAGCACGAACTTGCGGCTGACGTCGCCCCGACGGCCGCTACCGCTCGCCAGTTCGATGAACAGGCGCCAGTGCGTCCCGCTCGCGTCAGCCAGGCCCTCGACCGGCCCAAGGTTGATCGCACCGTGCTCCATGCCTGGTCGATCGTCCGGCTTCAGGTCGACGACCTCGGCAAGTTCATCTGGTGCGATGTCGTCGTAGCGCATGCCCATGCCCCGGATGAGCGCGGCGCGACGCATCTCCTCGCGCCCCATGAGCGAGTGCACGCGCATGCACGCATTCCTCGCCATGTACTCAACCGCGGGCGAGCGACCGGACTTCGCCTCACCGACCGAGAGCTCGCGATACGGCTTTGGCTGCAAGTAGATCGCGTCGCTGTATTCGTCCATCAGGTCGGCATACCGCCGTTGCAAGCGCGCGCGATGCTCCGCATCGGCGGCAGCATCCTTCTCGCCCGCCGACACGCCCGAACCACCGAACAACCTTCCAAGCACCATCACGAGTGACCTTCAAGACGCCCGGCGTTGGCCACATTGGCAGGACGCACGGGGGTACCGCAGCAGGCGTAGGCTATCGAGTAATCACGCGCCTTCGCAACCGCCCCCGGACGTCCCGCCCCGACCACGACGTTGACCATCGCCATACCGTCCGTTAGCGGAAGCGGGTGATCATCCCCGGGAGTGCCGGGCGATCCCGGCGGGGAACCACGATGCCAAGCACGATCCTCGTTGCCGATGACGAGCGAAACATCCTCGAGTTGTGTCGCCTGTACCTCGTCAAGGAAGGCTTCGCCGTCGAGACCGCGAGCGACGGGCAGGACGTGCTTGACCGGGTCCGGCGAAGCAAGCCGGACCTCGTGATCCTCGACATCATGATGCCCAAGGTCGACGGCATCGAGGTCCTCCGCCGCCTTCGCAAGGAGGGCGCGATCCCGGTGATCATGCTTACCGCGCGCGGCGACGATGTCGACAAGGTCGTTGGCCTCGAGATCGGGGCGGACGATTACGTCACGAAGCCCTTCAACCCGCGCGAGCTGGTCGCCCGCGTCAAGGCCGTCCTGCGCCGGTCGACCAGCCGCGTCGAGTTGGACGCCACGGTCGAGGTCGGCGACGTCGTGATCGACCCCGGCCGACGCGAGGTCACCGTCGCCGGGCGGCAAGTCCAGATGCGCGCCAAGGAGTTCGACCTTTTCCTTGCCCTGGCGCAGGAGAACGGTCGGGTCCTCACGCGAGAGCAGCTCCTCAGCCGAGTGTGGGGGTACGAGTATTTCGGCGATAGCCGGACGGTCGACGTACACGTCACATGGGTCAGGAGCAAGCTCGAGGGAAGCCTGGCGCAGATCCAGACGGTTCGGGGCGTCGGCTACAAGGTCGTCGCCCTCAGCGCGAGTACGGCGGTCCCGTCTAGCCCTCGCGACCCGGAAGGGCCACCCGATGCGGGCGCGCGGGTCGCGGCGGCCGTGTACGACCCGACGGCAAGGGAGGCGGGCGTCCCGCCCGGGTCGGGCATGTCCCGGTGATCCCGGTCTCGTCCGTCGCACCGGAGACCGCCGCCGGTCGTCCAGGGGTCTTTGTCGGCGTGCAGAACGCTCCCCTACAAGCGGCGCGCAAGGTGGCTACCGCCGTGTCCTCGCCGTTCGCCTCCCTGCGCGCCAGGCTGGTCCTCGCCTTCGCCGCGGTCGCCGGCCTCGCCCTCCTCCTTGCCGGCGCGGCCACCGCACTGGTCGTCCGCGACTATCGGACCCGCATCGCCGTCGACCACCTCAGTGACCTCGCGATCATCAGCGCCTTCACCGCACGCCAGCTCGAGCAGCAGTCGGTCCCGCCCGACACCATCGCCGCATTCCTTGCCTCGCAGGTTCGCGCCGAGGCCGACACCGTCCTGATCGTCGACCAGTCCGGCCGCGTCGTCGCCGACCGGCGAGGCAGCGACGACGACGGCGACGATGACGGGCGCCTCGTCGGGCGGATGATCGCCATCCCGACCGACGCCGAGAGCGCGCCAGCGCCGGCGTTCATCGAGTTCTCCGTGCTTGGACGCCGCGTGGAGATGCGCCCGTTCTCGGTCGCAGCGACCGACCGGGGTTGGGGCCTCGGCGGTACTCGTGCCCGCCTCGGCCCCGTCGTGCCCTCGACCATCGTCTGGGAGGCGACCGCGGACCTCGGGACGCCGGTCATGATGGTGACGATCGACCCGTCGGGCCCGGCCGGTCCCGACATCGAGACGCTCCGCGCCATGCGGGCGCGCCAGCAGCCCGGGCCAGGCCGTGCCTCCCCTCGCCCGCCGCCGGCGGCCGCCTGGCCAATGCCCGCGCCCGAACCCGCGCGCGCCATCCCGCCCAGCCGGTATCGCGTTGTCCTCGCCACCCCCTCCCGAAACGTCCAATCGGCATGGCGCGACCTGGCGCCACGCCTGAGCGTGGCGGCCGCCATCGCCCTCGCCATCTCGCTTACGGTCGCGGTCTCGATCGCCGCTTCGATTGGCGGGGGCATCGGACGCATCAACGTCGCCGCCCGGCGCATCTCCCGCGGTGACTTGCATGCTCGAGTTCCGGTCTCCGGACACGACGAGATCGCCACCCTCGGGCACAGCTTCAACGTCATGGCCGCGGAGGTCGCGCGATCGCAGGGCGCCCTGCGCAATTTCGTTGCCGACGCCTCCCACGAGTTGAGGACGCCCTTGACCTCAATCCAGGGCTTCGCCGCTGCCCTCCTTGATGGCGCCCTGCCCGGCGAGGACGGGGCGATGCGGGCGGGCGCGGTCATCGCCGAGGAGGCAAGTCGCATGCGCACCCTCGTCGAGGACCTGCTCTACCTTTCGAAGGTCGAGGCCCTCGGGACCGAGCCTCGGCGTGACCCCCTCGACCTCGACGCCATCGCGCGCGGGGCCATCCGCCGCCTTGGCCACCTCGCGGAGGCCCGCGACCAGCACTTCGAGACGACCTTCGGGCGCGTCCCGGCGTTGTCAGGCGACCCGCAGCAAGTCGACCTCCTCGTCACGAACCTGATCGAGAACGCCATCAAGTACGCCCCTGAGGGTGCGACGATTTCCGTCGAGGTCGGCACGGTCCGCGGCGCGACGTCCTCCACCGGCTTCGTCAGCGTCCACAACACCGGGTCGACGATCCCTCCCGAGGACCTGCCGCACATCTTCGAGCGGTTCTACCGGGTGGACAAGTCGCGGTCGCGAGGTACTCAAGGCAACGGCCTCGGCCTGGCGATCGCCCTCGAGGTCGCACGCCGCCACGGGGGCGACATCGAGGCCCGCAGCTCCGCGACCGCCGGCACGACCTTTACCGCGCGCCTGGCATCACCCGTGGCGACTTGACCCGTGGCCCCAACACCCGAACGCGGGCGCGCGGCGGGGCCCGTCAGGGCCCTTCCCTAGATCGTCTGGTAGATGCTGTTGAAGATGTTTGCGATCTGCGGTCCGAGCAGGAGCAGGATCGCGATGACCACCACCGCGATCAGGAACACGATGAGGGCGTACTCAACCAGACCCTGTCCGGACTCGTCCCGCACGAACCGTCTCACAAGCTGACCTCCGGGCTACGCCTTCCGCCGGGTGCACCACGGGGCGGCACGCGTCGCCAGGCGAACGGCCGGGCGACCGCCATGCTAGCACGTCATCCCGGCGCGCCCGACGGGGCCTGCAGCCCTTCACGCCTTCATCAGGCCAAGCCGGATCGCCTGCACGACGGCCTGGGTCCGGTCTGACACCCCCAGCTTGCGCAGGATGGCGGTGACGTAGTTCTTCGCCGTCTGGCCGCTCACCTCGAGCGCCTCGCCGATCGCGCGATTGCTCCGCCCCCGGGCGACCAACGAGAGCACCTCGAGGTCACGTGCGCCCAGGCCGTCGTCGGCGTCGCGTTCGCGACCCACGGGGACCCGGGGCGGGGCTACTGGTGC
>CAMBEO010000069.1 GCA_945865725.1 Thermoflexus hugenholtzii JAD2 | reverse complement strand
GACGACCCGCCCGAGCACGGTCTGCGGCACGTTGACGCCGGATCCGGTGGTAGTGAGGGTGACGACCGCGAACCAAAGCCCCTCGAACGCGTCGGGGGCCGACGACGCCGTTTCCATCTCGCCTTCAGCGAACCACATCAGGGAGGCTGACATGATCATCGCGGTGACGAGTGCGATGGCAAAGATCTCGAGGTCAATCGCGAGCGTGCTGGTCTTCGCCTGCGAGGACGCGCGGGCCCGGACGGTCGCCGACTTCAGCAGCTTGAGGACGCGCAGGACACGCAAGATGCGGAAGAGGCGCACGGTCTTGACTTGGGTCAAGCCTACGATCGGGAAGACGGCCGGAAGGACCGCAACGAGGTCGATGATGCCCCAGAAGGATGTCACATAGGCGCGCCGGTCGTCGGCGACGTAGACCTGTGCCGCGTAGTCGAGGATGAACACGAGGGAGACGGCGAGTTCGATGACGAACATCGCGGCCCCGTACTCCTCCTGGATCGCCGCGACCGACTCGAGCATGACGCAGGCGACCGAGATGACGATGGAGGTCGTGACGACCTTCGTCACCCACGCGTACGCATCCGAACGGGTGTCGTGGTAGGCGTCGTAGAGGAAGCGGCGCCACCCGAGCCGCAGCCGTTCGGGCGGTTCCACCGCGTCCGGCGACGGAAGCGGCCCGGCAGATCCGACGGCACGGGTGACCGCCACCGACACCGCGGCGCCTGCGCTGCGCACGGCGGCGGCGGCCGCCTCGACCTTCGCAGGCCGTTGCTGGGGTGCCGCGGCGCTGTCGTCGCTCGAGTCCCCGAAAAGGGTCGTGAGGAGCGATCGGCCGATCACGTTCGTCAGGATGCTGAAAAGGGCGACGCCCGTCAGCATGGTCAGTCCAGAAAGCACCTTCCCGAGCACGGTCGTCGCTGAGAAGGCGGCGCCGTGCGTGGCGAGCAGTGAGACCGCCCACCACAGGGACGTCGGGATGTCCACGAACATCGAGTCCTCGAGGTGCCCCTCCGCCTCGTACATGAGCGTCGCCGAGAGGATGAGGGCGACGAAGATGGCCATGCCGTAAATCTGAAGGTCAAGCGACAGGGTGTTGCGCCGCTGCCCGGCGACCGCACCGCTTTGCTTCAGGCGCACCCCCGCTAGGCGGATGATCTTTAGCGTGCGCAGGACCCGCAGGACGCGCAGGATTCGCACGGGACCACCGGCAAGACCGATCCCGAGGACGATCAGCAGCGATGGCAGCGTGGCGAGGAGATCAATAACGCCGAAGAACGATCGGGCATGGCGCCACCGGTCGGCCGCCACGTACAAGTGGGCGAGGTACTCGAGGCCGAAACCGATCAGGAAGACCCATTCCAAGGCATAGAGGAGCGAGGCGTATTCCTCGGTGACCCCTGCGACCGACTCCGCGACGAGTGCCCCGACCGAGACGAGGACGAGGGCAATCGACGCGAGTTGGAGGGGCATGAACGCAGGGTCATTCGGGTTGGTCAGGATCGACGCCAAGCGCGTCGATGACGGTTGGGGACCGGAGGCCGCGGGCAGTTCAGTGCGCATGCCGCATGGTAACGCGCGCCGGTGCGCTTGCGCGCAACTGCGCCCCGTCCGGCGCCCCATGACGGCACGATGCGGGCCGCGACTGGCAGCGTCCGACAAGCCGCTGCGGGTGGCATCCCGCCAACCCTGCCCTTGCGGTGTCGCACCGACCGCCAGGCGCGCGAACTGGGTGCGCAGGCCTCCAGCCCGCCCCACCGCCAGGGTGTCGCGCCAACCGCCGGGCGTGCCGATCAAGATCGCGTGCGTCCCGCCGTCCCCACTGGGAGCGCTGGCGTCCCGCCGGGCGGGACCCCACGGGTGGCAGGAGTATGCTCCCCGCATGGCGGACCTGATCGGCGTGCCGCCGGAGGCGCACCCTACCGCCGCCCGCAAGCCGATCTCCGAGGGGATGGACCAGGCAGCGGGAGGGATCCCAGTCGGTGGCCCCGAGGGCGGGGAACCCGCGTCGGCGCCGCCCGGCACCGTTCCGGCGCCTGATCCCGACGACGGGCGGCTGACGCCGTTCGCGGGGACCCCGGACTGGAGGTCAGCGTTCGCGGCCCTCCTGGTCGCACAAGTGACGTCGATGGTAGCGTTCGGGATGGCCCTGCCGTTCCTGCCGTTGTACGTGCAGCGCCTGGGCGTTGCCGACGAGGCGAGTGCCGCACGGTGGGCCGGCGCGATGTCGACCGCAGGCATGCTGGTGATGGCGATCGTCGCGCCGGTCTGGGGCGACCTCGCTGACCGGTACGGGCGTAAGCCGATGGTCGTGCGTGCCTGCTTCGGCGGCGGCTTGATCGTCGGCGCGATGTCCTTCGTGCGGACGCCGCTCGAACTGCTCGGCCTGCGTACCGTGCAAGGCGCATTCTCCGGGACGGTCGCCGCAACGCGGACCCTCGTGGTGAGCGTCGTGCCGACGTCCCAACTGGGATTCTCGCTTGGCCTCCTGCAGACGGCCGTCTTCGTCGGGAACAGCCTTGGACCACTCGTCGGGGGCGTAGTCGCTGATGCGGCGGGGTACGAGGCGACGTTCCTCGTCACCGCCGCCTTGCTTGGCGTTGCCGGGTTGGTGGTCCTCGGTTTCGTGCGCGAGCAGTTCACCCCGCCGGTGCGGGGCGGACGCGACGGCGCGCGCCACGGTTGGCGCGACGCCCTCATGCTCTTGCGCGACACGCCCGGGCTTGGCGCGGTCATCGTGACGCTGTTCTTCGTCTCGACCGCGCAGAACGCGATGGGACCGGTCCTTCCATTGTTCGTCAAGCACCTCGTCGACGACGCGCACGCACCCGTGGCGTCGCTCGCCGGCCTCGTGATCGGCATCGCGGCGGTGACCAGCGCCCTGGCGGCGGCCGGGGCCGGGCGTCTCGGCGACCGGTGGGGGCATGGACGCCTGATGGCCGCGTGCGCGATCGCCGGTGGCGTCACGTACCTCCCGCAGGCGTTCGTCACTGGCCCGTACGAGTTGATGGCGTGGCGGGCAGTCCTGGGCCTCTTTACCGGTGGCCTCATGCCCGGGACGATGGCGTTGGTCGCGCTGCAGACGCCCGCGCGCCATCGGGGGTGGGTCTTCGGCCTGACCACGACCGCCACCGCCCTTGGAGGCGCGGTCGGCCCGATCGCGGGCGCGGCCGCCGCGACGACCCTCGGCCTGCGTGCGACTTTCGTCGTCACCGGAACCATCCTCACCATCGCGGGGGCCTGGGCCGCCCGGTCCGAGCGACGTCGTCGATAGGGGAACCAGCGTCCCTCGCACGTCGATGGATCCCGTCGGGGCGCCTCCAGCCTGGCCGTACAACTCGCTGGCCTCGACGGTCGGCCTACGGTCGCTGGGCAACAGAACCAGATGTCAGTCGTGGCACGGCTTCACGGTCACGGGACTCAAGGATTCGCCCGACCTGCCGATTATGGTGGGGACGGAAGGTTGCGGGACCCGAGAGGCAGGGACGCCAATCGGCTCGCGATGCGACGGCAGGTGCGCGGAGGCCCGACCAGGCTTCACGTGGCGGCCGAGACCCTTCCCACGGTGCTTCAGCCGAGAGGGAGCTCTGGCATGGCACAGCGTCGCCGTGCGGGGCGACGGCTCAACTCGAGCTGCCGGCCGGTGTCCGCACCGGCCGACGGGGACCGGGCCGAGTTGCGGGCGGCGTTTGTCGCCCGCCTCAAGGCCCAAGTCGCCGACGGTGCCTACGCGCCGACCGTCGACCGGATCGTCGTGGCCCTCACCGGCCAGGACCCCGGGCAACGGTGGCTGTAGGGCGGAGCGGCATCGGGCTACCGCGCCTCGCACAAAACTGATCACGGATGCCGGTCACCCACACGGGTGACCGGCATCGTGGTTTCACGCGATTGGCCGCGCGGGACATGCGGCCCCCGCTCGGTGCGGACGCGACCTAGACGCGCGTGACGTCGACCTCCAGGGCGACGTCGATGCCCCGGTCCGCGAACCGGATCAGCTCCGTGTGCGCCCGGTATCCCGTCGTCTGCAGATTGATCATCGGGCAGTCGTCCGAGGCAATCGCCCGCGGTTCGATGTGCCACGTGCCGACGTCGAGGATGAAGGCCTGCGTGCCATCGGCGACGAACGCGACGATCGACCCCGGATCAAACCCGTCCATCGGCTGGTCGGGCGGCGCGACAACAACGAGGACGGGAACGGGCGAGAGGGGCACGAACATCTGGCTGTGGTCGAGGTGGCGGTTGATGTAGTCGACCGACCCCTCGACGCGCCGCAGATGCACGAGGTTCGCGGCGAACGGCGTGTCGGTCGCGGTCAGGACCTCCCGGCCCGGCCCGACGATGCGCCCGAACGGACGGAACGCCTCTTCCGTGAGCCGGTGCGCCCGGACGACGACGCGCACCGGCGTCGCGACAGTCTCTGTGGCCATCAGTCGCCTCTCTCCTTCGGGCGATCCGCCCGGCGCGTGGATGCTACCCGCCTCCACAAGTCCCCGTGCCCGGCCAAGCTCGCGGTGGGGGGCGCGATCCCGGATACTCGTCGCATGTCCGCCTCCGGCAACCCAGACGCGCCGTTCCCCGACCTCCACGCGTTCGTTTGCGGTCCGGTCCGCACGAACGTCTACGTCCTGGTCGATCCCGCAACCCGCGACGCCGCGGTCATCGACCCGGCACCGGAGTCGACGTCCACGATTGAGCGATGCCTTCGCACGGCGCATGCCACCCTGCGCGTGATCGTGCTGACGCACCGGCACTTCGACCACGTCGGCGAGGCGGGCCCACTCGCGGCGGCCCACGGGGCAACGATTGCCGCGCACGCGAGCGACGTCGAGTACCTGGCGTCACCGCAGCGGACGCGGTTCATGCCGGGGTACGTCAATCCGGCGGCGCCGGTGGACATCCCGCTAGTCGACGGCGACGAGATCGCCCTCGGGGGCGCAACCTTTGTCGTGATGCACACCCCCGGGCACTCCGCGGGGGCGATATGCCTCCATCACGCAGGGTCGCAGACGCTGTTCAGCGGCGACACCTTGTTTGCCGGCACCTTCGGCCGCTACGACCTGCCGGACAGTAACGCGCACGCGCTGAGGTCGTCGCTGGCTCGCCTGGGTGAACTTCCGGCCGCGACGCGCGTCCTGCCGGGGCACGGGCGCGAGACGACCATCGGCGCCGAGGATTGGCTGTCCGATCCGCCCGTCGGCTGAACCGGCGGTCCCTGAGGGTCCGACTGGGTGCCCGGGGCGACACCCCTGCAAGTGCGCAGGCGACCCGCGAGCTCGTCGAACGACGGCGGTTCTGACGGTGAGGGCATGCCCCCACCATCAGAACCGCATGGGGGCTAACCCGCCTGCTTGATGGCCTCGAACTCGAGCGTGATGCGGACCTCGTCGCTGATCACCACCCCTCCGGCTTCCAGGGCCACGTTCCACTCGAGGCCCCACTGCTTCCGGCTGATCGTCACCTTGCTCTCGAACCCCACCACGTGATTTCCCCACGGGGAGGTGTTGAACCCGAGCACCTCGGCGTCAAGCGTCACGGGGTGGGATATCCCGCGGATCGCAAGGTCGCCGTGGACCTTGTACTTGTCCCCGCCGGCGACATCGACCGAACTGCTCTTGAAGGTGATGTGCGGGTGCGCCTCGGAGTCGAAGAAGTCGCCGGAACGAAGGTGCTGGTCACGCTGCTCGTTCCGGGTATCGATGCTGGCCACGTCGATGGTGACATCGACATGGCTGTTCGCCGGATGATCCTGGTCAAGGACTAGCGTGCCATCAACGGCGCCAAACCTGCCGCGGACAGTGCTGACCATCAGGTGGCGAACGGCGAACTCCACGTTGTGGTGCGAGCCGTCAATCTTCCAAGTGCCTTGGCCGCTCATTGGCGCACCCCTTCTTCGCAAATGCTACGATAATCGTAGTTGCTACGGAATGGATAGTAACAGTGCGGGCGCTGCCAAGGGACGCCTTGGGGGCGGCCGGGAGGAGCGCGGCGTGTCATGGCCGTACGTGCGACGACTCGGGACAAGGCGGCGACCGGTGACGGGCGCGCGTGCGGGGTGGCCCGTGCCGCGGCGCTCTTGGGCGACATCTGGACGCTGCTGCTGATACGCGACCTCGCGGTTGGCCCCAGGCGCTACACGCAGTTGCAGGCATCGACCGGGATCAGCCCGCGTGTCCTCGCGGACCGTCTGAAGGACCTGGTTGATCACGGCATCGCGACCCGGGCGGTGTTCGCCGAGATACCCCCGCGTGTCGAGTACTCGCTGACCCAGAAGGGCTCCGGCGCCGTGCCGGTTCTCGAGGCCCTGCGTGCGTACGGTGACACGTGGTTGATGGAGGCGTGCGACCGGGCGATGGAGGCCCGCGACGACGCGCCCCTCGTGGACGACGCGTAGGGGCGCACTGGCGAGGCACCTCGCGTACGATCCCGCGTGGCGCGACGAGTGACGCGCGCCCGGAGGGATTCATGACCGGTACGAACGCCGTCCTGGGTGGTGGGGGCTTCCATCATGTCGCCGTGCGCGTCGCCGACTTCGACGCGGCGGTCGAGTTCTATGGCAACGTCCTCGGCTTCGTGCCGAAAGTGCTGTGGGGTGATCCCGGCAAGCGCGCCGCGATGCTTGACACGGGGAAGGGCGACTACCTCGAGGTATTCGAAGGAGGCGCCACGCCCCCGCCGACCGGGGGGCCGATCCTGCACTACGCCATTCGCTGCGATGACGTCGATGCGGTCATCGCGCAAGCGCGCGCCCTCGGGTGTGCCGTGTCCGTCGAGCCGAAGGACGTGACCATCCAGGGACGCGCCTTCCCGGTGCCGGTCCGCATCGCGTTCTTCGCCGGTCCGGCGGGCGAACAGATCGAGCTGTTCCGCAACGACCTGACCTAGGAGCCTCTCCGACAATCGCACGGACGTGGCAGCACGTCCGTGCGGGTCCCGGGGCGCGTGCGCCTCGGGACCCCTGGCTCGCGCCGCAATAGGGGGCTGGTCGCCGACCATTCCCACCGAGCGCCGAAATGTCGGTCAGGCTCCTACGGACCCACGCGACCGGAGGGGCAATGTGCGCGGGGCCGGGCTAGGCGACCGCAGGACGGGCGACCGCAGGCACGGCAGGCGGGTCGTCGCCCGCCGAGTCCACCGGCACTGGCAACGGTGGCGCGGAAGGCGTCAATAGCGGCGGTGCCGGAACCTCGACGATCGTGTCGTCGCCGTCGAACAGCGCGTTGAACGCGTCCGAGTCCAAGATCTCGTCGGCGAGCAGGCGATGCGCGATCTCGTCCATCTTGGGCCGGTGCTTCATCAGCAGTTCCCGCGCGATGCGATGCGCCCGCCCGATGATCTCGCTGATCTCCTCGTCGATGGCAAGGGCGGTTGCGTCGGAGTAGTTGCGCGTCTCCGAGATGTCGCGACCGAGGAAGACGAGCTCCTCTCGCTTGCCGAAGGTCCGCGGTCCCATCCGGCGGCTCATGCCATAGCGCGTGACCATGCGGCGCGCCATGTCGGTCGCCTTGTCCAGGTCGTCGGACGCGCCCGTCGTCAACTCGTTGAACACGATCTCCTCGGCGGCATGGCCCCCGAGCATCGAGGAGAGCATGTCCTCCATGAAGGACCGCGTCTGCAGGTAGGTGTCCTCCGGCGGGAGGTACCGGGTGTAGCCACCGGCGGAGCCCCGCGCGACGATGCTGAGCTTGTGGACGGGGTAGCAGTGCGGCAGCTTCTTGGCGACGATCGCGTGGCCGACCTCGTGGTACGCGGTGACCATGCGTTCGCGTGCCGAGATGACGCGGCTGCGGCGCTCCGGCCCCGCAATGACGCGATCGATCGCCTCCTCAAGCTCGTCCGGGCCGATTGTCTTCCGATTGCGGCGCGCGCTGAGGATTGCCCCCTCATTGAGGAGGTTCATCAGGTCGGCGCCGGAAAAGCCCGGCGTCTGCTTGGCAAGGACGCCCAAGTCGACCGCACGGTCGAGAGGCTTGCCCCGGGCGTGGACCTCCAGGATCGCCTGCCGCCCGCGAGTGTCAGGGTTGTCGAGGATGACGCGCCGGTCGAAGCGCCCCGGGCGCAGGAGGGCCGGGTCAAGGACGTCCGGGCGGTTGGTCGCGGCGAGGACGATCACGTTGGTGTTCGTGTCGAAGCCGTCCATTTCGACCAGGATCTGGTTGAGGGTCTGCTCGCGCTCGTCGTGACTGCCGCCGAGGCCCGCGCCCCGTTGCCGCCCGACCGCGTCGATCTCGTCGACGAAGACGATGCACGGTGCGCTCCGCTTCGCCTGGTCGAAGAGGTCGCGCACGCGGCTCGCCCCGACACCGACGAACATCTCGACGAACTCGGAGCCGGAGATCGAGAAGAACGGCACGCCGGCCTCGCCCGCGACCGCGCGGGACAGGTACGTCTTCCCGGTGCCGGGCGGGCCGACGAGGAGGACGCCGCGAGGGATGCGCGCGCCAAGCACGGCGAACTTCTCGGGGTACTTCAAGAACTCGACGATCTCCGCGAGTTCTTGCTTCGCCTCATCGACTCCCGCCACGTCCGCGAAGGTGAGGGTCGGCTTGTTGCCCATGAACACGCGCGCGCGGCTCTTGCCGAAGCTGATCGCCTGGTTATTCGACCCTTGCGCCTGGCGCATCATGAACATGAGCAGGGCGCCAAAGACGATCACGGGCAGGAACGACCCGATGATCCCGAGCCACGAAGCGAACTGGCTTGGTTCGCGCACCTCGACCTTGACCTGCTCGAACCGGACCCCGTTCTGGTTGAGCAGGTCCAGGACGTCGGTCTTCTCCGACTTGATCGCAACCTTGCGCCCCTCGCTCGTGTCGGCAAGGAGGCGGTTGCCCTGGACGACCAGCGTGTCGACGCGGTTCTGCTTGGCGTCGCGCACGACGATCGCCATCAGGTCGGTGATCGGGACCTGGGTCTCGCGCGCCTGCGGGCTGAACAACGTGAAAAAGATCGCGAGGACCGCGACCATGATCACGAGATAGACGAAGCTGTTGCGCAGCCAGCGGGCGTCCATTTTCACCGGCGCGGGTCCCAGGATCGCACGTCGTGAGTATACGAGGGTCGCCGTGACCGGTCACACCCGGTGGGGTCAGGCCGGGCCGTCGCCACCGTAGATCGACGGTCGCAGGACGCCGACGTACGGCAGGTTCCGGTAGCGCTCGGCGTAGTCAAGCCCGTAGCCGACGACGAACGCGTCGGGGATCTGGAAGCCGATGTACTCGACCTCGACGTCCGCCTTCCGCGCCACCTGCTTGTCCAGGAGGGTGCACACGGCGAGCGACGCCGGGTTGCGGCGTTCGAGGTACTCGCGCAGGTAGCGCAATGTCATGCCGCTGTCGACGATGTCCTCGACGAGGATGACGTCACGCCCCTCGATGCTCGAGTCGAGGTCCTTCGTGATCCGCACGATGCCGCTCGACTGCGTCGAGTTGCCGTAGCTCGACACCGCCATGAAGTCGATCTCGACGGGCAGGTCGAGTGCGCGGGCCAGGTCGGCGATGAAGACGACGGCGCCCTTCAGGATGCCGACGAGGACCGGGGCGCGCCCCGCGTAGTCCGCGCGAATCGCCGCGCCAAGTTCGGTCACGCGGGCTTGGAGGGCGCTGGTCCCGATGACCAGTTCCACGAGGTCCGGATGGAGGGGCTCGGTCATCGCGGCTCCCACGGGCGCGGCCGTCATGATCGCCTG
>CAMBEO010000068.1 GCA_945865725.1 Thermoflexus hugenholtzii JAD2 | reverse complement strand
CCGCCGCCCCGGGCATGGTCTCCATCAGCTGGTCGGGCCTGCCTACCGGGCCACGGCACGCCGCGCGACGGCGACGACCCGGTCAGCCTCGGTCGTGAACGCCCGCGCGAAGGCCGGGTCGGTCACGATCAGGAGGTTCTCGTCATTGTCGTTCGCGGCGTTGTCGGAGAAGTTGAACGACCCGAACGCGGTCACGCGCCCGTCGATCACGAACGCCTTGTGGTGCATCAGGCCCGGGTTGCCGTCCTGCATGACGTCGAGGCCGGCGTCGCGCAGACGACGGAACTCCGAGTACCGGGTTTCCGACCCGGTCTTCTCGAAGACGCCGCGCACCTTCACCCCGGCCTGGGCGCGCGCGAGGAGGGCGTCGCCGAGCTGGTCGTGCGTGAACGAGAAGGCGAGGAAGTCGATCTGGCGCGTGGCGGCCGACAGGTGGCGCGCGAGGGGTTCCGAGGGGTCGTTTGCCGAGGCGAAATGCGTCTCGACGATGCTGTGGCCAATCTCCACCACGGGGTGCGGGATCACCGATGCCTTCGACGGCCCGAAGCGCCTCCGCGTGAACATCTCGTCAAACTCGCGGGCGAAGTTCGCGGCGATGCGCTCATCGACGAGGATGACCTGGTGGTTGTCCAGGCGGTACGTGTCGCCCTCGGTGAAGTTCCAGGAGCCGGTAAGGACGCGCATGCCGTCGGCGACCGCGAACTTGTCGTGCATGATGGCGTGGCGCTTGTCCTCGACGATGGGGATGCCGGCCCCCCGGACCACGCGCAGGGCGCCCTGCACCTTCTGGTCCTTGACGTTCGCGACGGTGTCGGAGTCGGTGACCATGCGGACGCGGACATTGCGGGACGAGGCGCGGGCCATCGCCTCCGCCACGGCCGCGAGGTCGAAGTCGTAGACGGCGACGTCGAGGGTCGCCGTCGCCCCGTCGATGAACTGCACGAGGCGCGTGTCAAGGCACCTGGGCCGGCACGCGTCCGGTCCTCCCGGGATGGCGAAGGCGATGTCGTACCACCCGCCTGAGCCATCGGGATCGACTCGGCTCGCCTCGGTGCCACGGAGGCGTGGCAGGACGACGGCGGCGACGACGACCGCCACCAGGATGGCGACAGCGGTCCACGCAAGGGTGCGCCGCATGGTCAGGACCGCCGCTCCCCGCGCGCCCCCAACGGAGAGGGACAGGAGGCGCGTACGCGGGGGTTTTCGCGCGCCAAGGCGTGGATGCGCTATCGTGGCGCCGACGTGTCCGGGGAGGGCGGCCGGCAGCGTGCAGGCGGACGCCCCGGCGGGAGGCATCGCGATGGCCGACCAGATCGACCTGTCCATTGAATATTGCACCTCTTGAGGGTACGAGAAGCGAGCCGCCGGTCTGGCGGACGAAGTGCGCGGTGCCCTGCCCGGACGGATCGGCAACGTCACCTTGGTGGCATCGACCGGAGGGGTCTTCGAGGTGCGACGGGGCGATAGCCTCGTCTTCTCAAAGCGCCAGAAGGGGCGCTTCCCCGATCCTGGCGAGGTCGTCGCCGCCTTGGGGTGACGGAAGTGACAGGGCGAGGCGGGGTGGTGCTTCCCTCTCCCGCCGCAGCGGGGGAGGGACTGAGGGTGGGGGTGACATTCGGTTGAAGGGATGGGCGCGGCGCGCCCGCAAGGGAGGATGCCGTGCCCGGGAAGCGCGCGCCGGAAGGCCGGCCAGTCCGTCTCGCGATGGTCGGCATCGCCCACGAGACAAACACGTACTCGGACGTGCCCGCCAACCTCGCGGCGTTCGAGGCCGACGGAATCTTGAGGGATGCCGAGATCGTCGCGCTCCACGAGACCGCGCAGACGACGGTCGCCGGGTTCCTCGAGGCAGGCACGGCGCCCGGCGTGGAGGTCGTGCCGCTGCTCTACACGTCGACCGGGCCGTGCGGGACGATCACGTCGGGCGCGTTCGAGGCCATCGTGGGCGAGATGGTCGCCCTCGTGCGCGACCGCGGGCCGTGGGACGGCGTCCTCCTGGCGCAACACGGGGCCGCCGTCTCCGAGGCGTTCCCCGATGCCGATGGCGAGGTCGCCGCGCGCGTCCGCGCCCTCGTCGGGCCGGACCTGCCGATCGGCATGGCCCTCGACATGCACGGCAACGTCTCGCACAAGATGATCGAGGCGACGACGGTCACGACGATCTACCGGACCAACCCGCACATTGACGCGCGGGTGCGGGCCCGCGAGTGCGCCGACCTGATCGTGCGGACGGCCCGGGGCGAGATCGCGCCCGTGCAGCACCTCGAGACGCCCCCGATGCTGATCAACATCATCAAGCAGTACACCGGCGAGGAGCCGATGGCAAGCGTCGTCGCCGACTCCATCGCCGTCGAGGCGTGGCCGGGCATCCTGTCGACCAGCGTGGCGGAAGGCTACCCGTACTCGGACGTGGTCGAGATGGGCATGGCGTTCCTTGCGATCGCCGACGGGGACCGCGGCCTCGCGATGCGCGGGTCGCAGTGGATGGCCGGACGGGCTTGGGACCAGCGCGAGGCCTTCATCGGCGACACGCCGTCCCCGGCGGAGGCCATCGCGCGGGCCGCCGCCGCGCCGCACGGGCCGGTCGTGATCATGGACGTGGGGGACAACATCGGTGGCGGGGGGCCGGCCGACTCGACGTACCTCCTCGAGATCGCGGTCCGCGAAGGGGTGCGGGATTACTTGCAGTCGGCGTACGACCCCGTCGCCGTCGCCGCCTGCGTGGCCGCGGGCGTCGGCGCGACGGTAACCCTCGACATCGGGGGCCATACCAACGAGCGCCACGGGCGACCGGTGCGGTTCACCGGGATGGTCCGGGCGATCACCGACGGGCGGTGGGAGGACTGGCGCCCCACGCATGGTGGGCAGCGCTTCTTCGAGGCGGGGACGATGGCGGTCGTCGAGGGTGCCGGCAACGTGACGATCGTCCTGACGAGCAGGCGGTGCGGGAACACGAGCATCGAGCAGATGTACTCGTGCGGCGTGCGCCCGGAACGCAAGCAGGTCGTCGTCGCGAAGGGGGTCGTGTCGCCGCGCCCGGCATACCAGCCGATCGCCGCCGAGATCATCCTGGCGAACACCGCCGGCGTGACGTCGGCCGACCTGGACTCGTTCGAGTATTCCCACCGCCGTCGCCCGCTGTTCCCGTTCGAGGCGGACGCGACGTGGGAGTGGACCGGCTAGGCGGGGGGCACTACTTGCGTCGCCAGTACCGCGCCTGCAGGTTCACGAGGGTGTCGCGCCCCACGTGGTTCAGGATGTCCTGGCGGAGGCCGTCGTAGCCGTCGACGAGGGACTCGCGGATCAGGAAGCGCGAACCCGGCCGGTGGATGATCTCGAGGACCCGTTCGCCCACGAGCAGGCCGACCGGCAGCACGGGGCCGTAGAAGAGGGCGTGTTCGCCGAGTTCGAACGGCGGACCCTTGAACTCGCTAACCCCGGCGACGTCGGCCCACCGCACGGCCTTGGGTCCGCCAGGACGGTGGAACTCGATGCCGTCCGGGTGGAGGCGATACCGCGGGAGACCCCACCGGACGTACAGCAGGACGCCAGTGACGGCGCAAGCCGCGCCGAGGGACAGACAGACGAGGGCGGCGAGGATGGCCCCGCCAGACCAGAGCCGGACGCCGTCCCACCCGAGGACCAGCGCATCGACGGCGAGGATGGCGGCGTAGTTGCGGATGGCGCCGGATCCGGCGTACTCGCGATCCATCAGGGACGCCCTCGTGGTCCGTCGAGACCAAGCGCCGCCGCCTCATCGTCGGCCGCTTCCGTTCCCATGGCGCGGAGGCGGCGCAAGGAGTAGAGGCCCGTGTCATGGCCGTCCCCCCACGTGGGGCGGACGGCGTAGAGGCCCACTCCCTCGATGGAGGTGAGGCGGTACTGGTCGGGGGCCAGGGATTGCACGAACTGGAGGCGCCCGGGGTGGCCCATCTCCCCCGCGCACTCGGCGCACGGGCACTTCCACCGCAGGAACTCGTAGCGGTAGGCGGTCGTGACGCCGTCCGCCCAGTCGACCTCAAGTCGCGCGCGAGCGTTGTCGTACCGGATGTCGACCGGTTCGGTCGGATCGACGCCCCCACCCGCCATGTCGCGTGCGCCTCCGGTGTGGCGGTCGCCGGGGCGATGCCGGCCGTTCGCGTCCGGTGCGGACGGGGCCAATCCTGCCGAAGCGACCGCACTCGTTCGCGACCGCCCCGGTGGCGTGCCCCCGCGCTCTCCGGATGCGCCCGATTATAGGCCGTCGGGACGCACCCCCGAGTCGTTGCCCGGTCGGTCAGGCGAGTCGGATGCAAGGTCGCGGGACTGCCGGCCAGGACGGAACACCCGCGCGAAGGCGATGGCGCCGAGGAGGTACAGGGCGGCGGTTGCGAGGTAGGCGACATGGCGCAGGCCGGCCTCGTTCAGGGCGCCCCCGGCGCGAACGCCGACGAACGCGAGGGCGTACCCCGACACCATCACCGCGGCGCTTCCCGTCGCGCGCGCGCCGGCGGGGAGGCGCCCCATCATGAAGCTGTCGCGCAGGGGGACGGTCATCTCCATGAGGGTCCCGCGCGCGAGGAAGACGAGGGAGGCCGACAGGAGCCCGGGCGCATGGCCGAGGCCAAGCAACATCGGCACGGACAGGGCCTGGGTCCACGCGATGGTCGCGACCGTCCCGAAGCGCGCGGCGAGGGGGGCGACGCCAAGCATGGCGACGACCTCGATGGCACGCTCGACGACGCGCAGGATGCCGTACCAGGACTCGGACGCCCCGAGTTCATGCACGAAATACACGCTAAAAAATGGTACGACCATGTTCCCGCCGAGGCGCAGGAGGCCGTCGGTCGCGACGAAGCGGAGCGTGTCGGCGCGCACTGCCGGGTCGCGCCACGCGCCAAGGAACCCGCCGACGCCGCGAACTGCGCGCGAGACCGCCGAGGCCTCCGGACTGGTCCCAACAGCGCTTCCGCCGGGTGAGACGCCAGGAGCCGTGGCGGCCGTGCGGGCCTCGGGGTCCGTCCGCGCCGCGAGGAGGAACGGGATGCCGAGGGCGGAGCAGGCGGCGCCAGCGCCTAGGGCTAGGCGGTAGGTCGTGGCGTCGCTTCCCGAACCAGTGATCACGCGGATCGCGTCAGGCAGCAGGCCCCCCAGGAGACCACCGGCGGCGGTGCTCGCCACGTAGGCCGCCCCGGCCACGCCGAACAGGTACGGGCCGGTCGTCGGGCCGACGACGGCCACGAGGTATGGGGGCACGGCGAGGTAGACGACGACCGCACCGAAGCCCCCAAGGAGGAGGCCGGCCGACAGGGACGGCGCGCCGTCCGATGCGAGGACGGTCGCGAGGCCGATGCCGGTGACGATGGTGCCGCCGACGAGAGCGCGCCACGGTCCCCAGCGGTCGATTACCGGGCCACCAGCGATGGCGCCGGTGGCGGCGCCCACGCTTCCGAGGCTGAGCAATCGGCCGAGGTCTCCCTCGCCCGCGCCGGTGGCGCGCAGGAAGAGGGCCAGGAGGACGCCGGAGACGCCTGCGTTGATGCCAGCAAGGATCGAGGCGGCCAGGAAGTGGCGGGCGGGGGCGGGGAAGGCGCGGACCTCTCGGAAGTAGGTGGCCGCGACACCACGCGCGCCACGTATCGACGGGTGGCGGGTCACGCCCGAACGGGCCACGAGCCGTCTCCGGGAAGGGCGCCCCCGCGCACCCGCCTCGTTTGGAATCGCCGCGCGAGGGCCGGATGGAGGCCCCTCGTTATCCGCGTACGCGCCCCCTGGCTAGCGTAAAAGCTCTCACGGGGGGAGAGGGGGGAAGGACCCCCTCCATCTGCCGCAAGCGCCCCACGCTGCGGCGGGAGAGGGAAGCACCACCCCCGCCACCGGGGCGGGCAAGGATGCCCGCGGACCAACCCACCCTCCGTTACCCCCACCCTCAGTCCCTCCCCCGCTGGCGCGGGAGAGGGAAGCAGGACGCCCCCACCCTCAATCCCTCCCCCGCTGCGGCGGGAGAGGGAAGCACCACCCCCGCAGTCGCGAGGTGACCGCGCGTTGGCATCCCGTTCCCCGATCAGATCGCCAGGGGGAGGACCCAGGCCCGCCCGATTGTAGCCATGCCAGGACATGAGGTCGTACCGGGTACGATGCGAGGATGGCAACCACGACGACCGCCCCGGCAGCGACAAGCGATGGCGACGGTCCCTCCGTGGAGACGGTCCGGACCGGGGGCAGGGGCGGGAAGGTGGCGATGATCAGCCGCTTCACCCTCCCCACCTTCATCGTTGCGCACCTTGCGCACCATGTCGGGATCGGTGGCCTGCAACCCCTCCTGCCCCTCCTGCGCGATGACTTCCAACTGGACTACACGCAGGCTGGCCTGCTTCTGTCCGCGCAAGGGTTGGCGCTCGGGCTGGCGCAACTGCCGGTGTCCGCCTTGGCCGACCACGTGTCGAAGCGCCTCGTGATCGCGGCCGGCCTCGTCGCGACGGGTTTGACGTGCCTCGCGATCGCGTTGGTCCCGGGGTTCTGGCCGATGGTCGGGTGTCTCGTGGCCATGGGCGTCCTGGCCGCGACGTATCACGCGCCAGCCGCGAGCTACCTGTCCGGGGCGTATGACGTCGTCGCGAGGGGGCGCGCCCTCGGGATGCACGTGATCGGCGGGAGCCTGGCCTTCCTGTTGACCCCGGCGATCGCGATCGGCGTGGCGCGCTACGCGGGCTCATGGCGCGCCGCGTTCGTGGCGCTGAGCGTGCTGCCGATCATCACCGGGGTAGTGATGCTGCTCTCAAGCGCGCGGCTCGCGGCGGATGAGCGACGGGCGACGGCGGCCGAACGGAGCGGGCAAGTCAGCGCCCTTGCTTCGTTGCGGTCGATCGGGCCCCTGGTCGGGGTTGCGCTTGGCGAGCAACTGCTGACGGCCAGCATGTTCGCGTACATCCCGCTGTTCCTAGTCGACCACCACGGGGTGCCGAGCGACCTCGCGGGGCTCGCGATCTCGGTCATGGCGGGCTTCGGCATCATCTCGGCCCCGATCGGCGGCGCCCTCTCCGACCGGTTCGGCCGTGCCCCGGTACTGGTCGTGGTGACCGCGTCGGTTGGGCCCCTCATCCTGCTTCTGGCCCACGTGCCGTATGGCGTGTCGTTGCTGGTCGTCCTGGTGGTGTACGGGCTGTCGATGAACACGCGCCTGCCCGTCCTGGAATCGCTCTTCGCCGACGCCATCCCGGCGCACCGTCGTTCGACCGTCCTCGGCCTCTACTACTTCATCGGGCAGGAGAGTGCCGGCCTGACGACGCCCCTCGTTGGACGCCTGATCGACATGACGGACCCGGTTACGACGTTCACGGGCCTCGGAGTGGCCGGGACGCTGCTTTCCCTGCTCCTGTTGCGGTTCCGGAAGACCTTGACGGCACCGCGACCGGCAGCGACCGTCGCGCTGGCCTGACATGGGCGCGGGTCGGGATAGGGTGAGGCAATGCCCCCGGTCGTGATCATGGTGCTGCGAGGCTTGGCACTTCGCTGCCCGGCGTGCGGGAAGGGCGGAATCGCGCGGTCGCCCTTCGCATTGCGCGAGGCGTGCCCATCGTGCGGCGCGCCGATCGAGACGCGCACCGGCGAGGCGACCGGCGGCATGGCGATCAACCTCCTGGCCACCACGATTCTCGCGACCGTCGGCGTGTGGTGGGGCGCCGTGTTCGGCACGGTGCCGGTGGTGCCGCTAACGGCTGGCCTGATGGTCGGCGCGGTCGCGTTCTCGCTGGCGTTCCACCGGCATGCGTGCGGTGCCTGGGTGGGGGTGCTTTACGCGACGCGGGATATCAGCGAGGCGCCGGTGCGCGTTCAGGCCGGTACAGGGCGAAGCGGGGCGGGCGCCGGTCGCGCGGGCACGGGGACACCCGGTGCGCGACGGATGGCGAGGGAAAGCAGCGCGGCCGCGAGACAGAGCGCGCCGGAAAGCCAGAACGCCGACTGATAGTCCCCGAAGCTGACGCGGAGGGCACCGGCGATCCATGCGATGGCGGCGGCCCCGAGCTGGTGGGCGGCGAAGACCCAGGCGAAGACCGTGCCGACGCGTTGCCGTCCAAAATGATCGGCGGTCAGGCGGATCGTCGGTGGCACCGTCGCGACCCAGTCAAGGCCGTAAAACACGATGAAGGCGCCGAGTCCCCATACCCCGGCCTCGTACGCCAGGGGCAGCATGATGAGCGAGAGCCCGCGCAGGCCGTAGTACCAGGCAAGGAGGCGACGGGCGTCGAAGCGGTCGGTCAGCCATCCGGACCCCGTGGTACCGATGAGGTCGAACAGCCCGATGAAGGCCAGCATGGAGGCGGCGGTGATCTCGGCGATGCCGTGGTCGTGCGAGGCGGGGATCAGGTGGGTGGCGACAAGCCCGTTGGTACTCGCCCCGCACACGAAGAAGGTGGCGGCGAGGATCCAGAAATCGCGTGACCGGGAGACGTCGACGAGGGTGTTGATCGCCCCGGCGAACGGGTTGCCGGTGGTGGCTGCGCGGGGTGCCGTGTCGGCCGCGGTGGCCCCATACGCGACGGTGCCCACGTCCTCGGGCCGGTCGCGCATGAACGCCAAGACAAGGGGGATGATGATCGCCGCGCCGAAGGCGCCGAAGGCCACGGAGGCCCGCCACCCGGCGAACTCGGCGAGCCACGCGAGGATGGGCAGGAAGATGAGCTGGCCCGCGGCGAAGTTCGCCGCGAAGACGCCGGTGACAAGCCCCCGGCGCGCGACGAACCACCGGGTGGCCACGACCGCGCCAAGCCACCCGGTGATCATCCCGGACGCGGTGCCGACGCCGCCGCCCCACAAGAGGACCAGGTGCCAAGGCTCCCAGATGAAGGGCGCCAGCAGCAGCGCGATGACGGCCATGGAAAGCGACGCGGTGATGATGCGCCGGAGACCGGTGCGGTCGGCGATCGCGGCTGCGAACGGACCGATGAGGCCGTAGAGGACGAGGTTGGCCGAGACCGCGGTCGAGATCGTGGCGCGATCCCACCCGAACTCGCGCTCGAAGGGCAACATCAGGACGCCGGGGATCGAACGGATCCCGGCCGCGACGACGAGGACGAGCAGGGTCACGGCCGCGACGACCCAAGCGTAGTGGGGACCGATTCCGGCGCTGCGGACGGCGGATGCGACGCCGGGATCCGTGCGCGTGGTCATCCCGTGACCGCGGCCCAGACGGTGCAGACGAGGGGAAACGCACTGGCCACCGACCATGTCGCGTCAGCGAGCGGCTGGTGGCAGGGCGCGAGGAAGGCGGCGAGGGCTACCGCGGCGATCCATGCGCGCGGGCGCCGCGATCCGGCGCGCCCCTTGCCTGCAGGCGCGGTGCGCGCGAGGGCGGATGGGAGGAGGTCCACCGGGGCGAGGGCTTCGAGCGCGCGGGGGGCCACCATTCGCGCCAAGCGTACCTTCCCCTGAGGGCATCCTTGCCCGCGGACCCGGTACGCACGCCCGTGGACAGCGCTACACCACGGCGGCGGGGCGGGCAGGATGCCCGCGGACCATGGATGCGCGCCCGGTAGTCGTGGCGACGACCCGGCGGCGGGGCAGGCAACGATGTCCGCGGGCCCGGTACGCACGCCCGTGAACCGGTGCGACGCCCCGGCGGCGGAGCGGGCAGGATGCCCGCGGACCCGGTACGCACGCCCGTGGACAGCGCTACACCACGGCAGCGGGGGGGCAGGATGCCCGCGGACCATGATGCGCGCCCGGTAGTCGTGGCGACGACCCGGGGCCGGGGCGGGCAACGATGCCCGCGGGCCGAGTTCACCCTCCACGCGCCGCGCAGTGACGCGGTGCCACGCGGGGCGGCGAGCGGGTCGCGAGGAGGCTACGCCTTCGGAACGACGATGCTCAAGATGCGATCCGCCACGTAGTGGTAGCGCGCGGTCCCAGGGTCGGGCACGAACTCGCGGACGCGCGGCCGATCAAGAGCGGCGGCGCG
>CAMBEO010000067.1 GCA_945865725.1 Thermoflexus hugenholtzii JAD2 | reverse complement strand
AGATCAAGACCGGTGCCCCATGCCGCAGTGACCGGGTGGCCAAGTTCAACCAGCTGATCCGCATCGAGCAAGAGCTCGGCACCCAAGCCAACTTCTTGGGCCGGGCCGCGTTATTCAACGTGTCTTGACCAGTGCGCGACGACGGGCGTCGACGCACGCGCGCATTACGTCAGCCTGTGCAACCGAGGGTGCCCCGCCTCGTCCGTGGGGTGGAGAGGTCATCGATGTCTTCGATCCAGGAAACCCTGCAATCGTTCATCAAGGTCCGCGGCGTCCGCGCCGCGCTGATCGTCGGGTCTGACGGCCTCGTGCTTGAGTCGGCGATGGCGTCAGACAGCTTGCCGCTCGATATCGAGGCGGTGGGCGCAGTTGCCGCGAGCGGTCTGGTGCCGGCGGCGGAGATTGGACTCCAGACCGGCAACGGCAGCCTGACGCAGGCAATCTACGAGTACAGCGACGCGGTCATCGTCATCGAGGCACTGGGTGATGACGACGCGGTCCTCGTGATCGTCACCGACATCATCGCCAACTTGGGGTTGCTGCGCCTGCAGGCCCGAAGGGCACGCCCCGAGCTGGCGCAGGCGATCCGCGGGTAGGCCCCCACCCCCTGCCCCTCCCCCGCCGCGGCGGGAGAGGGGGGATCTCCATCAGACCCGTCGCGCCAAGTCGTTCGCGCCGCGAACCAAGCGGCGCAGCGCGGTCGCCGTCCCGGCGTCCCCGACGGTGACCGCTGGCGATCCGCCTCGCGGTTCCCGCTCCGACGGCCAACCCAGACAGTCCACCGCCGTCTGGAACGGACCGAGCACCGTCGGCACGCCGTCCCGCAAGACCTCGAGCCGGGACTTTCGATCACGTGAGTCATGCCACCTGACCGGCACCGTCCCGGTCAGAAGCTCGCAACGGTAGCCCAGCAACCGTTCCCGCAACCGGGCAGCCTGCATCGGGTGCACGTCCGGAAATGGCGCCTCCAGCGTGCCTGGCACGATGACGGTCACCCGCCTACCCCATCCCGCGAGGAAGAGGCCCACCTCGGCGGCGAGGGCGCCCGGCCCGCACGTGGCGACCCGGCGACCGATGCCGTACATCTGGTGGAGGTCCCGCCCGAGCACGTCGGCGGCGACCAGGACGTTTCGCCCTGTGGCCCAAGAGACCGGCAACGGCGCAGCCGGTCTCGCGTCGACGACCAGTTCGATGTCGTCTGGCGGGACCTCGAACATCGCGACGCCGAGGTCGCGCAATCGCTGGACCATCGCCAGCGCCGCCTGCCCGTATTCCGCATTGCCCGGGACGCCCGCACGCAAGCCCGTGATCCCGCCCAGGGGCATCCCGCCGGTGACCACCGTCACGTCGTGCCCCCTCGTCGCCGCGACGCGCGCGAACTCCAGCCCCGGCAGGCCTGCCCCGACCACGACCATTCGGCGAGGCGTCTCGGTCGGCACGAGTGCCAAGGACTCGCGGCCAGCGTCACCATTCGTGACACAGGCGATCGTCTCCCCGGGGTCGCGATCAAGGCACGCGAGACAGCCGATGCACGGGACGATTTCCGATTCAATCCCCGCGCGGACCTTGGCCGTCCAAGCCGGATCAGCGACGAGTGCGCGACCGATCGCGACCGCCTCGACCCCGGGGACACGAAGCGCGGCCTCCGCGCCGAGCGCCGACACGATTCGGCCGGAGGCGAGGATCGGCACCATGACGCCACGCGCGGCCACGGCCGCCCCGATTGCGGACGCCTGCGTGGTGAGGACCGCCTCGCCGTTCCCGGCGACCAGGGGCAACGACCCGTCGTCCCATGTCGGCCCTGGGGCAATCTCAAGCGCGGTCGCGCCCGCGAGGCACATTGCTTCGCCGAGGGACGCCGCGTCCTCGACAGGGATCGAGACGGGATCGACGGCCGCGCACGGTATTCGCACGATGACGGGCAATCCGACGGCGGCGACGATCCGGACGGCCTCACGGGCGAGGGTCCTGCGCCCCTCCGGCCCGCGCCCGTAGCGGTCCGACCGCCGGTTGGTCGCACGGGCCAGCGAACGGCCAAGGAACGACGCCGCGTCGAGCGAGAGTTGGATTGCCCTGAAGCCCGCGTCACGCGCACGCCGTGCCGCGGCGCCGAAGGCCGCCAACGCCAATCCCAGGTCAGCCGTACTTATCGTCTCGAACGCGCGCCGGTCCGGGTGCTCCAATGACAGACTGATCGCTGCGCCCGCCCCGGCGACGGCTTCGGCCAGTCGGGCGAATGCCTCCACGTCCTCGTCCGCGGCGAGGACGAGCGGACGATCGGCGCGCGGGCCAGTCGGCCGGCTGACGAGGGTCGGTTCGACGATGACGAGCGCCGTCCCCCCACGCGCGCGAGCGACGTACCAGGCGACCGTCGCCCGGGTCGGATGGCCAAGTTCGTCCGCCAATCCGGTCGACATCGGCGCCATCGCGACCCGGTTCGCGAGCGGGAGTGCCGCGCCTCCACCTGGTGCCGGAAGCACCCACGGCGTCAGCAAGCGCATTGGTTCGGGCGCGGGACCGGGACTGAAGGCGGCCTGCGCCATCGCGCGGGTAACTTCCGCCATCCGGGCGAGACCGGGGAGCGCGATGCCTATCGACTTCGTCATGCGTCTGTCCAGCGGCACCCGTTTGCCCTCTCCCGCCGGGCGCGGGAGCTTTTACCCAAGCCAGGGGGTGGGGGCCAGGGTGCGCCCGTCCTAACTTTCCACGATGGGAGGCCCGATCATGGCATCAAACATGGACGTGCGCGCTAGCGTCGTCGACGCGATCGGCGAGACGCCCCTCGTCGCCCTCGACCGCCTCTCAGAGGGGCTCCCCGGTCGTGTCGTCGCGAAGCTCGAGTTCCTTGGCCCAGGGGGCAGCATGAAGGATCGCGTCGCCCGCGAAGTGATCGATGACGCGGAAGCGCGCGGCCTCCTCAAGCCCGGCGGGACCGTGGTCGAACTCACGAGCGGCAACATGGGTGCGGGGCTTGCCGTCGTCTGCGCGGTCCGGGGCTACCGGTTGATCGCCGTGATGTCGGCGGGCAACTCGATCGAGCGTCGCCGCATGCTCGAGGCGCTTGGTGCCGAGGTCGCCCTCGTACCGCAAGCGCCGGGATCCATCCCCGGCCGTGTCTCAGGCGAGGACCTCGCCCTCGTCGAGGTCCGCACGCAGGAACTGGTCGAGGAACTCGGCGCGTTCCGGCCTGACCAGTTCAAGAACCCGGCCGCGGTGCGAGCCCACGAACGCACGACCGGGAAGGAGATCTGGGAGCAAACGGGAGGGATGGTCGGTGCCTTCGTCGCGTCCGTCGGTGCGGGCGGGACCTTCATCGGGACCGCGCGGGCACTGAAGGCCCGGAACCCGGCCATCGCCTGCTATCCGGTCGAGCCTGCGACCGCCCGGTTCCTCGCTGCCGGCGCCGCTGGCGTCACGGACCCCGGCCACAAGATCCAAGGCTCGGGCTACGTGATGGTCCCGCCACTCTGGCAGCCGGAGCTAGTCAACGGATACCTCGCGGTCACTGACGAGGAGGCGATCGCGACCGCCCGCCTCCTCGCCACGCGGGAGGGGATCTTTGCAGGGTTCTCGGCCGGAGCAAACGTCCACGCGGCCTTGCAGGTCGCCTCGACCTGCGCGCCCGGAATGATCGTCGCCACGCTGGCGTGCGATACCGGCCTGAAGTACCTGAGTACGGACCTATGGAGCGCCTGACGTCGGCCTCCATCGCGCCGCCCTGGTGGTGCTTCCCTCTCCCGCCGCAGCGGGGGAGGGACCGCGTACGCGGATAACGATGGTGGGGGTGGCCTGGTCCGCGGGCATCCTTGCCCGCCCCGGGGTGGGGCCTGGTCCTAGGTTGGGGTCTGGTCCGCGGGCGGTGGTGCTTCCCTCTCCCGCCGCAGCGGGGGAGGGACCGCGTACGCGGATAACGATGGTGGGGGTGGTCTGGTCCGCGGGCATCCTCTCCCGCCGTGGCGGGGGCGCTTGCGGCCGATGGAAGGGCGTCCCATCTCTCCCCACCCGCGCACCAGAGGGGGCACGCTTCCTCGCTGCTATCCTCGCCGCGTGCCCCCACCTCGTTCGCGTCCCGACGGCGCGGTTCCTTCCACCGGACGCTCCGCCGAGCCGGGCTACGCGCGGGGCCTCGCCTTACGCGAGACCGTCCCTGCTCACTTGCGCGACATCGACGCGACCCTCGGCGAATCCACGACCGGGACCGTCCTTCGAGCCACCTCCGGGTATTACGACGTCGCACCAGATGACCACGCCGTCGCTCCAGCAGTCGCGTACCGCTGCCGTGCGCGCGACCGGATGCGAAAAAACCTCGTCTTTTCGGAGTCTGGCGCCCACGCCCGTCGGGTCGATTCCGTCCGTCGACGTACCGTCGTCGAGCCGATCGTCGCCGGCGACCGCGTTCGGTTCCGCCCCTCGCCCGTCTCCGGCGTCGCCATGCCCGCCGGGATCATCGAAGAGGTCCTTGCGCGCACCCGTGCCCTGACGCGTCAGGCGGTCACCGACGGCAGCGTTCCGGTCGGCCAGACCCTAGTGGCCAATCTCGACCAGATCATCGTCGTTACCTCCGCTGCCGAACCGGCACCGCGGTGGGGCTTCGTCGACCGTGTCCTTGCCTCATGCGCCGCGACCGGTTTCGACGCGCGCGTCTGCCTCAACAAGGTCGACATGGGCGTCGACGAGTCGATGCTCGCGGAGGCCGCGTGGTTCGTCCGTGCCGGATACCCGGTCCACCTGACGAGCGCGGTCACCGGCGAGGGCATCGACGAACTGCGCACGGTCGTCGCAGGGCGACTGTCAGCCTTCGCCGGCACGTCGGGCGTCGGCAAGAGCAGCCTCCTGAACATGATCGAACCGGGGCTAGCATTGCGGGTCGGAGCGATCAGTCGCGCAACCGGCAAGGGCAGGCACACCACGCGCTTTGCGCAAGTGTTCCCGCTCGCTGGAGGCGGGTTTCTCGCCGACACCCCCGGCCTGCGCCAGCTGGCCCTCTGGGATGTCTCCGACTCGGACATCGACCGGCTGTTCCCGGAGTTCGCGCCCTACCTAGGCACCTGTCGGTACGCAAACTGCGCTCACGTCACCGACGAGGGATGTGCAGTACGGGCCGCCGCGGAGGCAGACGAGATCAGCGCTCGCCGGTACCTGAGTTACGTCAAGCTCTTCACCGACGGCTAGCGCCTCGCGCGCACGCGCCACCACCGCCCAGGCACCGCGCGTTCATGACGCGTGGTCGAGCGGGCTGACCCGTTGTCGCCACCGGGGGTTGCGATGGATAGCGTGCCCACCCCTACCCGCCCGCATCCGGGTACGACCGGACGGCGCGTGCGTGTCGGCGTCATCTTCGGCGGACGGAGCGCCGAGCATGACGTCAGCGTG
Organism: Thermoflexus hugenholtzii JAD2; assembly: GCA_945865725.1. GTDB lineage: Bacteria > Chloroflexota > UBA11872 > UBA12225 > UBA12225 > CAILQO01. The sequence continues at coordinate 4,829 of CAMBEO010000067.1, read as the reverse complement.
ATGTCCGCGTCGAGCGTCATCCGGGCGGTCGACCCCGATCGGTTCGAAGTCGTCCCGATCGCCATCGGACGCGACGGCGCATGGCTACCCCCACCAGCGGCGGGCGCCTTGCTGCCGGCCGACCCAGCCTTCGACCTGCCGGGCATGCAGGTCATCCCCGTTGACCCGACGCCGCACGTCCTCCTGCACGGCATCGATGTCGTCTTCCCGGTCCTCCACGGCCCGATGGGCGAGGACGGCACGATTCAGGGCCTCCTCGAACTTGCCGGGATCCCGTACGTCGGGTCAGGCGTCCTCGGGTCCGCCCTCGGCATGGAGAAGGTGCGGAGCAAGGAGATGCTTCGCTACCACGGCCTGCCGGTCACCGACTGGCTGTCGCTCAAGCGACGCGACTGGCGCAGCGACCCCGACGGCATGGCGCACCGCGCCGGTGCCTTCGGATTTCCGTGTTTCGTCAAGCCATCCGCGCTCGGGTCCAGCGTCGGCGTGTCGAAGGTCAAGTCGCCCGACGGGATGCCCGAGGCATTGGCAATCGCATTCCAATACGGGGAACGCGCCCTCGTGGAACCCGCTGTCGATGGCCGCGAAATCGAGGTGAGCGTCCTCGGCAATCATGATCCCGTCGCGAGCGTGCCCGGAGAGATCGTGCCGAGCAACGAGTTCTACGACTACGCCGCGAAGTACCTTGACGGACGCAGCGAGTTGCACGTGCCGGCGACGCTGTCGGCGCCACAGGCCGACGAGGTCCGCGACCTCGCCGTCCGCGCATTCGTCGCCCTTGACTGTGCCGGCCTCGCGCGTGCTGACTTCTTCCTGGAGAGAGGCACTGGCCGGTGGTACGTGAACGAGTTGAACACGATGCCCGGTTTCACCACGATCAGCATGTACCCGAAGTTGTGGGAGGCGACCGGCCTCGCCTACCGCGACCTGGTGACCCGGCTCATCGAACTGGCTCTCGAGCGGTGGGATGACCGTCGCCCCGTGCCCGGCGCGTGAGTGCCGACGCTAGCGGGCGAACGGCGCTCGACGCGGAGTGATCAGGCCAACAAGCGCGAGGCCGGCGACGAATCCGAAGACGTGCGCCCACGTCGCGACGTTGCTGGCGAGGTCGATCCCTAGCGCTAGCACTCCCTGGAAGAACTGCAGGACGAACCAGGCGCCGAGGACGAAGAACGCGGGCAGGCGTACGGTCGTCCAGAAGACGCCGATTGTCAGGAGCGTGCGCACGCGCGTGCCGGGAAAGCGGACGAGGTACGCGCCAAGGACCCCGGCGATCGCGCCGCTCGCGCCGACCATCGGGATCCCGATCTCTTCCGGCGCCGCCACCAGGGTCACCATGGCCTGGCCGATCGCGGCCGCGATCCCGCACCCCACGTAAAAGGCAAGGAACCGTCCCGACCCGAGGACATCCTCGACGTTGTTGCCGAAGATCCACAAGTACAGCATGTTCCCGCCAAGGTGGACGAGGCCCCCATGCAGGAACATCGACGTCAGGATCGTTGCGTGGACCGGCACGACGCACGCGGGCGGCGTCAGGTCGATCCCGGTGAGGAACTCGTAAGGGATGAAACCGCACGTGCGGCTCAGTGCCGCTCCGCCAGCGAGGGCCACGACCGATTGCCATGCATGCGCGACGATGCACGCGCCGATGATCGTGACCGTCACGAACGGCGGGCGCCGCGTCGGGTTGTCATCGCCGAGAGGGATCACGCTCGAACCCGCATCTCGCAAGGATCGGGTGGCCCGTCGTATCCAGCCATCGCGCTCAGTCCTTGTAGCCGTCGGGATGGCGCCGCGTCCACTCCCATGCAGACCCAACAATCTCCTCGATCGAAGGCAGTCGGGGCACCCATCCGAGTGACGCGCGAGCGAGATCGCCTCGGGCGACAAGGGCCGGTGGGTCCCCCGGGCGCCGCGCCTCGCGCGTCACCGGAATCGGATGGCCGGTCAACTTGCGCGCCGCCGCGATCACCTCCGCGACGGAATGCCCCTTCCCTGTCCCAAGGTTCATCGCGTCGTGTCCCACGTCCCTCTCGAGGAGCATCGCGACCGCCGCGACATGCGCCGACGCGAGGTCGGCGACATGGACGTAGTCGCGAATTGCCGTGCCGTCAGGCGTGTCGTAGTCGTCGCCGAACTGCCCGATTGACTCCGTTCGCCCCATCGCGACCTTCAGGATGATCGGGATAAGGTGAGACTCGGGGTCGTGGTCCTCGCCAAGCGTGGCCGTCGCGCCCGCGGCGTTGAAGTACCGCAAGCTCAATGCTCGCATCCCCATGCGTGGGGCGGCCCAAGCGATCATCCGTTCGCAAGCTCGCTTCGTCTCCCCGTAGGGATTCGTCGGCAATAGGCGGTGGGACTCGTCGATCGGATCGAGCGGGGCGCCCGTCGGCCCTCCGTAAACGGCGGCCGACGACGACAGGACGAATGCGCGACAAGGGCTTCCGTCGAGGGCATCAAGCAGGTTCAGCGTCGCCGCGACGTTTTCCCGGTAGTAGCGCCGGGGAACGTTCACCGACTCGCCGACGAGGCTCAGGGCAGCAAAATGGATGGTTGCCTCCGGCTGGAAATGCCCTACCAGCCGCGTGACCCCCGGGGTATCTCCCAGGTCAATCGTCTCGAGGAGGGCCTGGGGCGCAACCGCGGCCCGATGGCCCTTCGACAAGTTGTCGATGACGACCACGTCGTGGCCGGCATCGACAAGCTGGGCGACGACGACGCTCCCGACGTATCCCGCGCCCCCAGTTACCAGGACCCTCACGTGCCCCTCCGTCCACGCGAGCTCCCGGGCATCGCGACCGCATCCGGACGATGAAACGACGATGGCCAGTCCGGGGGAACGGACGAGGAAGGCTGGCACCTGTCGGGCCTTTCAGGTTAAACTCGACCGGCGCGAACCCTCGCGCAGCGGACGCGTGCGTCCCGCGGTGGCCGTAGCTCAATGGCAGAGCACTGGATTGTGGCTCCAGCGGTTGGGGGTTCAAATCCCCTCGGTCACCCCCTTCCCATCGCGAGCTCTCATTCGCGAACCGATCCGTGACGGCTCCCCGCCTCAAGTCCCGGATCGCGGCTGGTCCTCACTCGGTCTCCCATGGGCCGACGACCGTGAACGGCCTTCAGGCCGGGACACGTTCCGTCTCCATCGGCCTGCCCACGCTCGCTTGTCCTGTGAGTGGAACGTCGGCCTTCTGCCAGTCAGGCCCAAGACGTGCCGTCGGCACGATGCCTCGACCGCCTTCGCGTCGCGCCTGGGCCGCTGATTGCAGGCGCGCGATAGGCTCTGGACATGGGACCCGATTTGGGGCGATCGCTCGTCGTGCTCGGCTTGGTCATCTCGTGGATCGGGTTGGCGATCTGGTTCGGACCGCGCGTGCCATTCCTCGGCCGGCTCCCAGGCGACGTGTTGATCGAGCGTGACTACGGCACGATCTTCACGCCCATCGGCTCGATGCTCCTGGTGAGCGTGGTTCTGACCATCGTCTTGAACGTCATCGCATACGTGCGCAGGTAGGGCGCCCACCAGAGGACGCGGGTAACCTGCCGCCATGCGCCGTCACGACGCGATCCCAACGATCCATTTCGACCGGTCATCGGGAGATCCGCCTCGATGGGCCGTCCTGCAACGCCAGTTGATCACTGCACTCGAAGAGTCGGTTGATGCGTTCGTCGCGCGATACGTTGCGCCGGACGGCGCGCTCACGTGGGGCGACACCCTTCACGGGCGAGATGGCGCCGACGACTTTTACGAGAGCGCGTACAATTGGCCGCTCCTCTATCTCGTCGGGGGTGCCGACAGGCTGCTCCCGGCCTCGATCCGCCAGTGGGAGGCGATCACGCGCCAGGTTGCCGCCCTCAAGCCGGTGGGGCAAGTCCTGCACGAGTATGAGCGGGGGTACGACTGGTTCCACCAGGGTGAAAGCAACCTCTTCTTTTACTTCCTGTGCCTCGCCGACCCGAACCGAGCCTCCAACCGGGCGCGGGCCGCACGGTTCGCCAGCCTGTACCTCGGGACGGAGGACGCCGGTTCGAACTACGACCGCGAGCGACGGATCATCCGTTCGGCCCACAACGGTAGCGGGGGCCCGCGATGGGGCTTCACGGATGATCCCGAGCCTCGCTACGCCTGGGGCGCGTCAATGCGTCGGTACGGCCTGCCGTTCGCTGACGTTCCGGGCATCGATCACTACGACGACCTCGAGGACCCCACGCTCGCGCGCCGCATGGGCGACGCGATGCAAGCGCGGATGGGAGTCGGCGATGTCGTCGGCAACCTGGCGGCGACCGGCCTCATGGCGAATGCTTTCGCGATGGCCGGCGACCCACAGCTTCGCGAGTGGATCGTCGACTACGTCGGGGCCTGGCTCGATCGCACGCGGGCCAACGGCGGCCTGATCCCAGATAACGTCGGCCTTTCGGGAGCGGTCGGCGAGAACCTCGGGGGCAGGTGGCACGGCGGCCTGTACGGGTGGACGTGGCCCCACGGCTTCTACAACATCGGCATGGCCGCCCTCGTCGCCAGTTCGTCAGCGACCCTCGTCACCAGTGACGGGTCGTGGATGGAACTCGCCCGCACGGTCATCGACCGCACGCTCGAGCTTGGCGAGGTGCGCGAGTATCACGAGGCGTCGATGACCCTCCCGGAACACTGGGTGGCGCAGCGTGCCGGACTCACTGGCGCGGGCGCGACGCAGTCGTTCCTTGTTCCCCACCGCCACGGCGATGCAGGGTGGTTCGACTGGCAGCCGATGGCCGCGACGTACCCGGCGGCGCTCTGGGCGACCTCGCTCGCACCCGAAGACCGGGACCGAATCCACCGGCTTCGTGCCTTG
>CAMBEO010000066.1 GCA_945865725.1 Thermoflexus hugenholtzii JAD2 | reverse complement strand
GGTTGGAGGTCGGCGGCCGGCATGATGGCCCACCACTGCCCGCGGGGGCGCGCCACCGGATCGGCGGCGGTCATTCGTAGCCCCCAAATGGCGTGGTCACGGAGGCCGGTCCGGGCCGGTCCACCGGTCGCGCGACCGCGTGCGTCACGCCAGTGCCCGCCGGGTCGAGGCCGTAGACCTCGCACGCGGTCAGGCCCATCACCCGGGCACGCATCTCCGGCGGGAACGATGCCGCCGTGAAGTCCGGCGCGTCGCCATCCCAGTGCGGAAAATCGCTGGAGAACATCGCCATCCGTTCGGCCGGGAACATGCGCATCACCTGGCGCACGTGATCCGGGTTGGGCGCCTCCTCGATCGGTTGCGTGGTCATGCGTACGTGGTCGGCGGCGATCTCGCTCGGTGGCCGGTCAAGCCAAGGAGCGGTCATCCGCAGGGCGCGCCAGTTCTTGTCGAGGCGCCACAGGAGGGCGGGAAGCCATGCGACCCCGCCCTCGACGAGGACGAAGCGCAGCGCGGGATGCCTCTGGAAGGTGCCCTCGGCAATCAGGCTGACGAGATGCGCCTGGAAGGTGCCGCTGAGGGACGTGTGCCACTCGAGGTAGCTGCCCGGTTGGCCGACGGCGGTCGCTTGCAACGAGACGCCGACGCCCTCGAAGCCGGGATGGACGGCGACCGCCAGGCCACACTCGCAAGCGGCCTCGTAAATCGGGTCGAAGAAGCGCCGGCCGAGGGCCATCGGGGTCGCGCTCGGCATCAGGACTTGCACGACGCCCGGGGTACGCCCGACGCGCCGGATCTCGCGCGCGGCCAGGACCGGGTCGACCGGGGACACGAGGATCGACACCCGGAAGCGGGGATCGACCGGCAACCAGTCCTCGAGGATGGTGTCGTTCGTGGCCGAGGCGATGGCCGCACCCCAGTCGGACTCCGGCGTGACGGCGAAGGTGAAGGCGGCGAGGTTCAGGATGGCGTACGCGATGCCGTGGCGGTCAAGGTGGTGGGCCGCCATCGCATGCGGGTCGGTATCGATGTAGCGACCATCAGGCAGGCGGGTGTCGCGCCGGATGACGCCGTTGGGGTTCCAGTAGCCGCTACCCCCGGCGCCGCGGCTGCCGGACTGCCACCGGGTCCGCCACGGCTGCGGCAGGCGCCGTTCGATCGCCTTGGCGTCGGGCGTGAAGTGGATGTCGCAATCGACGATCATCAGGCCGGCGGCGGCGCCCGAGGGGATTGCCGGGCGCAAGGCGCTCGGCAGGGAATCCCCGGCCACGGGCAGGTTCGGCCCGCCCGACAAGGGCAGCATCGACGTCGTCATCAGCACCCCCGGGCGGCGTGGTGGCGTCCCGGATCGATCCTAGCAAGCGGTGCGACCAGGCAGCGATGTCCGATCAGGCGCCGTAGGGCCACCGGTACCCGGCGGGCACGTGCCCGGCGGCGGCGACCCGTCGCTGGAGGTCGGAAGGCGCCATCCACAAGGCCGGGATCGACGGCGGCAACGGGTGAAGGCGCGCGCCCCCGACGAAGGTGGCGACATTGCGCAGGCGCGACGTGCCGTCGCGACGCACGCCGCGCACGTCGTAGTAGGCGAACTCGCCCTGGTCGAGGGAGAAGATCGCGACGTCGGCCAGGGCGCCGGGACGCAAGGTGCCGAGGTCGTCGCGACCGAGGGCGCGTGCCGGGGCAGACGTCGCGCAGGCGACGACGGCCTCGAGGCCCATGCCAAGCGCGAGGAATTTCGACATCACGGTCGGCAGGTCGAAGGCCGGGCCGTTCACCGCCAGCTGGTGGAGGTCGGTCGAGATGACGTCCGGTGGACGCCCCTGGGCAAGCATCGCCTCGGCAACCAGGAAGCTGAAACCGCCCGCGCCGTGGCCGATGTCGACCACCATGCCGCGATCCCACGCCGCGGCGACCGCCGGGCGGATCGTGCCGTCACTGGCGGTCATGCCCATCGAGTTGCCGTTGAAGGCATGCGTGATGCTGTCACCCGGGCGGAGCAACGCGACCACGTCATCGATCGACGGCGGTGCCATGCCGAGGTGGACCATCACCGGGAGCCCGGTGGCCTCTGCGGCGGTGATGGCCCGGCGCAACGGTTCGAGGCCATGAGGGTTGAGATCGGGTGCCCCCATCCGCACCTTGACGCCCACGAGGATCCCCGGGTTCGCCGCGATCGTCCGCGCGCAGAGGTCGGGATCGAGGTTTTCGAGGGCGGCGAGTTCGTGCGTCGCCGAGGCCAAACCGGAGGTCGAGATGTTGAGGAACGCGACGACCCGGGCCCGCGCCGGACGGATGCACCAGTCCCGGAACGCCGGCCACGTCGTTGCCCCGGCGGAACCGGCATCGACCCAGGTGGTGACGCCCGTCCGCGAGGCGACCGGGTCGGGATCGATGCCCCAGTAGGTCGCCCCGTGATAGACGTGCGTGTGGAAGTCGATCAGGCCAGGCACGACCAGGTGGCCGGTCGCGTCGTACGTCTCACGCGCGGCCTCGGCCGGGATGCCGGCGGCAACCGCCTCGACCCGGCCGTTGCGGATGGCGACGTCAAGTTGGCCGCGCGTACCGGTGGCCGGGTCGATCACCTCGCCGCCGCGGATTGCCAGGTCGTACGTCGCCATCGCCGTGGTGCCTCCCCGGTGCCACCGCGCCACGATGGCTCGGCGACGCGCGGGCAGGATACGGCGGCACGGCCCAAGGGGCATGACCGTGCGGTATTGGTCGCCGGTTATCCTGCCCCGGGCGGACGGGCCGCGCGTAGGAGGGGGACCACATGGCACGAGACGTTGACCTGGCGCCGCTCTGGGCGGCGGGCGCGCGCGTCGGCGCGAAACTGATGGCGCACCACGCGACGATCACCGTCGCGGAGTCCTCGTCCGGCGGCCTCGCAAGCGCGGCCCTCCTGGCGGTACCGGGCGCCTCCGCCTACTTCAGGGGCGGCGCGGCCGTCTACACCCTTGACGCGAAGGTGCGCTTCCTCAACAGCGACGCGACGCACATGACGGATCCCCGGGCGGCGACGGAAGCGCACGCGACGCGGCTCGCGACGGCGGCACGCGACCACCTCGGGACGACCTGGGGCATTGGCGAGACGGGAGCGTCCGGCCCGACGGGCAACCGCTACGGCGACCTGCCGGGCCACTCGTGCGTCGCCGCGTCCGGGCCGGACGGGGTCACCGTCTCGGCAACCATCGAGACCGGTCACGGCAACCGCATCGAAAACATGGTGGCCTTCGCGATCGCGGCCCTCGAAGCACTCGAACGAGGCCTCGACGGCCGCGCCTAGGGGCACCGCGCCCGGACCTGCCCAATGCCGCCGGGTTTGCTAGGATGGCCCGCCGTGAACGTCGTCCCGACGCCCTTGGCGGGCCTCTTCATCATCGAACCGCGAGCGTTCCCCGATGCCCGCGGGTGGTTCATGGAGACATACAACGAACGGGCGTTTGCCAGCGCCGGATTGCGTGCGGCGATGGTGCAGGCGAACCACTCGCACTCGCGCCACGGCACCGTGCGCGGCCTGCACTTCCAGCACCCGCAGGGGCAAGTAAAGCTTGTCCGGGTCGTGCACGGCGAGGTGTTTGACGTCGTCGTTGACGTGCGCCGGGGGTCCCCGACCTTCGGCCAGAGTTGCGCGGTCACCCTGTCGGCCACGAACCAGCGCCAGTTATGGGTGCCGGTCGGCTTCGCCCACGGCTTCTGCGTGACGTCCGAGGCGGCCGACTTCACCTACTTGTGTAGCGATTTCTACGCACCGTCGTCGGAACGCGGCATCCGGTGGGACGACCCTGCCCTCGGCATCACGTGGCCGACAATCCCGGGTGACGGCGCAACACTGGTCGTCTCGCCGAAGGACCAGGCGCTTCCGACCCTCGCCGAGATCCTCGCGGAACGTCCCCACGACTTGCCCGAGTGGGACGGCACGTCCGCCTGACCCCGGTGCCGTCGAAGGCCGATCCGGGCGGTTCGCTACGTCGAGGAGCCACCCCGCATCGTCCACCACCCGAGGCCCCGGGCGGCAAACGACACGACGAAGATCAGCGGGACCCACTCGATCGGGACAGCGGCGGCGATTGCGCCGGCGGCCAGCGACCCCCCGGCACCGGAGACGCCGATGGCGGCGGCGTAAGTTCCGAGGTAGGCCGGGCGTTCCGCCGGCGGTGCCAGCTGCAGCAGCCGGGCGGACATCGCCAGGCTATAGCCCCCCCATGCGACGCCGGCGAACAGGTTGAGCGGCACGGCGACCCACGGGTCGACGACCAGCAGCCAGCCGAGAGGCACAAGGGCGGCGCCCGCCCCGGTGATGCCGAGGACCCGGGCAGGGCCGGTGCGTTCGATGGCGCGGGCCCAGACGCGCTGCGACGCGATCGCGGCGAGGCTACTGACAAGGGCCAGCGCCCCGAGGTAGCTGGCGGGCATGCCGAGGTGCTTCACCAGCCAGATCGGCGAGGCCGGCCCGATCATGGAGGCGCCGCCCTGCAGGATCGCCGCCCCGATCACGATCGTGCCGAGGGCAGGTGACGGCGGTGCGCCGAGCCGCCGGGCGATCGCGCGCCAGGCGCCACCAGACGCTGGACGCCCCGTCCGTGGCTGCGATGCAGCGATTGCTGGCCCGCCCGGCGCCACCCACCGCGGTGCCGCCACCGCAGGGAGGCGTCGCTCGGTCGCCAGGAGGACCGCATACGCCCTGATCCCCGCAAGTCCAGCGACGCCGGCAAGCGCGAACCCGGCCGCGTAGCCCCACGCGCCTGGGACGACCTCAAGCAGTCCCGTCATGGCCGCGGTGCCGACGAGGATGCCGACCCAGGTGGCGATGGCGCGGTCGGCGAGGTAGCGCGTGCGCCCCTCCTCGCCACCGGCCGTGGCGGCACGGGCACCCATGGCCGGGTTCGCGGCCGCCGACGCGATCGACGAGGCACCGAGGATGGCGATAAACGCGCCAAGCGCCGCGACGGGCGATCCGGCAGCGGCGATCACCGCGGGGACCAACCCGGCGACCAGCCAACTTCCCCGGGCGACGATCGCGGCGGCGTAGACACGTCGCGCCGTCGCACCGCGCCGCGCCCAGGCGGCGCCCTGCAACTGCAAGCCGTTCGAGAGGAACGTGACCAGCGCGAGCAGGACACCGAGCATGCCACCGCCCGCACCAAGCTCGACGGCGAATGCGGAGAGGAAGGAGGCGCCCGGGCCGCTGCAGAGGGCGCCGAGGAAGGAGTCGGCGACACCCCATCGCCATATCGCGAGCGGCACGCGCCCCGGTACGCCCGCTGGCACGCGCCTCGCGGCGACCGGCACCGACATGGCGCCCGTCTCCCTCGCCGGGTCGCCCGGCGCCTGACCTCGGGAGGCCGTGGAAGGGGTCGGTCCCTGGTCCGGTTCGCCCGCCACGCCGCCTCCGTCTCTAGAAAACCCGGACGCGCACGACCGCTTGCCGGAACACTCCCGAAGCCCGTGGACGCTTGGTATCCTATCCGGGCAGCCAATCGCACGAGGTGATCTTCATGGCATCGTCAAAAAGCGCGAACAAGCGCCGGCTCCGCTGGCGCAGCAAGAAGGCGAATCACGGCACCAAGCCGAACCACGGCAAATAGCATCGGCCGCGCCTCGTCGGCGCGGGTGGATGTGGTGCATGCGGCCACCGGGAGACCGGTGGCCGTTTCGATTCCCGCCGAACCACGGACCTGTCCGGCCCACGCCGTGGTCAGGAGCGCGGCACGACGGCCAGGGTCTGGCGCCCCCACCGGACGGCTTGCGAACAACTTCCGAACCAGACGTCCAGTTCGTCTGGGCCATAGTGCGCGTTCCGATCGCGCACGACCGCCTCGCCGTATCCCGGTACCCAGAAGCGGAACCCTATCGGGATGGACGTGCCCGCGGCCGCCGTCCCCGGCGCGGGCGATCTCCCGGTCGACGTGTTGCTCTGCAGGCAATACGCCGTGACGACCATCTGCCGCGGCGGGCCGGTTGGCACGGGTGTCGGCGGCACTCGCGTAGGCGGCACGCGGGTGGCGGTCGGAGGCACCCGCGTCGGAGGCACCCTGGTGGGAGGCACCCGCGTCGGCGCCACGCTTGTCATCGTTGGTGGCACCCGCGTCGGCACCACGCTCGTGGCAGTCGGAGGCACCCGCGTCGGCACGGCGGTTGCGACGACATCAGGCCCGTTCGTCGGCCCTTGGCCGGGATCCATGGCCCTCCCGCCACCGGACACGCCACCAGTCATGGCATCGCTGCCTTCTTGCCCCTGAATGGCGGCGTCGATGGCGATGAAACGGGTCGCATTCCCGGCATCGCCAGTCGGCTCGACCGACCGCGATGACGGGGTCGCACCTCCCGGAGATGCGGCCGTCGATGCCTCGGGAGTGACCGGGCCTGCGAAAGCGGCCACGACCTGCCAGACGAACGCGACGCCAACGATGCCAGTGAGGACGCGGTGCCACGCGATCCGCCCGGATGCCGGCCGTGCCCTGCGACCGCCAAGGCGGGGGACCGCCTCCCACTCACCAGACGTGGCGAGTTGCAGGTCCCGGCGACCGGCGTACGCCTGCGGGCGACGAACGGCCGCGCTGGAACCCGCAGGCGGGCGCCCCGGGCCGACTTGGGTACCGAACCAGTCACCTCGGGAAGCTCGGCCGGGGAGCGCCAGGCTTCCGCCTCGTGGGCGCGCCCGGACCATCTGAGGACCCATGAGCGAATCGACCAGCGGCCGCGTCCCCTGGTCCGGGATCGGCTCCCAGTCCGTGGCCGACCGACCGGGGATCCGCGCCGTGCGCGCGATGGGTGGCGTCGGCGGGTCGTCCAGGCTATGCAAGGTCGCCGACGGACCGTGATCGACGAACCCGGGGGTGGCGGTCACGGGCCTTGCGGCGCGGGAAGAACCGGCACTGCGCTCAGGCCACGAGAGGATGTTCGCGCCACCGGATGGCGACCCGGTGCCGGCCGCTCCCGGCCGAGGGCGGTCCGAACCGGCGCGGCGCGTCATTGCCGGTGGCAGGACCCACCCGTCGAGATCATCCGGATGGCGACGTCGCTCGTGCGCACCGGCATCGGCAATGTCACGCGACGGGTAGGGAGGATCGGGGAGGTCCGGCGCGGGCACCGGTGCGCGCCGGGTGGTCCATCGGGTCAATCGTGATGGTGGAGGGACCGCGCCAGCGGGGCGACCGGTGAGCGGGACCTCGTCCGCGTCGGCGGGGGTGACGACCGTCTCGAAGGAGTCGCGCGCGTCCGCCAGCTCCTGCCACAACTCGGGCGAGGCGCCGCGGGCATCGCTCGGGCGGCCATGTCCGAGCGGGAATTCAGTGCGCAGTCGACGGTCGTTCATGCCGTGGCGAGGCGCGCCAACCGCACGCTGGCGTGCGCGGCGGCCACGTACCCGCCGGAGGCGGATGCCGGGATCGTACCAGCACGCGTGCCGTGATTGTCATCAACACCGGCCCGTTGTCAAGAAGCGACCTCAGGGCGGTCAGGTGCGGGCAGTGTTGCCCGAGCGGAAAGCGCGGGACTACACTGCGGCGACGTTCCGGCACTCTGGACGCGACCGGCAAGGAAGAAGCAGAGACCAATGGCTACCAGCCCCATCACGGCCCGCCCGCCCGCCCCGCCATTGCCGCCGGGCGCGCCCTTGCGCGCGGGTTCGGTACCCCAGACCTTCCAGAACCCCACGCGCGTGATCACCGGGGAGGGTTGCGCCGCCGAGGTCGGCCCCCACGCCGCGCGCCTGGGTGCCACCAGGGTCATGGTCGTCTCCGACCCGGGCATCGTGCGGGCGGGCATCCCCACCGCGATCCTCGACTCCCTGCACTCCTGCGGCATCGAGACGCTTCTCTATAGCCACGTCGAACCGGACCCGCGCATCGAACTGGTCGATGAGGCCCTGAAGGCCTACCGCGACTTCGGCGGCGAGTTGATCGTCGCCGTCGGTGGCGGCAGTGCCATCGACGTCGCCACCGCGACCGCCATCCTCGCCACGAACCCCGGGCCATTGCGCACCTACGAGGGGTGGGAGAAGTTCGCGAACGCGCCGGCGCCGTTGTTCGCCCTGCCGACGACGGTCGGGACCGCCGCCGAGGTGACCCCGTTCGTCGTCATCACCGACGCCGCCGCGAAGTTCAAGTTCACGATCGGATCCCCGAAGGCGGCACCCCTGATCGCCTTCCTCGACCCATTCCTCGTCCTCGGACTGCCGCCGTCGATCACCGCCTCCACGGCGATGGACGCCTTGACCCACGCGATCGAGAGCTACACGAGCCTGCTGTCGACGCCGATCAGCGAGGGGATGGCGCTGCAGGCCATCCGCATGATCTCGACGCACATCCGCGCGGCGGTGGCGAACCCCCGCAACCTGACCGCGATGAACGGCCTCCTGATCGGGGCGAACATCGCCGGACTGGCCTTCTCGAACACCCGCCTCGGGAACGTCCACGCCACGGCACACCCGTTGGGCGCCTTCTGGAAGATCCCCCACGGCATCGCGAACGCGATCATGTTGCCCCACGTGATGGAGTTCAACGCCCTCGCCTGTCCGTTGCGCATGGTCGAGATCGCCCAGGCGATGGGCGAACCGGTTGCAGGGATGAGCATGGCGGGCACGACGGAGCACGAGGCGGCGTTGCGGGCGGTCGGCGCGGTCCGTCGACTGGAAACGGAGATCGGCATCCCGGCACGGCTCGGCGACCTCGGCGTGGATCGCGCCTCGATCCCCGACATGGCCGCCGACGCGATGAAGAGCGCGAACATCGCCATCAACCCGCGGCTGACGACGATCAACGAGATCATCCGCCTGTACGAGCAGGCAATGTAGGCGGCCGACGATGGTGACGACGGTCGAGGTCCGGCGACACGCGATGCGTGCGCCGGGGGGGGTCCACCTGGTGCAGGGGGGCGTCGCCTTGGCGCGGCGCGTCGGGCAGGACCTCGGCCCGTTCGCCGTCGTCGTCACCAGTCCGATCCCGCGCGCCTTCGAGACGGCGATCGCGATGGGCTTCGCCGTCGACGACGTCGATGACCACCTCGCCCTCATCCCGGCAAAGGTGATGGATCGCGTCGCATGGGACGGCGGCTTCGGCGCGTGGGTGACCGCCGCCGAGGGGTCGAAGGCGGTGCGTGCGCACCTCGGGGCGATGCGCGAATGGCTTGCCAAGGTCGCCGCCGCCCTGCCGGAGGGTGGCGCCGCCCTGATGGTCAGCCACGGCGGCGTGATCGAGTCGGTCGCGGCGGCGTGCCTTGGCGGCGACGCCGCCGGGTGGGGCGGCCCGGCGCGCTACGTCGAGGGGTTCCGTCTCGAGTTCGATCGCACGTCTGGCCGCTTCATCGGCGGCGCCGTCCTGCGGGTGCCGGGGTCGCCGCCCGACGGCCACTGACGCCTCCTAGCAGCCTGGCCGACCCTTACCCCCACCCTCAGTCCCTCCCCCGCTGCGGCGGGAGAGGGAAGCACCGCCCCACCCCTTGGCTCGCGTAAAAGCGCTCGCGGCCGGAGGTCTCACGGGGGGAGAGGGGGGCACGGCAGCGATCAGGCAGGCCGTTGCGGGAGGAGTTGCAAGGTCGATTCGGCCGCCGCGGCGACATCTGTCGGCGCGAACGGCGCGGGAATGCGGCGGTGGGTGCGCCACCGCTCGAGCTGGTCGTGGGCATGCCGACCGCCAAGGATGCCCGAGACGCCACCGGGCACGACGTTCGTCGCCCGCACCGGGTCACCCATCTGCACCACGTGCCGGAAGACCGACAGGCTCGTGATGTCGAAGTCCGGTCCCTCGGCCCACGCGTAGGACGCCGCCTGGAGGGTGTCGCCATCCCCGCCGAGCGGGACGGCCGGGGGGTCGAGGACGCCGCGCAACGCCGGGAACCGCACGCCAAGCGCGTGTGCCGCGCTCGTCCGGTGGCGCGCATCCCATCGCCACGCCGACGGGTCCGGACCGGCCGACCGCACGGCGTCGGCCCACCCGTCGGCAAGGGCGGCGGGAATGGCGATCGCGGCGGCGGCCTCCCACGCGAGGTCGGCGGCGGCGATGGCCTCGGCGTCGCGACCGGCGCGCGGATGGACGTCCGGGCGGACGGCAATGCCTGCGCGTCGCATCAGGGCCGCCTGCACGGTCGTGAACCACCGCGAGACGAGCCCGGTTGCTACCGGCAGGGGGTCCCGGACAAGCCACTGCCACGTGGCGTCACCGACGATCGGCGCAAAGAGGTGACGGGCCAGGGCACGCCGCACGTGGCCGTACAGCAGTGCCCCGGGGCTCCCGGGACGCAGGACGCCGTCGAACTGGTCGAGCATGTCCCGCGCACGGCCCGCATCGCCCTCAAGGGTCGGCTGGCGGGCGATCAGGGCACCCCATGCCCGCGCCGACACCGAGGTCACGTCCGCCTGCAATCCGGCGATCTCGTCA
>CAMBEO010000065.1 GCA_945865725.1 Thermoflexus hugenholtzii JAD2 | reverse complement strand
ACGTTGAGCGCCTGGAAGTCGGTGCGCGGGTCATCGAGGGCGATGAGGTTGGCTCGTGCCACGTCCCAGACCGTGACGAAGTCCCGCAACTGGCCGCCATCCTCGAACACGATCGGTTGGCGTCCGTGCAGGACCCGTTGCACGAAGATGCGCAGGGCGCCCGAGTACGGGTTGGTGAAGCTTTGGCGTGGCCCCTGGGTGATGCTGTACCGCATCGCGACCGTCGGGATGCCGTAGCGCGCGCCGAGGTTGAGTGCGATCAGCTCCTGGGCAAGTTTCGAGATGCCGTACTGGTTGTGCGGGCGTGGGGGGTCCTCGGCCAAGGTTGGCAGCGGGACCATGGGTGACCCGCACTCGGCGCATTTCGGTTCCCAGTCCCGCGCCTCGAGTTGCGCGAGGGTCCGTTGGCCAGGGAATCGCACGCCGTGGTTCGAGCACCGGTAGCGGCCTTCCCCGAACACGGCCTGGGAGGTCGCGACCACGACGCGACGGATGCGTTCGCGCAGGGCGGGATCGGCAACGAGGAGTTCGTACAGGAGGGCGGTGCCGCCCGCGTTGACATGGAAGAAGCGGCTGAAGTTCGGGAGGTAGTCCTGGTAGGCGGCGAGGTGGACCACGGCGTCGACGCCCTCGAGGGCGGCGCGAAGGGTGGTCGGGTCCTCGACGTTCCCGTGGACCCGCTCGACCCCGTCCGGCACGTGCGCGGGCCAGGTGCCCCCCTGGTGGATCGGCGGGAGGAGGGCGTCGAGGATTCGCACCTCGTCGCCGCGCGCGACGAGAAGGTCGACGGTATGCGACCCGATGAACCCGGCGCCGCCGGTGACGAGGATGCGTCGTGCCAAGTCAGGGTTCCTCAATAAGGCGCTTGTGCTGGCGACCGGGGTGGAGCGGCGCCCGGGTGCCCCGCGAGCGGGCCAAGCGGTGCGGCGCGCCCGCGGACGACGCGGACAAGGCCGAACCGACCGGTCAGGATCGTGCGGTCACCCTCGGCGACAACGCACGCCACTTCCACGTGGCGACGGCCGACGACCTCGATGCGGGCGGTGGCGAGAAGCGGTCGGCGGTTGGAGGTCGGGGCCTCCATCGAGAAGGACGAGTAGCGAAGGGTCGTCACTTCGAGGCGGGCGCCGCCGGCGGCCTCGATGGCGGCGTCGATCGCGAGGCCGAGAGGCACCGTGGTCATGGGGTGGATCGCCCGCCCCAGCGGTGCGGTGGCGTCGCGATAGCGGGACATGAGGAGGCGCAGGAGCTCGTCGCTGCAGCGGAGGCGGGCCCAGTCGCCCACGGCGATCCGATCGGGGTCGGCGCGTTCGATCGTCACGACGTGCGCCGGAGCAACGCGTGCCGGATGGGGCGGGGGACGGCGTGACGCGTGGTGGGGTTCCACTGGAGGACCGTGCACGGTGGGCGGGTCAGACGCGCCCACCGGCCTTGGCACTGGAACGGTTGTGTCGCCCGGGGGGGCATTGCTCACCACGTACGGAGGGTAGCGATCAGCGGAGGGACGCCTGATCAACAGGGGCGAGTGAGCCCCCTCCATCTGCCGCAACAAGCACCCCCCAACGATGCGGCGGGAGAGGGAAGCACCACCCCTACCCCCCGTTGAAAGCGCTCACGGGAGGAGAGGGGAGGAGGATGCTGGCGCGGCCGGGGTGCGGCCGTATCCTTGCAAGACCCTTCCGTCACCATGTCGGCCCTGCATGGCGCGAAGTGTCACGGGCGCGTCGGGCGCGCGAAAGGACCGTCGTTCGATGCGTATCTCCTGCGCACAGGATCAGTTCAGCCGCGGGCTTGCGATCGTCGGTCGTGCGGTGGGGTCGCGCACGACGATGCCGATCCTCGGGAACGTCCTCATTGCCACCGACGGCGAGCGCCTGCGCCTCGTGGCGACGAACCTCGAAATCGGCATCACGACGTGGGTGCCAGCGAGAGTGATCGATGCTGGCCGCGCGGCGGTCCCGGCGCGCCTCCTCTCGGAGTTCGTGAACTCGCTGCCGGGCGGGCGGGACGTGTCGGTCGATGGGGGTGACCGGGGGTCGCCGCTCCGCCTCGAGTGCGAACGGATCGGCGCGAACGTCAAGGGGGTCGACCCGGAAGAGTTCCCGCCAGTGGCGACCGGCGACGACCGGCCGGCCGTGCGCATCCCCGCGCGCGAGTTCCGGACGATGATCGACCAAGTGGCCTTCTGTGCCGCCCGTGACGAGTCGCGCCCAGTCCTCTCGGGCGTGAACGTGCGGATGGACGGCACCGTCCTCTCGCTGGCCGCCGCCGACGGGTTCCGGCTCGCGATCCGGACGGCGGAACTCGACCACGGCCTGCCGGAACCGCTCGACATCATCATCCCGGCGCGCGCGTTGACGGAACTCGGCCGCCTCCTCGGGGGGGACGACGACGAGGTCGAAGTCAGCGTCACCGGGAATCGCACGCAGGTGCTGTTCCGGGTGCGGACCTCGAGCGGCGAGACCGTCCTGGTCAGCCGGCTGCTCGAGGGACAGTTCCCCGACCTGCAACGGGTCGTGCCGAAGACCGCATCGACCGAGGTAACGGTGTCCCGCGCCGACCTCGCGACGGCGATCAAGGTGGCATCGATCTTCGCGCGCGATTCCGCGAACGTGGTGCGGCTTGACCTCCAACCGGGTTCGAGCGACGGCCTCGAACCGGGCACCTTGGAGGTGTCGGCGACCGCGCAGGAGATCGGCGACAACAAGAGCCAGGTACGTGCGAACGTCAGCGGCGACGAGACGCACATCTCGTTCAGCTCCGAGTTCCTTGCGGACGTCCTCGGCGTGCTCAAGTCGGAGAATGTCCGCCTCAAGTTGACCGGGCCCCTTTCGCCGGCGGTCGTCGAGGGGATCGGCGTCGAGCGCTACACGCACGTGATCATGCCGATGCACTCGGTGCGGTAGGTCCCCGGCGACCGGTTTCCCCGCCTTTGCGGAGCACTTCCGCGCTTGGGCGGGAGAGGGAAGCACCGCCCCCTCCCTCACCCACTAGCCCCCACCCTCAGTCCCTCCCCCGCTGCGGCGGGAGAGGGAAGCACCACCCCCTTCCATTGGCCGCAAGCGCCCCGCGCTGCGGCGGGAGAGGGAAGCACCACCCCCTTCCATTGGCCGCAAGCGCCCCGCGCTGCGGCGGGAGAGGGAAGCACCCGCGCGGGGCCTACTGGCCGCTGCGGTCGACGAGGGCCCTGATCGCCGCGCCAGTCTCGCTTGGGTGCGAGGCGTGGACCGCGTGCGCCCCGCCTGGGATCCGCACGACCTGACCGCGTGGAAGGCGGCGGATGAACTCGTCGGCGACCTCGTCGCGCAAGGCGCCGTCGACGTTGACATCGGCCTGCACCAGGAGGGTCGGGACGATCACGAAGGCGGCGGCCAACCATGCGCGCGCCGCGCCCGGTGGTGTCGCCAGATACGACGTGAAGGTGCCGGCGTCGGCGGCGCGGAAGAGGCGCCCGAGCGCCGCGCCGGCCGCGACGCCGTGGAACCCCCCGACGTACTCCTCAAGAGCGGGCGACGGAGCCTCGCGCAGTCGTGCGACGGTCGCGACGACCTCCCTGGAGTGCGACGGGTCGAGGGGCGGGTCGAGGAGGACCAGGTGCCCGACGAGGTGGGACGCCGCCCGGGCAACCTCGATCGCGACGAGGCCCCCGAGCGAATGACCGACGAGTGCCACTGGCGCACCAGCGAACCGGCTCGCGATCACGCCCGCGACGTCGGCCGCATAGTCAGTGACGTCATAGGCGCCATCGGGCGACCGCGGGCTTTCGCCATGGCCCCGGAGATCGGGCGCAATGACGGTGCGGTCCGACAATTGTCGGCGCGCGAACGCGGACCACACGCTTCCCGCGACCCCCAATCCGTGCAGGAGGACGAACGGCGTTCCTTCACGGGTGGTGGGCACGCCAAGGGGCCGGACGTGCAGGTTGATGGGTGGGGAAGCCGGCCGGCCGGAACAGGCGCGCCCCAACTCATGCGGCTCGACTGGCGCGCGGCCTACCGGTCGCCGTTCGACAGCCATTCGACCTGGTCGCGGGTCAGTTCGAGGTCGGCCACGGCGAGGCTTGACTCCAGCTCCTCGACCGTCGCTGGCCCGACGAGGGCATGCGAACCGATCCCCGGCAGGTTCAAGACCCAGGCCAGGGCGACCTGCGTGGCCGTGAGGCCGAGTTCGCTCCCGAGCCGGGTCGCGCGATCTAGGCGGGCCCAGTTCGCGGCGTCGTAGTAGACCCGCACCATGTCGGCGTTCGACCGGTCGTCGGGACCGAACCGCCCCGAGAAGAAGCCCCCGGCCTGCGAAGACCACGACAGCACGGGGACCTGCTCGTCGCGGTACCACGCCTGACCCGCTTCGTCCCCGGCAATCGAGACGCAGTTGGCCCACATCGGTTCGATCGGCACGGCGAGGGCGAGGTTGACGCTGCTCGCGGTGAACGCCAGCTGGCCATGTGCGCGGGCATGGGCGCGCGCTTCGCCGAGGCGTTCGGTGGACCAGTTCGACGCGCCGACCGCCCGCACGCGACCGCGGCGATGGTGGTGGTACAAGACCTCCACGATCGGGCCGACCGGCAGGGTCGGGTCATCCCGGTGCAGGACGAGCAAGTCGAGGTGCGTGGTGCCAAGCCGTTCGAGGCTGAGGCCGAGATCGAGGCTGATCTCCGCCGGCGTCACGCGGTCGCCGATCTGGTCGTGGTGGGCGCACTTGCCAAGGATCAGGACGTCGTCGCGCCGACCGCTGCGGCGAAGCCAAGCGCCCAGGTTCCGGTCGGACCACCCGCCCCCGTACCCCGCGGCGGTGTCGATCATGTTGCCCCCGGCTGCGAGGAAGGTTTCGATCAGGTCCGACGCGAGGGCTTCCTTGCCCTGGGAGAGGACGGCGGTGCCGAGGACGATGCGCGACACCGGGCGGTCGATGCCATCGATGGTTCCGTATCTCATAGGCCCGGATGGTAGCGTGACGAGGCGGTCACCACGGCGACGGCGACCACGGCGGGGAGGCCGGCATGGCGAGCGTGGCGCGGTTCGGGGAGTGGGCGTCGCCGCTGGCACCAGCGGACATGGCGGCAAAGGCGGTTCGCTTCGGCAACCCCCGGTGGGGAGCCAACGGCTCGGCGTTCTGGCTTGAAGGGCGCGCGGCCGAGGGCGGCCGGGTGGTCCTTGTCGAGCGGCCGGCGGGGGGCCAGGCGAGGGACTGGACGCCGGCGGGGTTCTCGGTGCGGTCGCGCGTGCACGAGTACGGCGGGGGCGAGTACTGGCTGTCGACGGGAGTGGACGGAGAGACGGTCGCGTGGTTCGTGGACTTCGCGACCCAACGCGTCTTTCGGCAGGACGGGCCGACCTCGGAACCGGTGCCGGTCACGCCGGAAGACGGCCCGGCGCGACGCTTCGCTGACGGGTCCGTCACCTGCGGCGGGAGATGGGTCGTCGCGGTGCGCGAGCGGCACGAGGGCCCGGATGCGACCGACGTGTTCAACGAGGTCGTGGCCTTCCCGGCGGACGGGTCGGCGCCGCCCTCGGTACTCGCGGGCGGTGACGGTGCGGTCGCGCCGGCGGACTTCGTCGCTTCGCCAACCGTCTCCCCTGACGGGCGCACCATCGCCTGGGTGTCGTGGAACCACCCGGAGATGCCGTGGGACGCCACGACGCTGTGGATCGCGTCGTTCGCCCCGGATACCGGCAACCTCGCCGGCACGCCAGTGGCGGTCACCGACCGTGTCCGTGCTGACGGCGCGCAGGCATCCCTCGTACACCCGTCGTGGGCGCCGGATGGCACGTTGCACGTCCTGACCGACGCCTCCGGGTGGTGGAACCTCGCGCGGGTCGGCGAAGACGGGGTGCTATCGACCGTAGTGTCGGTCGAGGCCGACCTGTGCGGCCCGACCTGGGCTTTCGCCCCGGCGCCGTACGCATTCCTTCCGGGCGGATCGATCCTCGCCGCGCCGCGGATCGGGGGCAATGCACGCCTCGCGAGGTTTGAACCCGGCTCCGGTTCCGCACCCTTGCCTGTCGGTGACGGGTTGGTCGGGGGTTCAGGTTGCGTTGCCGGTTCGCGGGTGCTGGCGATCCTCGCGACGCCCACGCAGGCGGCCCAAGTCATTGCGCTGCAACTTGCGGGTGGAGCGCCCGTGGTGGAGGTCTTGCGCGAGGCGGACGCGTCGATTCCAGCCGAAGACGTGTCGTCAGGTGAGGCGATCACGTTCCCGACCGCGGGCGACGCCACGGCCCATGCGACGTACTACGCGCCGCGCAACGGGTCGCACATCGCCGAGGCGAACACGCTGCCGCCCCTGATCGTGCTGTCGCATGGGGGACCGACAGGGGCGACGTCGGCGGCGTACTCACCCTCGGTGCAGTTCTGGACGACGCGCGGCTTCGCCGTGGTCGATGTCGACTACCGCGGGAGCACGGGGTACGGGCGCGCATACCGCGACGCGCTACGGGACGCGTGGGGCATCGCGGACGTCGATGACTGCGTGGCGGCGGCAATGCACCTCGTTGGGGCAGGGCTGGTTGACCGGTCTCGGCTCGCGATCATGGGCGGAAGTGCGGGGGGATACACGACCCTGGCGTGCCTCGCCTTCCGGCCGGGGGTCTTCGCCGCTGGCCTGAGCGACTACGGGATCGGGGACCTCGAGGCCCTCGCCGCGCACACGCACAAGTTCGAGGCTCGCTACCTCGACCGCCTGGTCGCGCCGTACCCGTCAGGACGTCTGACGTACGTCGCGCGGTCGCCGCTCTTCCACGTTGACCAGATCGAGACGCCGATGCTCATCCTGCAGGGCGAGGACGACAAGGTGGTGCCTCCGGACCAGGCGCGGGCGATGGCCGCGGCCTTGGATCGCAGGGAGGTTCCGCACGTGCTGGTGATCTTCGCCGGGGAGGGGCACGGATTTCGCTCGGGCGCCACGATCGAGGTCGCGTACCGGACGAAGCTCGCCTTCCTCGGGAAGGTGCTCGGATTTGCGCCGGCGGGCGGGGTGCCGGAACTGGAGGTGCGCCACTTCGGTGGGGGTCACCGCCCGGGTTGAGACCGGATCTCGCCGGTCGGCACCGGCGGAAGTACGCCCGCAGTGCCGGACAACGATCTCGGCGGGCCACCCCTCGCCAACCACCACCGCCCCATGGCCACCCTCAACCAGTCCTAGTCACTGCGGGCGTAGGTACACCCTATGCCCGCCTCGCGCCATGGTCAAGCGCCTGCGCCGGACTTGGGACGGTTTGGGGACTCACGTGCGGAACTGGCATCGAGATCAACTGGCCCACTTCTGCGATCACGACCACCCTAGCGCGGGCGAACGAAGCGGTCGGGCACGAACCCGGTGCGCCCGGCGCCGTCGCGGACCCGAAGCCATGCCGTGACCCCGCCTGCCCCGTCGTTGCCGCGCAAGCCCGACTCCACGACGGTCAGCATCGTCGCCTCGCGGAAGGCGACCTTCGGGACCATCCGGTCGTCCCACGCGGGCGAGTTGCGGAAGGCGACGCCGCGGCCGCCGGTATCGGCCACCACGACACGCCCGCCGGTCCCCCCGTTCGGCGACACGACCGGCACGGCGACGGGCGGCGCTTCGGAGGTATCGGATCCAGCAATCCCCTCCTCCGGCACAGGGAGGGAGAGGGCGGCGATGGATGCCACCGTTTCGCCGACGGTCTCGGCCACGACGGCGTCAGTGGTCCCGACTAGGTCACGGGCTTCCAGCGAGCCGGGAGGCACCCCTAGTGCCACGGGGACCTCGCCTGTGGTCACGGTGACTGGCCGTGACGCCACGCTGCCGCTTGTCGCGGGAACCGGCGCGACCTGACCGGTGGTCATCGCCATCGCGCGCGCCGGGACTGCGCGGGGACGGGGAGGCACGACGGCGAACGCGCCCGTCGCGACGAGGAGGATGGCGGTCGTCGAGAGAATGAACCGGGCCGCACCGCGACGCGTACGGAATGCCCAGAACCGTTGGCGTCGCGGGAGGAGCAGGCGAACGAGGGCGGCGGCGTAGAGGGCGACGAACGTCACCGCCCCGATCGTGGCCGCGTACGCGACCCACGCCCACCACGACCATCGACCCGCGGGAAGGGCGATCCGGGCAGGTCGGTGCCGGCCTCCCAGGATGATCGGATCACGTGCCGGCACGGCGTCCGCGACGACTTCCGGGGGCGGGGGCGTACCGGAAAGGTGGTCGATCGATGCCGGGAGGGCGTCGAACCAGGCCTGGTGAAGCCTTTCGCGCGCGGGGCGCCGGCGTTCCGCCAGGATTGAACCCGCGTGCGGAAAGCCGGTGCCGTCGGACGGGTTGGCAGCCGCCGGGCCAGCGTCTGCCCGGTCAGCCGACGGGCGTGGACCAGACTGGATGATCGCGACAAACGCTGGCGCCCCCGGTCCGTCGACGTCCGGTCTCGCCTCGTCGCGCGCGTCGGGACCTGGGTCCGGGTTCGCCGGGGCGTCCGCCGACTTCTCTGCGGCGGTCGTCGTCACCGGTCTCGTCGCCACCATCCCTTGGTTCCCTTCACTTGCCCCGCCGGGGGCGCGCACCACTTCGAGCGACGGCGCCTCGTCGGCCGGCCACCCCGCACCACCGAGCGACGGCGTCGTGACCTGCGACTTCCCTGCACGGTCGCGGCCGCGCCGGTGGCGCTGCTCGAGTGCCGTCTGGCGGCCTAAACGCGTCGCGCTCGGCGGTGATGCGCGGTCGCATGGCGTCCGGAAGCCCGGCACCGCCCGAGGCCAATAGACTGCGGAGGCGGTGCCGCCGGGGTGCCGCGGATTGGAGTCGGGAACGTGACGGGGATGACCACGCGTTCGGACGGGCGGGCGACCGCCCTCGAGCGCCTTGACACGACGCAGCAGTACCTTGCGACCGAGTTCGCCGAGGGGTACGAGGACGGCTTGCTTCCCCGTCGCGACCTCGTCGAGCGAGTGCTGCGGATGACCGGCGGGATCGGTTCGGCAGCGTCGCTCCTGCTCGCGATGGGCGTCTCGACCCGGATCGCCGATGCGCGGTCGTCGCCGCCGTCCTATGCCGCCGCGATCGCTGCCCAAAGCCCCGACAGCGTGGCGGCCGACGACCCGGCGATCATCGGGGGCGACTTGGTTATCGAATCCGGTGGCGTGGCGGTCGCGGCGTACCTGGCGAGGCCGGCGGCCGACGGGCGCTACCCGGGCGTCGCGATCTGCCACGAGAACGCGGGAACGGCCGAACACTTCCGCGATGTCGCGCGGCGCTTCGCCAAGGCGGGTTACGTGGCGGTCCATCTCGACCTGCTCTCCCGCGAGGGCGGAACAGAGGCGGTGCCTGCCAACCTGCGGGCGGCGGCGTTGACCGCTCCCGGCAGGGCGGACCTGTTCGTCGAGGACTTCCGCGCCGCCATCGCCTACCTGAGGTCGCTCGACCACGTGCGCCCGGACGCGATCGCGATGACCGGGTACTGCTTCGGGGGAAGCGTCAGCTGGAACGTCGCGTGTCGCGAACCCAACCTGCAGGCCGTCGCGCCGTTCTACGGCCCGCCGGCGTTTCCCGACGAGCTGCCGAACGTCCGCGCCGCGGTCCTCGGGGTCTATGGCGAGAACGACTCGCGGGTGAACGCGTCGATCCCGGTCGTCGAGGCCGGCCTGGCCCAGACCGGGGTGGCGTTCCGGCTCGTGACCTATGCCGGCGCGATGCACGCCTTCTTCAACGACGCGCGCCCGAACTACCACGCGGAGGCATCGGCCCAGTCATGGCGCGACACCCTGGAGTGGTTCGGGGCAAACCTCGGCGCGTAGGGGGCCTGGCGACAGCCTGGCGCTAGTCGGGCGGGCGGTTCGACCGGCCCGGGCGGGGTGGCGGGGTGGTCGTGCCGAAGCCGATGCGGACGCCGGGCACCTCCTGGAGGAGCGACGCGACGCGCGCTTGGCGCTCCCCGGGCGGAAGGGGTGGCGGGACCTCGGTTTCGGGCCGAAGGCTCGACGGGTCCAGATCGATCGGCTCGTCGTCCGGGGCAACCTCGGGGCCCTCGTCGTCCTCGACGTCGTCCTCGACGTCGTCCTCTGGGCCATCGACGGCCGGCGCCGGCGGCGGCGCTTCCGGGAGCGGCGCTGGGTCGTCACTGGCGGGGCGGCTCGCCAGCGGCACGCTGGGGCTCGGGGGCGCGGGTCGGCCACCCGACGCGGTGCCGGCGTTCCCGGCGGGGCGGCCAACCGGATCATCGACGACGGTGAGGAACCGGCGCGCACCCGGGCCGATGAGGTGCGCCTGCCAGGACGTGGTGTCCGGCCCACCGTCGCGCGCGCTTGCCCGCACCTGCTCGCGCAGGCGCGCTTCCCGGACCTCGAGGTCGGCGAGCGACGTGAACGTGTACTCGACCTCGAGATCGGGCTCGCCAGCGGCGCGCGTATCGACGTGGAGGTAGCGCCCGGACGGCCACCCGACGGGGGCACCGATGCCGTCGATGACGCGGAGGGCCGCGACGACGTCCGCCCGGCGGCGGGGGGCACAGGCATAGCCGAGGCGGAGGAGGACGGTAGTCATCGTGCGGGAATCATCGCGGGAACGCGCCATCGGTGCAACCGCGATGGACGTGACCCCAGATTGTGGACAGTGGCTGGTGTGCGGTGGTCAGCGGGAGGTGGCATGGGCCTCCTCGAACGCGACCGGGCTCAGGTAGCCGAGGGTCCCATGCAGACGATGCCGGTTGTACCACGCTTCGACATAGGCGAAGAGCGCGTGC
>CAMBEO010000064.1 GCA_945865725.1 Thermoflexus hugenholtzii JAD2 | reverse complement strand
TTCGTGTCGACATGAGCGAGTTTTCCGAGGATCACATGGTCAGCCGCCTCATCGGCGCCCCTCCGGGGTACGTCGGCTTCGAGAACGCAGGCGACCTCACGGAACGGGTGAGGCGTCGCCCCTACGCGGTGATCCTGTTCGATGAGGTGGACAAGGCCCATCCGCGCGTCTTGACGGCGTTGTTGCAGGTGCTTGACAACGGTCAACTAAGTGACGGGCAGGGAAGGAAGGTGAACTTCCGGAACGCCGTCGTCCTGATGACTGCGAACTACGGCACGGAATTCTCGCGCGTGGGGCGCCTCGGGTTCACCACCGCACCCCAGCGGGATTCGCGCGGGGCGCTCATGGCCGCGAACGCGGACGTGACCCGGAAGGCGATCGAGGGTGAGGTGAAGCGACGCCTCCTGCCGGAGTTCCTGAACCGGATCGACGGCACCGTCATCTTCGACTCGCTCGCCCTCGAGGACCTCGTGGAGATCGCCCGCCTGATGCTTGCGCGCACCGCCGCGACCGCACTGGCGCGCGAGATCGACCTGACCTGGGACGATGAAGTCCTCACGTGGCTTGGCTCTCGCGCATTCGCCGACGTCACCCACGCCGGGGCTCGACCGATCCGGCAGCTCATCGGCCAGTACGTCGAGGACGCGATGGTCGACACCACGTATCGCTCGGGGGGTTCGTCAGTCCCGGCAGCCAGGCGCGCCGTGCACGTCGTCGTCGTCGACGATGCGCTCGTCCTTCGGGAGGGCGTGTCCGCCTCGCGGGAACTTCTCGGCGCGGAGGCGTAGCCACACCGCCCGAACTCCCCTCTCCCGCCACATCGGGGAAGGGACTGAGGGAGGGGGCGTCTCCACCGGGTGCCGCCTCCCTCTCCCGCCGCAGCGGGGGAGGGATTGAGGGAGGGGCGTCTCCACTGGTGGTAAAGGCTGCCCGGCATCCCGCGACCAGCGGTCGGCGACCGCGCTAGAGGTACGCGTCGAAGCTCAAGCCGGCGTATTGCGGGACCGGGGTCTGGCCGTAGAGGAGGCTCAGGAACTGGCCGCTCGAGAGGATTCGCTCGTTCCGGGGTTGTGCGGCGAGGGCCATCCTCCCGGCCCGGTCCGATCCACGAAACTCGGCGGCCGTCTGCGCGCTGAGCTCCCACTCCGCCATCCGCGGGGAGACCTCGTACGGCGGGCCGAAGGGAGCGCCGGCGAAAAAGGACGGAACCCCCCAACGCGCCGGGAGGACCGGTTGGCGGCGCAGGCCGGGCAACTGGTCCTCAAAGGCCTCCAGGGTGGCGACGTCGGGCGCGTCAGCCATGGCCCCGGAGGCGGCGGAGAGCCGGTCAGGCCGAACGGCCTCGGCTGAGGGCCTCCTTCCGGCAGCGTCCGGGAAGCGCACGCCCGCCGGTCGGCGCACGGAATCGTCCTGCCGGCGCGCCGACCCGATGACGAGGGCAGGGCCACTCAGGAGGGCCGCGCCTCCCACTGGGATTGATGCGCCCGTTCTCGTGTCGATCGCCACCATCGCTCGGACTCCGTGCAAACGGGATGACGAAGCCATCCCCGCGCCCTTGAGGCGCGCGCTCATCTACGTGCTTCATCCCGATCATCGGAACAATCGCCGGAAAGGTGAGCGATGCGGCGCCCGCTGGGGTCCCTCTCCCCTCTCGCCGGGCGCGAGAGTTTTCAGCAGGGGGTGCTTCCTACTCCCGCCGCAGCGGGGGAGGGATCGCGTACGCGGATAACGATGGAAAGGCCCCTCTCCCCCCTTCCCGCCGGCGCGTGCTTGCCCGGCCGTCCATGGCGAGGTAGCGTGCCGCCATGCGGGACACCTGGTGGGCACGCTTGGCGGAAGGCGTCAGCACCGTCCTTGATGCCTTGATGCCCGCCCCGTGCGTGGCGTGCGGTCGCGCCGGCGCCGCGTTCTGTGAGGCGTGCATCGCCGCGATTCCCCCGGTGCCGCCCCCTGGGTGCGACTGGTGCGGCCGGTCTCTCGGTACGACGCCTGCCTGCTCACCACCGATCCCTCGCGCGACGTGCGACGGATGCGTCGGCGCGCGCCCTGCCACCCCGAAGACCAGGTCGGCGGGCGCGTATGACGGGGTGTTGCGCACGGCAATCCATGCCTTCAAGTACCGTGATCGCCCGGACGCCGCTCGCGCGCTGGCGTCGCTCCTCGTGGCGCCTGCACGCGAGGTGCTGCGTGGCGCAACGGGGATCATCGTTCCGGTCGCACTTCATCCGGCGCGGACGGGCGAACGGGGTTATGACCAGTCGGCGCTCCTCTCACGCCACCTTGCCGACGCGACCGGGTGGGACCGGGCCAACGCCGTCGCGCGCGCCCGTGCGACGCCTTCCCAGATCGGCCTGGGGCGGGCCGCACGCTTCGCGAATGTCGCCGGCGCATTCCGGGCGCTCCAGCGCCTCGACCGTCAGGTCGTCATTCTGGTCGATGACGTGACGACGACCGGCGCGACCCTTGCCGATGCCGCGCGCGCGTGTCGGGCGGCCGGTGCCACCGAGGTCGTGGCGGTCACGCTCGCCCATGACCTGCCCGTCGGGCGACCATGAGGCGACCGGACGCGAAGTCGCGCCATCGGCGATACTCGGTAGGCGCCGCGAGGTGCCGCTTGAAGGAGGGTTGCCGCCATGGACGTCGTCACCCAAGCCGCCTTGGCGGCGGCCGGCGCGTCGAGAGACCGTGCTGAACGGTTGGTGACCCTCGAGTTCGATCTCGACAGGCCCTCGCACCGTGCGGCGTACGCCGCCGCCGTCGCCGTCCTCGGGACGATCGACAACGACGCTGCCGTCGGGCACCCGGATGGACCCGCCAGCACCCGAGAGGCGATGGGCGGAGGCAATGCTTCCGGGTCTGAGGTCGAGTCCAACCCCGTTGATAACGCGATCCGGCGTGCCTACCGCGCGGCGGTCGACGGCATTGCGGGCGACCCCGCACGGGTCGAGCACGTGGTTGCCGACACGTTCTCCGTCGTCCGGGAAATCCTGCGTAACGGCGCAAACGTCGAGGCGGTCGCCCAAGTCCAATACGCACGCTGGCTCGACGGCCGTGAAACGGTGACTCCCCTCTCCCGCTCGGTGGGGGAGGGTCAAGGGGTAGGGGCGTAGGATCGCGCCCCTCACTGCCCCTCCGGCATGGCGGGAGGGGCAGTGGGTGGACGCGTTGGATCGCGCTCCGACGACTACCGCTCGATGCCGTAGGCGAGACCTGCCTCCTCGGCGGCGCGGCGAAGCGCCGTCCGGGTCGGCTGGTCAAGCGGGATGCCACCGTCCTGCCTGACTGCGGCGCGGCCCGCTTCGAGCTCGCCCGGCAGGTAGACGTCATCGACGCCCGGGCGCTTCCGGCCCGACTTGTAATACGTGACCATCCGGTCCATCCGGCCGGTGAACTCGGCGAGCGGCTGGAAGTGCTCGATGTCGATGGCCTGCACGATCATCCCGCCGCCTTGGGTCGGCTCCTGGCCTTCGTGATAGCGACCGGCCGGGAGGATCGAGCACAAGATGTCGGCGGCGACGCCAAGCCCGACGCCCTTGTAGCCCCCGACGCCGGCGAGGGTCCCGCCACCGGGCATGATCGCCGATGGGTCGGTCGTGGGATTGCCGTCCGAGTCGTATCCCCACTCGGCCGGGATCTGCTCGCCCCGGTCACGCGCCATCTCGATCTTGGACCCGGCGACAATCGACGGGGCCATGTCGAGGTTGTACGTGAAGCCCTTGCCGGTCGGTGCCGCCCACGAGATCGGGTTAAGCCCGACGCGCCGGTCTAGGCCACCCCATGGCGCGATCATCGTGCCACCCGTGGTCGCCGCGAAGCCGATGCACCCGGCATTGGCCGCCTGTTGGGCGTAGTACGCGACGGCACCGCAGTGGCTGTTGTTCCGCACGCCGACGGTGGCGTTGCCGTATTGCTTCGCCTTCGCGATCGCCACGTCCATCGCGAACTTGACGGCGATGTGTCCGACACCCCGGTCGCCATCAACGATCGCGATCGCCCCGCGGTCGACGACCACGGTCGCCTTGGCGTTCGGGTTGAGGTGCCCTGCCTTCAAGCTGACAACGTATCGCGGGGCCCACCGCGTGCCGTGCGAGTGCACGCCTCGCAGGTCCGCGTCGACCAGGCACTCGCCCATGAACGCGGCGTCACCAGGCGTCAGGCCCCCGTGCGTGAAGAGCTCCGCGACCAGGCGTTCGAGGCCTGCCGCATCCACGTCCCGGTACATCTCCTCGGCCATCGTCACCCTCGCTTCGTCGCCACGGCTGCCTGCCGGACGGGCGCGACTATACTCGCGCCCCTGTGCACCACGGTCCCGCACGCATGATGGCGTCGCGCGGACGCCGATGGCCCGGCCAACGGACCCCGCGCGCTTGCGCGGAACCACCGACAAGGAGGCGCCCGTACCATGACGACCCCCACGACCGTCCCGACTGGCGACCGCGAACGCATTGAACTGGTTACGACGCGCCTGCACACGGCGGTCCTCTCGGACGTCATCGACCGACTTGGGTTCCGTGACCAGGCGATGGATGCCCGGATCCGGCCCGCGTGGCCCGGCGCCGTCATCGCCGGGCGGGCGCACACCCTCCTCACGGCCGACATCTTCGAGGTGCGCCCGGACCCGTACCGCAAGGAGATCGAGGCGGTCGATTCCCTCAAGCCCGGTGATGTCCTCGTCGGTGCGACCGGACCATCGACGCGAACCTGCCTGTGGGGGGAACTGCTGTCGACGGCGGCGCGGGCTAGGGGTGCGCGCGGCGCCATCATCGACGGGTACGTCCGTGACGTACGGCACATCGAAGCGATGGGGTTCCCGGTGTTCGCGACGGGCATGAAGCCGGTTGATTCCGCCGGTCGATCAGAAGTGATCGAATACGGGACGCCGGTCGCGTGCGGCGGGGTCCTCGTGCGCGAGGGCGACCTGGTTGTCGCGGACATCGACGGCATCGTCGTCGTGCCTCGGGTGATCGAGGTCGACGCGATCCGTCTCGCCCTCGAGAAGGTCGACGGGGAGGACCAGGTTCGGGACGCGATCCTCGGAGGCGCGACGCTTGCCGAGGCGTTCGCCCGCTACGGGATCCTCTGACCCGGCCCGGGATAGGTGCCGTCGTCGCAGGCCCCTGCGACAGCTTCGCGACCCGCCGAAACCCTTCCGCAACCGTGTGCTATCGTGCAGGCCGCCTTCCGGACGCGACGTGCCGGCGGGCGTACCACGCGAAATGGACACAGGGAGTCGGAACTAATGGGCGGGACGACTGGCGCGACGCGCCGCTGGCTGCTCGGCGCCGGGGGCGCGGGGCTGGCCGGGATCCTCACGGCATGCGGGGGCGAGACGGCACCGGCCGCCGCGCCGACGGCGGCCAAGGCAGCGGCTCCGACGGCGGCGGCCATCGCGGCGGCACCGACCGCGGCGCCGGCTCCGGCCGCTGCAGCCAAGGTCATCGAGTTGCGCACGCATGCGCGCGCCGACGCCGAGATCGACGGGTACGCCAAGAACGTCGAGGCCTTCAACAAGAAATTCGAGGGCAAGTTCAAGGCGATCTACGAGGGATTCCCCGGCGGGGACTTGTACGTCAAGCAGGAAACCTTGATGGCGGGCGGCACCATCGGCGACATTCACTATGCCCACCAGTCGAATATCAAGTATCAGGAGTACGCCAAAAAGAACTTGGCCGTCGCCATCGACAGCTACCTCGCCAAGGACTCCGAAACGAAGCTGACCGACTGGCCAGCGCGCGCCCAGGAGGCCCTGAAGGTCGTCGACGGCAAGGTCTTCGGCTTGCCGGTCCGCGGTCAGGTCGCGTGGATGTTCATGTACTGGAACCGCGACATGCTCAAGAAGGCGGGGGTCGCCGAGCCGACGCCCGACTGGACCCTTGACCAGATGATCGAGGCGGCCAAAAAGGTCCAGCTGTCCGCGACCTGGCCGGCCGAGTTCTTCCCGGTCGGTTACTCGTGGGGCGGGTTCGAGCAGCTCGTTGGCAACGTGCGCCGCTTCAACGGCGAGGTGCTTGACCCGGCCAACGGCCCCGGCAAGAAGGCCACGATGGACTCGGCGCCGGCCGTCCAGATGGCCAAGTGGTTCTACGACAACATCAAGTCGAAGCTCTTCTCGCCTCGCACCTACGGGGCGAAGGAGTTCGGCGAGGGCAAGATGGCCTTCTACTTCGGCCGCCTCGCCGGCGAGCGCGGTTCGGTGAACAACGCCGCGGGCAAGAACTTCGAGTGGACCTTCGACATCACGCCGAAGGGCCCGACCGGGCGCCGCGGTGGCTTCCTCTCGATCGACACGCAGCAACTGAATGCGACGTCCAAGAACAAGGACGCCGCGTGGGAGCTGCTCAAGATGCTCACGAACAAGGATGCGGGCGTCAACCTCGGGTTACAGCCGGCCGGGTCCCTCACGCCAGGCTTCCGCAAGGACGTCTACTGCGCTGACACCCTCCTCAACGACGCCCGCTTCCCGAAGACCGCGATGAAGGCGAACTGCGACAACATCGACCAGCCCGAGGGCTTCACCTACCCGGCAAACCTCCGCCTCACCCAGCCGGGTGCCCTGCAGGAAGTCCTTAACAAGTTCATGAACGACATCGCTGACCTGAAGGCCGAACCGACGCCGGCCTACATGAAGCAGATGAACGACGAGCTCCAGCGGATCCTGGACCAGCCCAGCATCTAGCTGGTTG
Organism: Thermoflexus hugenholtzii JAD2; assembly: GCA_945865725.1. Lineage (GTDB taxonomy): Bacteria > Chloroflexota > UBA11872 > UBA12225 > UBA12225 > CAILQO01. Next base: position 4,325 of record CAMBEO010000064.1, on the reverse strand, counting down.
TCCATTCCTCCCCTCCCCCGTCAGGCGGAGGAGGGGAGGTGGTGGTCGGCTGGGCTCGCTGGAGAACCTACGTCGACCGGTCGAGGAGCGGTACCGGGTCGGCTGCCCACCGGTATTGCGCCATCAGGAAGTGGAAGATCGGCCACGGCCGTGCGGCTCTCGCGTAAGCGTGCAAGCCCCCGTCACCGAGTGCGCCGACGAACCGCTGCAACCAGCGCATGAGGGTGAAGTACGGCCAGCGGGCGCCGGCGAACCGCCCGTATATCGCGCAGGCCTCCGCGGCATCCCAACGACCCGCGGCCACGCCCCCGGCGACTTGCCCAGCGCGAACCGCGAACGTCATCGCCGCCCGAATACCCTCCGCGGTCAGGCCGAAGCAGTGGCCAGCGGCATCACCGACGCACAACACGCCGCCGACGACCGGCCGCCGCGGCGCGCACGGGATGAACCCACCGTGCAGGTGCATCGGCGCGCCCGCGACCATCGTGCGCGTGGGCGCCTGCCCGGTGCCCACGTGTCGCGCCGCCCACGGTTCCCCGCCATCCGGCGACCACATGGCGCTCACCGGGCCATTCAGGAAGGCGTCAAGGTCCGACCGCAACCGCCCGCTTGGCGACGCGTTACCGGCGCCCCCGCCTGCCTTGGCGAACGCGAGGACGCCGATCCGGGACGTTTGCCCAGCCGGGAACGCCCACCCGTAGCCCGGCCAGACCGTCCCGTGCCCGGCCCAGAAGTGCAGGCCGGAGGCCGGTGACGTCCGGGGCTGGGGCACCTCCGCCTCAAGACCGCACGAAAGCTGGTCACGGCGCACGTGCGCAGGATCGATCGCGGATGCGAGGGGCGCGCGCCACCCGGCGGCATCGATCGCGATCCCGGCCCCGATCACGCCGCGGTCGGTCCGAACCTCGTCGGCACGGCCGCCGGTGACGCGCGCCCGCACGAACTCGACCCCGGCCGCGGCTCCTCGCTCCTTCAGGATGAGGCACAGGTCGCGGTAGTCGAACGTCGCCCAACCGTAGGGCAACCGGTACGCGAGTGCCCGGGGAGCGGTGCCATGCGCGGGCGCGAGGTGGACGACCATCTCGCGATGGACTTGCTGGATCGCTGAACGGGCACCCAGCGCGTCGAGGACCGCGAGGGTCGTCGCGCACGCTGACGTCTGACCGGTACCCACCGCATGCGGGTCGATCACGGCGACCGTCGCCCCGGCCGCCGCCGCCTCGATGGCGGCGACGAGGCCAGCGAAGCTTGCCCCGGCCACGACCACGTCATAGCGATCGCGCGAGGCGCGACCGGCACCCTCGTCCACCACGAGAGCGTACCGGCCTCCCCGGTCGTTCCATCTCGCCGCTGCTAGAATGCCGGCGATGCCCCTGAACGCGCGACGGCAACCCTCGCGACGGCCAAGCGCCCGTCCCACCCGGGCTGCCGTGCCGACCGGCGAGGGCGCCGACGGCGAGACCGCCCCCAACCCGGACGCACGGCCGCTGGTCACGCCCGCGCGCCAGGCGCTTCCGCGCCGTGGCCCCATGCGGGACGAGCTCGAACGCCGGGCCGGGACCGCTCCGGTGGCGCGACGGGCATCGGAGGGCCGGGTCGAGTCGCGTGCGGCGAGGTCCACCGGGACGCGCACTGGCCCGTCGCTGCTCGACCACGCGTCCTTAAACCTCGGGTACATCCGGACGGACCTGGTGAGGATTGCCGTCCTCGCGACGGTGATGGTCCTGGTGATCGTCGCCTTGACCTTCGTCCTCGCGTGAGCGACGCGCCGGTGGCGTGGCCGCGGGCGGTGATGCCATGCGCGTCCTGATCACGGGGTCGTCCGGGCAGATCGGCACGAACCTCGGCCTCGCCCTCCTCGACGCGGGCCATGGGGTTGTTGGCCTTGACGTCCGGCCGAACCCGTGGACCGGGCGCATCGATACCCACCTTGTTGACCTGGCGGTCCCGCTCGAGGGCGCTGCCATGGCGGCATTCGGGCCTGTCGAGGCGGTGGTCCACCTGGCCGCGCACGCCAAGGTCCACGCCCTCGTCGAGCGGCCGTGGGGCGCCGTCGAAAACCACCTGATGGTCGCAAACGCCCTGGAGCTCGCCCGCCTAGGAAGGGTTCCGATCCTCCTCGCGTCGTCGCGGGAGGTGTACGGAAACCGCGTCGCCCAGGGCGCGCCCGTGGCCGAGGGGCACGCGGATTTCCGCGCCGTACCAAGCCCGTACGCCGCGATGAAGCTTGCGGGCGAGGGCCTGGCGGCGAGCTACCGGCGGTGCTACGGGCTCCCCTTCTCGGTGATCCGCTTCAGCAACGTGTATGGGCGTTACGACCATGACCTCGAGCGCCTGGAACGCGCGATCTGGGTGTTTCGTGACCGCATCGCCCGTGGCATGGCGGTCACCGTCTACGGCGCCGAGAAGGTCCTCGACTTCACGCACGTGGACGATGCCGTTGCCGGCACGGTCGCCTGCCTCATGGCACTTGTCGCGGGCAACCCGGCAGTCGTCGGAGAGACCTTCAACGTGGCGCACGGGACCGGCCATCGTCTCCTGGACGTGGTCGACCTCGTCGCGGGCGCGGTCGGGCGTGCGCCTGACGTGAGGATTGAGCCGTCCCGCGCCGGGGAAGTGACGTGGTACGTCGCCGATATTTCGCGGGCACGCGCCGCCTTCGGGTATGACCCGCGAGTGCCCGTGACCATCGGCGTCCCACGCGCCATCCGGGAGGCCCCGCCAGTCGCAGGCACATGGGCCGAGGTCCGGACCGCGTGATACCCGAGGCGAGTGCGGGCCGACCCGGGAGCGACCGAGCCTGACCGACGGGCATCGACGGCGCGGACAGGTCCTGGCGCGCCGGGCGTCGCGCGCCGGGCGTCGCGCGCCGGGAGTCGCGCGCCGGGAGTCGCGCGTGCATCGTCGTATGCTTGCCGGCACGATGAGCCGCATCCTCCTTTCGCACGAACCGCTCGACCTGCCCCTCGCCGCGGTCTGGCGTATCAGCCGGGGGTCGCGCACGCGTGCCGAGAACGTCCTCGTGCGACTTCACTGGACCGACGACGGCGGGACGACGCACGAGGGCCTGGGCGAGGCGGCGCCGTACGCGTTCTACGGCGAGCTGCGGGGCACCGTCGAGGCCGCCCTCGATGCCTTCAGCCCGCTCCTCGGAGACGACCCGTTCGCGATCGACGCGATCATGGACCGCGTCGAGGCACGCGTCCGATACAACCCGGCGGCGAAGGCGGCGATCGACCTTGCCCTGCACGACCTCGTGGGCAAGGTTTTAGGGCAGCCGACTTGGCGGCTGTGGGGTCTCGACGCGTCCCGAGGTCCGGAGACGTCGTACTCGATCGGGATCGATTCGCCAGAAGCGATGGCAGCGCGCGCACGCGAGCGTGCCGAAGCCGGATGGCCGATCCTCAAGCTAAAGGTCGGCTCAACGGACGACATTGCGTGCGTTGGCGCTGTCCGAGCCGCGGCGCCTTCGGTCCGTTTAGTGGTCGACGCGAACGGGGCGTGGACTGCACCCGAGGCGGTCGCGCGACTGCGCGCCCTCGAACCGTTCGGGATCGAGTTCGTGGAGCAACCGTGCGCCGCGGACGACGTCGCCGGGCTGCGGTTCGTTCGCGAGAGGACCGGTCTGCCCGTCATCGCCGACGAGTCCTGCGCGACTGAAGCAGACATCCCGGCCCTCGCGGGCGCGGTCGATGGCATCAACGTCAAGATCATGAAAAGCGGCGGCTTGCGCCGGGTGCGGCGCATGATCGAGGTCGCTCGCGCCCACCGGCTGCGCGTGATGTGCGGGTGCCTGATCGAGAGCAGCCTGTCAATCTCCGCGGCGGCCCAGCTCCTCCCGCTGCTTGACTACGCAGACCTTGACGGCAACCTCCTGCTGGCGCGGGATCCGTTTCGCGGCGTCATGGTCGATCGGGGGCGCCTCTCGATTCCGGTCGGTCCCGGGCTCGGCGTCACAACTGCCGTGCACCCGACACCCTAGCTATTGACGACGTCGCGGGGGCTTCTACGCGCTCGGTCACGTCGTGCATATTGACAGGACCGCCGCGCCGCGCTACGCTGGTCTGGGAAGCCTTACCCGGATCAGCGGCAATCGGTTGCGGCGGCCGCGGATCCCTGCTATGATCGGAACGTCTGTTCTAGAACGGATGTTTGAGTGGCGCCTCGTGGCGCCCGGGCAGGGGAGGCACGACAATGGCAGCGCAGTCGCTAGGCCTTGAAACGGGCAGCCAGGGCACGGGCGACCTTCCGGACGGGTTCGTGATCGAGGAACGCCTCGATGATCGACACGTGCCGGCAGCGATCGTCTTCGATGTGGTCTCGGG
>CAMBEO010000063.1 GCA_945865725.1 Thermoflexus hugenholtzii JAD2 | reverse complement strand
GCGCCGATCAAGCATCGAAGCCGACGACTGCAACATGAACTCGGCATTGTGGTCGTCGAACACCACGACGGGAGGACGCCCCGAGCCCGCCACAACCAATGGATCGCGCCTAGCAGTGCGAAACAGCGCGTCCGGGCCGAGCGCAACGTGAGCGACCTCGAACCCCTCGAGATGAACGGCGTCATACCCGTGGTCACGGACCATCCGGTCAAACGCCCCCTGAAATGCCGACGATCGAAGACGGGTCGCGAGATCCGGCGCACCGCCCACCAGGTCGACCAATCGGCGAACAACATGTCTTCGCGGAAGAGGAACGACCTGCACGACGTCGGTGATCCCCGTCACCTCCGGCACCAACCGCAACGACGGGTCGCCAAACGCCAGGAGATCCACCCGCGCCCCCGCGTCGAACAGCGCTTGGGCAAGGCGGGCGTTCCGCAAGGCCGTTCCCTGGGTCGAAGGCCACGGCAACTGAGGGGCAACCACAAGCACGCGACGACCCGCCAAGGGGAGAACCGCCTGATCGGAAGTGGAGACCGGCCTATTAATCACGATCCAGCACCTAATACGCGACCGATCATCCCCATCGCCTGATCACGATGCCATCAAACCCACGGTAAGCAGAACGACCGGGCACGACCTGACACACCATGCCCGCCGCCACGCGACCGACCCGGAAACGCGCCACTCCAGAAAACCAACGGAACGCCAACCTGCGACAACCTGGACGAACGGCGAACCGAACCGCGCGAGGAAGCCCTGACAACCCGAACCGGGAACTAGTAAGCCGCCGCAACAGGCCCTCCGGCGGGCGTGAATCCCGAACGCGCACTTTGACCATCATTAAGCACACGCTATTGACTGACGGCACTTCTCGCGAACGAAAAGACGCGCGAACGAACATTCCGGCCACCAAAACACGCAGCAAACGCGAGAGAATGGGAGCGCTCACCACCATTCCGAACGAGGCGACACTCCACCCCGATCGTCGGTGAGAAATGCCAATTACCTTTTCGAACGACCACCACGCACCGGCGCGGATCGGACCGCACTTCTCCCCGACCACCAGCGAACGCATGGTGGACAGAATGTCAAGCGTTTAAGTCCACCAGATCACGATACGTCAAACTTGCGGCAAGGAAACGAGCGCCCACGCCCCCGCCGCCGAAGGGAACACGCATCTCAAGACCGGACCGAGCCGACATGACAGATTATCGTCACCTTTCTTGACACCGAGAACCGCCGGCCCTGGGGACCCGGGAGTGGGTCAGTGACCAGAGCCGACCACCCAACGCGATGCGCCAAACGGCCCTCCCGTGGCGCACGGGCGGTTCTTTACATGACACTATTGCGCATCCTGTTCATAACTAGACTGGCCCCGTACCATGGACATCCCGAGCGAAATCAGAGGAATCCGATGAGTGCAGCCACGCACCATTGATCGGCGCGTCAGGGGACGGGGATCCGGAACAGGGGTCGACCCACCGGTCGAGACGTCCCGGCACCTCCGATTTCGTGCAGGGACTGACGCAAGATTAAATCGGCCGCGCCATCCGCATCCCATCCACGACTGGCCAGCCGGCGTGATCAGGCGACTGGTGCGTGCGGCTTGTCATCCCGCATGCACGCGTACGCGACACCCGGGTACGCGTCAGATCGACAGGGTCAGTCGAGGATCGCGTAGGTGACCCAAAGGGATGGTCACCAGATCACTGGCCGCGCGGCACCGCCCGGGCGGCTCATCCAGCGGCGTCGCGAAACGCGTCTATTGTCTGCCGGGCGGCGGTCGCCCAGGTGAACCTCGCGGCGCGGGCAAGCCCGCGACGACGCAACTCGGCAGCGGCCCCCGCATCGCCCATGACGGTCTCGATCGCATGCGCGACGGCTTCCGGCTCGCCCGGGTCGACTAGCAAGGCGGCGTCACCTGCAACCTCGGGGATGCTCGAAACGCCGGAGGCAATGACCGGGCATCCGCAGGCCATCGCCTCCAGGACGGGCAGCCCGAAGCCCTCGTAGAGGCTCAGGTACGCCGCCGCGATCGCGCCACGGTACAGGGCCCCGATCTCTTCCGTGCCCATGCGACCCATGAACGCGACATCCCGGTCAAGGCCCTTGCTAGCAACCAGGGCGCCGAGGTCATCGCTCGCCCGACCCGCCGCGCCGACGATCCTCACCATCGGTCGGCGCGACGGCGGAAGGGTCGCGATGGCCTCCAGAAGCGTCTTGACATTCTTTCGAGGCTCGATGGAACCGACTGTCAAGATGTACGGGCGGCCCGGCACCGCGGCCATCGGCGCACCTGGCGAAGCCGGTCGGTAACGCGGGTCGGCGGCCTCCGGGATCACCCGCACCCGGGACGGGTCGCACCTCGTTTCGTCAAGGAGGTCGGTCGCGGTGGCCTTCGAGGGGCAAATGATGATTTCCGCGTCCCTAGCGGTACGAATGATGCCGGAGTAGTATGCGCGACTTTCTGGTGTGTGTGAGTCTGGCACCTTCATGAATGCCAAATCATGTACGGTCACTACGTTTGCCCAACGCCGACCTTGAAGTATCCCGAACCGTCCGGGGCTGACATGGTCGGGACTGTGGAGGACAAGCCTCTTTCGGTCGCGTCGCGCAAGGGTCCAGGCCGCGAGGCCGACCTCGCCGGCGAGTGTCCATCGCTCGAGGCGATGGTGCGGGGGGGTCCACGCCCGACGCGCGTCGGGCCACGCGTCGGAAAGGTGGTGGCGCCGCTCGCGCCGCGACTCAAGGACGGTGACCTCGACAGGTGGAGACCCGCCACTCGCAATCGCTTCGTCGGCGATCACCCGCATGGCGCGGTACAGGTGGCGCACGTAGCGAGCGATGCCGGTGTCGTTATAGGTGAGGATGCGCGCGTCGAGGAGGACCGGCAGCGTCATGCATTCATCCCGGTCGCTCGTGCGGGCTGCGCCTGGCGATGGGCGGAGGCAGCCCGCGCGACTAACGTGCCGGCCAGTACCGCAAGCAGGGTCACCAAGTGAGGGAAGCTCACGAAATGGTGATCGACCATCCCCGCCCCGAGGGCCCCGGTAATGGCGGCGGCGGTCCCAATGGTGATGCCGTCGTCCTCCGGATCGGTGAGGGTCGCGCGCAGTCCTCGCCACGACACCCATGCCGCGGCTGCCCAGCCGGCCAGGTACGCGCCGAGGGCTGGGATGCCTGATCGCTGGGCGACTGCCAAGTAGATGTTCGAGACCCCGCGGGTGAACTCGAGGTCGATGCTGCGGTCCCCGATTCCCCACCCGACGCCGACCCACGGGGCCGACGAGATGATGGCAAGGGCGTTGCGGAGTTCCCCGATCCGCATGGAGGCGGCCCGGTCCTGCGCCAGCAAGCCCGAGACGAGGTGCGCGGTGAATCTCTGCGCCGCGGGCACGAACGGGATCGCGATGGCACCGAGGGCGACGACGAGCCAGAGCCGCCGATGGCGCAACGTGGCGATTACGGCGATCGCGACGGCGAGGGAGAGCCAGCTGCCACGCGATTCCGTCAGGAGTAGGCCCGCAAGGACCGGCGCGAGGGCTGCCGCCGTCACCCACCGGGGCCACGGAGGTCTCGGGGCAAGGAGGGTGGCGACGCCGAGCGACCCGGCGACCATGAGCATCGCGCCAAGCATGTTCGGGTCGATTGACGTGCCGATGGCGCGCAGGATGTCGGTGTCGGGCCGGTAGCGCAGGACGCCGTCGCCGGTGGGGTAGCCGAGCGGTGCGAGGGCGGCGAGGGCGCGGTAGGCGAGGTCGCGCGGGACGACGTGGAGGGCGAGGGCGATCGAGGCCTCGGCGCCGGCGAAGGCGACGATTGCCCCGACGGTCGCTCGTGCCACGCCCGCATCGGCCGCGAGGTGGGCCACCGGCACGATCGCGAGCGTCGCGACCATGGCCTTGGCGAAGGCGCGAGCGGTCTCGTCAGGGACCAGGCGGTCGGGCGACCCAAGGTAGGCGACCGTCGCGCTCGCGACGAACAGTCCGAAGGCGGCGGTGATGCCCGCGTGACGCGGACGGTCGCGCCCGGTCGCGACGCGGGTCAGCCACGACGCCCAAAGCAAGGCGGTCGCAAGGTCAAGGAAGGTCGGGGCGACGCCAAGGCGGATCGGCACGACCCCGAACGGCAGGAGCGCGACCACGGCGATGACCAGGCCGACAGCGACAGCCGGGTAGCGAAGGGCGGCGCAGGCGGCCAGGCCCGTGAGGAGGGTGGCACCGGGGGCGAGCGGCGAGGTCGCGCTGGCGGCCCACCCGCAGGCAATGGCGAGTGCAACGGCGGGGGCGGTCACCGCCACGACGCGGCGCGCACTTATCCACCGCATGACGGACGCAAGGGGACCGTTGCCCGCAGAAGCGGCGCGAAGATGGGCGGGTTGCATCGGCTGTTCGGGCGTAGAACGTCCGTCGCCCCAAGGCACGTCGCGCCCGCGCGTCCCGGCGCGAAGGGGCCGGCGCGACGCCGGGGCCCCAGTCGGGGCGATCCGGTCACGGAGGCGGCGCACGGCCGCGACCGGACGCTACGACGGCTCCGCGGGCGCCGGGGCGGGGTGGGAAGCCTCCCAGGCCTCCCACTCCTCTCGGGTCGCGACCACACCACCGGCAATCGTCGCGTCGACCTGCCGGTAGGCCTTGTCAAAGGTGAACTCGGCGTCGATCCGCCGGAAGCAGTGGCGGCCGATGATCGACTTGCGCACGTGGAAGCCGTCACCGTCCTCGATCGGCGACAGGTCGTTGTGCCGGTTCACGCGGACGCGGATGATCTCGCCACAGGCGCGGCAGCGCACGTGCAGGTAGATGCCGCTGCGGTCATCAGGCGCGCCGCCGGATCCGCGGGCACCGCCGAAGAGGCGTCCGAGGAGCTTGGCAAGCACTGGAATCATCGTGACCCGTCCTCGCGCTAGCGGCGTGCCGCCGCGCCGAGGTCAATCGCCCGCTGGTACGCGGCGGCGATGCCATCGGCGAGGCCCGCGCGCACGCCCGCGCGCTCCATCGTGGCCAAGCCGGCGGCGGTCGTTCCCCCGGGGGTCGTCACGGAGTTGCGTAGGTCGGCCGGGTGCCGCCCGGTCTCGCGTGCGAGGGCGACCGACCCGGCGAGGGTCTGCAGGACGAGTTCGTACGCCCAGTCGCGCCGCAGGCCGAGGTTCACGCCGGCGTCGGTCATCGCCTCGATGAGGAGCATCGCCCACGCCGGGCCGCTCCCCGAGACGGCGGTCACCATGTCGAGGTAGCGCTCGTGATCCACCTCGAGTTCGGTGCCGACGGCGCGGAGGAGGGCGCGGACCTCGTCGCGGGCGCCTGCGGAGACGGCGGGGGTGGCGCACCACGCGGTGACGCCCTGGCCGACCTGGGCGGGGGTGTTTGGCATCGCGCGGATGACCGCGTCGTGCCCGAGGGCGTCCTGGAGGGTGGCAACCTCGATGCCGGCCATGATCGAGAGGACGACCTGGCCGGGGGCGAGGCGCCCATGAAGTTCGCGACCGACGTGGGGCATCACCTGCGGCTTGAGGGCCAGGAGGACGCACGAGGCGTCGCGGACGGCGGCGGGGGCATCGAATAGGGTGCGGACGCCGAGGTCACGGGCGAGGCGGTCACGGGCGCCGGGGTCGGCGTCGCTAACGGTGACGTGCTCGGGGGCGTAGAGGCCGGCGGCGAGGGCGCGGGCAAGGATGGCGCCGCCCATCTGGCCGCCGCCAAGGATCGCCAGGCGTCGCTCGGCGCCCGGGGCAGGTGCGGTCATGGGTGCATCGTGCCACACCGGGGGCGCGCGACGCCGAGGCGGGGGCTATGCTCGGGCCTCGCCGGGCGGGGTCGCCTGCCACGGCACGCGGCGGGAGCGCCGCGCGGGAGGGAGGGACCACCAGCACCATGAAGATCACGAACATCGAGTGCCTGCCCGTCTGGGGCGGGTCGCGCAACTTCTTCTTCGTCGTCGTGGACACCGACGAGGGCATCTCCGGCGTCGGCGAGGGCGGCCTCACCGGGCGCGAACTAGCGATGCAGGGGGTGGTCGAGCACCTGAAGCCCCAGTTGATCGGCCAGGACCCGTTCCGGACGGAGCACCTGTGGCAGCTGATGTCGCGCGGCGGGTTCTTCCCGGCGCAGAACATCGCGACGTCGGCCATCTCGGCGATCGACATCGCGCTGTGGGACATCAAGGGGAAGGCGCTGAACCGGCCGGTCTACGACCTGCTTGGGGGCCTGTGCCGCGACAAGGTGGTCTGCTACCCGCACATCCAGCGGCCGTCGATCGAGGGTCTGGTCGAGAATGCGCAAGCGCACGTCGCGGAAGGCTGGAAGTTCGTGCGGTGGGGCTTGCACGAGTTCGGCGGGGTGCTTGAGCCGACCGCCTCGATCAAGCAGGCGACCCGCGAGTTCGAGGCGCTGCGCAAGGCCCTGGGCGATTCCGTCGAGTTGTGCTTCGACATCCACACGCGCCTTGACCCGGCCGACTCGATCCGCCTCGGGCGTGCGGTCGAGGAGTTCGACCCCTTCTTCCTCGAGGACCCGATTCGGGCCGAGTCGATGCAGAGCTTGCGACTGGTGCGGCAACACGTGCACTCGCCGATCGCGGTGGGCGAGCAGTTCGCAAGCAAGTGGGAGTTCCGGCAGGTGATCGAGGAGGAGTTGATGGACTTCTGCCGGATCGACCTCGGGATCTGCGGCGGGCTGACGGAGGCCAAGAAGGTCGCCGGGTGGTGCGAGACCCACTACATCAAGCTGGCGACGCACAACCCTCTCGGGCCAGTCTCGACGGCGGCATGCCTTCATCTGAACCTGGCATCGCCCCTCGTCGGCGTGCAGGAGCAGCCGCGGCGACCGGGGACGTCGATGAACGACATCTTCCCAGTGCAGGTGCCGTGGGAGGACGGTTACCTCCTGCCGCCGACGGCGCCGGGGCTCGGCATCGTGTTCGACCGCGAGGCGGCCCGCAAGCACCCGTTCCAGATGCGGGGCCTGCCGCAGCTGCACCGCCTGGACGGCAGCATCACGAACTGGTGACGGGGCATCGCGCCAGCTTGCCGTCGCCCTCCGGGGCGGCGGTGGCGCGGCCGGGTGCGCCATGATCCACGACGGGAGAAGGAGGCGGGCGATGAAGGTGACCGGGATCGAGACGATCCAGCTGGAGGAGTTCGGCAACATCCTGTTCGTGCAGGTCGCGACCGACGCGGGCATCACCGGCCTCGGCGAGACGTTCTTCGGTGCGCCCGAGGTGGCGGCGTACCTGCACGAGACGGTGGCGCCGAAGCTGGTCGGTGAAGACCCGGCGCGCATCGACCGCCTGCGGACCGCGTTGCCGGGGTACGTCGGGACGAAGGGGACCGGGGTGGAACGCCGGGGCCTGTCGGCGGTCGACATGGCCCTGTGGGACATCAAGGGCAAGCACCTCGGCGCGCCGGTGTACGACCTCCTCGGCGGGGCGTCGCACGACCGCGTGCGCGTCTACAACACGTGCGCGGGCTACCGGTACGTCCGGAAGACGGTCGGGCAGGCGCGCGCGAACTGGGGGGTGGGCACCGACGCGATCGGCCCGTACGAGGACCTCGACGCGTGGCTGACGGGCGACGCCGGGGTTCTCGCCGAAAGCCTGCTGGCGATGGGCATCACCGGCATGAAGATGTGGCCCTTCGACGAGGCGGCGTACCGGACGAACGGCACGTCGATCACGCCGGCCGAGCTGGACGTCGCGATGCGCCCGTTCCGGCGGGTGCGCGAGGTCGTCGGCCACCGCATGGACCTGATGGTCGAGTTGCACGGCCTTTGGCAGGTGCCGGCGGCGCTGCAGATCGCGCAAGCCTTCGAGCGGGAGGACATCCGACCGTTCTGGATCGAGGACCCGGTCCGACCCGACGACATCGCGGCGCTGGCGCGCTTCGCGCATGGCACGCGCCTGCCGACGACGGCGAGCGAACTGCTCGGGAACCGGGGCGGCTTCCGGGAACTGCTTGAGGCGCGCGCCGCCAGTTACGTCATGCTCGACCTCGGCTGGTGCGGCGGCATCTCCGAGGGGAAGGCAATCGCGACGCTGGCCGAGTCGTTCGGCCTGCCGATCGCCCCGCACGATTGCACCGGGCCGGTGACGTGGGCGGCCGGCTGCCACCTGAGCCTGAACGCGCCGAACACCTTGATCCAGGAGGTGGTGCGCGCCTTCTACACGGGGTGGTACACGGAGCTGGTGACGGGCCTGCCGGTGGTCGCCGACGGCCACGTGACGCTATCGGACGCACCGGGACTCGGAACGGCGCTGGTGCCGGGCCTCGCGGGACGATCAGACGCGACAGTGAGGCGGACGGGCACGATGTAGGCCCCCCGCAGGGACGCTGGCGCCCCCGGATTGGCGTCGGGACGGGTCAGGCGTCCCACCCGGGGTTGGCCCCGACGGCGCCGAAGATGGCCGCCGCCGGGTGGTCGCGGGGCAGGCGCGTGGCGCGACCGTCGCGCGTGACCCACACGAGTTCGACACTCCCGGTCGCGAGGACCTCCGCGTCGTCGGGGCCGGCATCGTCAAGCGTGGTGGCGTCGTGCAGGCGGAAGGCGAAGCGCATGCGTGGCCCGCGCGCTTCGACGAGGGCGACACGCATGACGAGTTGCTGGTCGAACCGGGCGGGGCGCCGGTAGCGCAGGCGCGCCTCGTAGACGGCCTGCGCGTAGCCGCTGGCCTCGATGTCGCCCCACGGGAGGCCAAGGGCGCGACTCCACTCGACGCGGGCCGCCTCGAACCACACCAGGTAGGCGGCATGATGGGCGATGCCCATCTGGTCGGTCTCGGCGTAGCGCACGCGGAAGCGATGGTCGAAGATCATCGGGGGGGTAGGGTACCCTTCGGCCCCTGGGGCCTCGGGAGGCGCGTGGGAGCGCAAGGATGACGACGTTGCAACCCGCGCAGGATCCCGCGTTCTGGGAGGGCCGGTACCAGGCAGGGCGCACCGGATGGGAGCGCGGCGTGCCGACGCCCTCGTTCCTGCGCCTCCTCGAGTCACCGACGGCGCCGGCGCCGGGTCGCATGGCCGTCCCGGGTTGCGGGCGAGGGCACGACGCCCTGTCGTTCGCGGCGCGCGGGTACGAGGTGACGGGTTTCGACTTCGCGCCGTCGGCAGTCACTGGCGCGCGCGAACTCGCCGCCGCCGAGGGCCTCGCACACCTCGCGACGTTCGTCGAGGCCGACATGTTCGCGATTGCCGAGCAGTACGTGGGCACCTTCGACTTCGTCCTCGAACGGGCCTGCTTCTGCGCGATCGCGCCGGTGGATCGCGGCCGGTACGTCGAGTGCGTCCGCGCCCTCCTGCGCCCGGGCGGTCGACTCGTCGGGAGCTTCTTTGTCGGCCCTGCGGAAGGCGGCCCGCCGTTCGCGGCGTCGTGGGAGGAAATCCACGCGACCCTCGCCGAGTGGTTCGACGTGGAGGAGCTTGGCGAGCCCGAAGAGGACTCGGCGCTGGACGGTGCCGACCAGTTCGCGATACTCAGGATGGTGCGATGAGCGGCGGTGCGGTGATCGAGATCGAGGCGAAGTTCCGGGCATCGCAGCGCGCCGTCGCCGTCCTGGGGGACCGCGAGGCCCTCGGTGACTGGCAGGTGGTCGAACGACGCATGATCGCGCTTCGCGACAGCTACTTCGATACGCCCGACGGCGCGCTGGCCCGGCAACAGTGCACGTTGCGGGTGCGCCAGAACGGCGACGACCCGGTGGGCGAGCTGACGCTGAAGGGTCCCGCCGGCGAAACGCCCGAAGGGGTCTTCGCGCGGACGGAGCTGACGGTCGCGATCGCGGCCGGGACGGCGCCGGGGGCGTGGTCTGCGATGGCCGGGACCGGGCCGGTCCTCGACGCACTCCGCGCCAGGGGCGTCGCGGACGCGGCCTCATTGGTGCCGGTGGCCGTCTTGAGAAACCCGCGACGCGACCTCGTCGTCGCGTCGGGCGAGGCGCGCGCGGTCGTCTCCCTCGACGAGGTAACGATCGAGGGGGAGACGTACCGGCAGCGGTTCGTGGAGATCGAGGCGGTGACGGGGGGCGCGCCGACGGTGCGCGCCGTCGCCAACGCGGTCCTCGCGCTGGTGGCGATGCGCCCGGCGCGGACGGGGAAGGTGCAGGCGGCGCGAGCGTGGCTGGCGAGACGCCGCCGCCTCGCAGGCAAGTAGGCCACACCGGGGCGCGGGCGGGTCGGGCCTAACCCCCGGCCCCCTTCCCGGCGCGGGAAGGGGGAGCCCCTCACCCCCTCCCCCAGCTGAAAACTCCCACGCTCGCGGGTGAGGGGAGAAGGACGGCCCCCTCCCCTTGCCCCTCCCCCGCTGCGGCGGGAGAGGGGAGAAGGCCGTCGCGCAGGTAGGAAGGACGGATGGCAATGGCACGGCGCGTGGCGGTAACCGGCGGGTGCGGGTGGATCGGCGGCTGGGTGGTGCGGGAACTGGTGGACCACGGGTGGACGGTGACGGTCCTCGACCGTGAACGTCCGCCCCACCAGCCGACGCCGAGGGGCCTGCAACCGGCGGTGCCCGGGGTGCGCTACCGGATCGGCAATCACGAGAACCTCGGCGACCTCATCGAGGTCTTCGCCGGGTGCGAGGCAGCGATCCACCTCGCGGCGATTGCCTCGCCGGGGACGTTCCCGGACACGCAGGTCTTCACGACGAACGTGGTCGGGAACTTCAATGCCTGCGAGGCGGCGGCGGTGCTTGGCCTCAAGTCGCTGGCGATGGCCAGCAGCATCAACACCCTCGGGCAGGGGTACCGCAAGCATTTGCACCTGCCCGACTTCGTGCCGGTCGACGAGACGCACGCGAACCGCCCGCAGGACCCGTACGGGCTGTCGAAGCTGCTGGGCGAGTTGACGGCGGAACAAATCCATCGGCGCACGGCGGGGAAGTTGCGCGTGGTATCGATCCGGCCAAGCCTCGTGGCACGTCCATGGGACTACCCGCACCTCGAGTCGCGCCTGCGGGCCAACCCGCTGTCGGGCGAACGGGCGATGTTCAGCTACACCGACCCGCGCGACCTGGCGACGCTGTTCCGGCTGGCGATCGAGAGCGAGAACCCCGAGGCGGCGTGCACGGAGCTGTACGCGGTGCAGGACGACTCGTGGGG